>NZ_CP003915.1:1264137-1580172 GCF_000521505.1 Advenella mimigardefordensis DPN7
TGTTGATTGAATGCGGATATCACGGCGACCCCTCTTCTATTGATACGGCGCGAAACGTGATCGCGCATTTTCTGCTTGAGTCGCAGATCGTGGTTGCTGCCGACCTGCCGGCGCATTGGGCGCTTACGGCTAAAGGACCGCAAACGGTGCTGCGCGTAACTGCACCGGTTGTCGCAACGTCGCTTTCTCTGACTTTTTCAGAACCCTACCAGGGGATGGAATGTATCGCACGTGCCGGGACACAAATCGGGCAGGATAACAACCAGCCAATCGTGACGCCTTATGACAATTGTGTTCTGGTCATGCCGTCCCTGCGTCAGTTGAAGGTGGGCGTAACCGTGGTGCGATTTGCACAGGAACAGCGGCCAACTGCGCGCGAATAGTCGTTGTGTGCCTGGACTGAAAGGTGGCGTACTAATGCCGCGGGCAGAGGTGTGCCAGCCGATATCGTTCTTGGCCGGCGCAACTGAAATACCGACGAGCTCTATGTGTCGTGTGTAGCTAGTGCGAATCGGGCTGGACGGCAAATCGTCGATCCAGCTCCTCGCCGCTAACGATGCCGCCAAATCCATCGAATTTGCCTTCCAGGGCTATTTGTTGTGCAACCCTTAGAAAACTGTCCATGGCAACCCGCGCCAGTGCGCCACCTACGCTGATCCTGCGCACGCCGAGTTGTTCCAGCTCAGCGACCGTCATACCGATCGCACTGCCGCACAAAACATTGACGGGGCATCCGCCGGCGGCCTTCACCACGGCACTAATCTGTTCTGCCGTTTTGATGCCGGGGGCATAGACGCAGTCTGCTCCCGCCTCTACGAAGGCGGCAATGCGCTGAGTAGTTTGTTTAAGATTGGGCGCACCGCGTATAAATCCCTCGGTTCTGGCCGTGAGCAACACGCGCTCGCCTGTCTGATCAATTGCGGCACGCGCGGCACGGATGCGCGAGACCGCCACTGTGAATTCATACAAGCCATCTGCGCCACCCTGCGGTGCATCTTCGATGGACAGCCCCGCCACACCTGTCGCAACGCATTTGATGATGTTTTGCTGCATCTGTTCTACATCGTCGGCATAGCCGTTCTCGAAATCGGCATTGAGCGGGATGGTGACTGCCGCAGCCAGTTCACTCAGATGTGCCAGCACCATATCCAGCGACTGGGAGCCGTCTGGCATGCCATTGGCGTAGGCATGCCCGGAGCTGGTTGAGGCCAGTGCGGCAAAACCCATTTGTTCCAGGCACCTCGCGGTGCCGATATTCCACGGATTCGGGATAGTGAAGCAGCCGGACTGGTGCAATTGAAAAAAAGCGTCACGTTTCTGGCTGGTTGTGCGGACTGTATTCATTGAGCACCTGTTTAGCTGTTGTATTAAGGGCAAATGCGGGTTTTCGTCAGATATTAGCACGCAGCAACGGTACAGAAGACGGCTATTGGCGGGTTGTCATGGAGGCTCGTAATATTTTGATTGTGATGCCGTCACTAATCTGATTAGGGAAATCCCGTAATTTAATTTTCGTATAATCGTATACAATTATACGAAATTAAGGAAATGCATATGGATTGGCTAAATGCGCAGGTCGGACAGGATACGTTCGAAGGCATCAAGAACACGTCACTGGGTAAGCTGGTACGCGACTATCTGTTGAATCAGATCATGTCGGGCACGTTAACGCCGGGGCAAGCCTTGCGCGAGCCGGAACTGGTAGAGCAAATGAAGGTGTCCCGTGTGCCGGTGCGCGAAGCGCTGCGTGAGCTGGAAAGCATGGGCTTGGTGGTGTCGCGCAAGCACTCGGGCGTTTACATCCGGGAGTTGTCCGAAGAAGAGGTACACGATCTGTATCAGTTCCGTGCGCTGATGGACAATCATGCAGGCCAGATGGTGGCGCAGTTGTCGCCAGAGCGGCGCATGGAGCTGGTGGCGTTGCTGGATATATGTGTGGCGCAAATGGATCAGGCCAATCAGGATAGTAATGTGCAAGCGTACTACAACGCCAACCTGCATTTTCACTGGCATTTCATTGAATTTGCCGGTAATCGTGAAATTGCCAAAAGCTATCGCGAGGTGATTCAGAAACTGCATCTTGCCCGGGTCAAGAATCTGTCTACGCCGGATCACCGCCGCAAATCCAATGCCGAGCACAAGGACATTGTGCAGGCGCTGCGTGATGCAGACAATATCGGCGGCGCGCTGCATTGCGCCGAACTGCTGTCACATCATGTGGTCAAGGCACACAAACGTCTTGCCGACATGTAAGAGCTTGCAGCAACCGCTACTGTCGTTCAATCGTTTTAATCAGATATTGACCATGCCGCTTTGCCAGCGGGTATAGGCCGGTACTTCACCACTAACACATCCGAAATATATCGGAGGAGACATATCATGGATCGTCGTTCATTTCTGCTCAGTATGGGAGCAGGCGCCATCGCTTTACCTTCTATTTCCCTGGGGCAGGACAAATATCCGGCCAAACCCATCAGTTACATCGTTCCCGTTGCTGCCGGTGGGGGTAGCGATTATGTGGCACGTGCCACCACCAGCGAATGGGGAAAGGAGATGGGTAATACCACTTTCGTAGTTGAAAATCTTGGCGGTGGCGGAGGGGTGATTGCCTGCCAGCGCACGGCGCGTGCGCCGGCCGATGGCTATACCCTCATGCAGGGTTATGTGGCAACGCTGGGCACCGGCCCCGCGACCAGAAAAGTATCTTATGACCCGCTCAAAGATTATACGCCGGTGGGCATGATCGGCGGCACGCCCAATGTGCTGGTTGTTGACGCCAAGCTACCCATTAAAACGCTCGCCGAATTTATTGACTATTTCAAGCGTAATGGCACGAGCAACTATGGTTCGGCAGGCGCCGGATCACTGACCCATCTGTTAATGGAATTGCTTAAACAGGACACCGGCCTGCAAACCCAGCATATAGCCTATAAGGGTATCGCCCCGGCGTTTCAGGATCTGGTTGGCGGGCGCACGCAAGCGATGTTTCCGGGGTTGGCTGCTGCCGTTCCACATTTGGTGTCAAAAACCGTCCGCGCGATTGCACTGACAGGCAACAAGCGCAGCGAGCGTTTTCCGGATATCCCGACGTTCGAGGAGCTGGGTGTAAAAGGGTTCGACGATGTCCTGCAGTGGTACGGTGTGTCCGGGCCGCGGGGCCTGAAAGATGACATTGTTAAAACCCTCAACGACTCACTCAACGCTGTCCTGATCACGCCGGAACTGGAAAAGCGCTTGCAAGTTGAGGCTATTTTGCCGATGCCGATGAGCGCACAGCAATTCGGTGCCTATGTTCAGAAAGATCTCGAGCGCTGGAAGAAAGTGGCGCAGGAGCAGAATATCCGGCTGGACGCATAAATCCGGCGAATAATCAGACTTATTTCATTGGTAATATTTTAATTAAATTTCATCAGGATTATCATGGCTGTAAATACCAAAGTTGAAGCAGATCAGAACGCCCCGGCGGTTACCCGTATTCTGGCGGAGTTTGTTGCTACCCATCCTTCAAAAGGCTGGAGCGATGCAGTGGAGCACGAGGCCCATCGCACCTTCCTGAACTGGCTTGGATGCGCTGTGGGCGCATCGCAGCACGAGGCGGTTCTGGCTGCGATGCGCGCGGTACAGGTCCTTGAGCCCGCCGCTCAGGCTATGATCGCCGGACGTCAGGAAAGGGTAGATATTGGCAGCGCCGCTCTGGTCAATGGCATTTCGTCGCATCTTTTTGATTTTGATGATACCCACCTTAAAACGATTATTCACCCAGCCGGTCCGGTCTGCTCGGCGGTGCTGGCGCTGGCAGAACATACCGGCGCCAGCGGTCGCCAGCTTATCGATGCCATTGTGCTGGGAATTGATGTTGCATGCCGTATTGGGAACACTATTTATCCTCATCACTACGACAGGGGTTGGCATATTACAGGCTCTACCGGCTCGCTAGGCGCTGCTGCTGCGTGCGCGCGACTGCTCGGTCTGAATACTGACAAGACAGCCATGGCACTCGGTATTGCCGCCTCGCAACCTGTGGGGCTGCGTGAACAGTTCGGCACTATGACCAAGCCATTTCATCCTGGTGGCGCTGCACGGGCTGGTCTGATGTCAGCGTTGCTGGCGCGTGAGGGATTCACCGCCAGCCCGCGTGCGATTGAAGCACCGCGGGGCTTCGCGCAGGTGGTATCAACAAAGTTTGACTGGAATGAAATTACAGACGAGCTTGGCCAGCGTTTTGAAATTTCCTTTAATGCATATAAGCCCTTTGCCTGCGGTATTGTGATCCATCCGAGTATTGACGCATGCGTGCAACTCAGAGAGCAGGGCGTGACGGCAGACAATCTGGAGCGTCTTGATTTGCGCGTTCATTCACTGGTGCTGGAGCTGACCGGGAAAAAAGAACCGGCAGATGGTCTGCAGGGCAAGTTCAGCGTTTATCACGGTTGTGCTGCCGGCCTGATTTTCGGCAGGGCCTCTGAAGATGAGTATGACGATGCGATTGTTAATCGCGAAGATGTCGTGGCAACGCGTCGCAAGGTGGTAGCTGTTGTGGACGATACAATTGATGAAGCGGCCGTTGAGGCCACGGCTACACTCAAGGATGGCAAACGCCTGCAGGTCCGCGTAGATCACGCGATTGGATCGCTGCAACGTCCGATGACAGACGATGATCTGGTGGCCAAGTTCGCGGCCATGTCCGTTCCGGTCCTTGGTGAAGAGAAGACCCGCCAACTGATTCAGCAGTGCTGGGACCTGTCTGCGGCAGGGGATGTGCGAGCACTCGTTGCACAGGCCAGCTAAGCAGGTAAGCATATGGAGCATAAACCGACTGTTGTCGTATTGGACGACTGGGAGAATGTCCTGCGCGACCGCGTTGACTGGCGGACTATTCGGTCGCGGGCGAATGTCATTATTCATAATCAAAAGCTGGATCCGCAGGCCTTGCCTGCGGCACTCTCGGCAGCTCAGGTGCTGGTGTTGTTTCGGGACCGAACGCCTGTGGACGCCAACCTGATTGCACAATTGCCTGACTTGCAGCGGATTATCTCCACCGGCGCGCGCAACCGCACCCTGAATGCTGAGGCAGCCGAACGCGCCGGCATACATGTCGGACACACGGCATGGGGACCATCCAAGGCCAGTACCTGTGAGCATACCTGGGCGTTGATTCTGGCGGCAGTTAAACGTCTGCCTCAATCAACGCTATCGGTCTCAAATAGCCGCTGGCGCAATCCCGCTGTGTCTGCTTTTATGCCACCCGTGATGGAAGGTAAACGACTGGGTTTGATCGGTTTAGGGCAGATTGGTCAGCGTGTGGCGGCATTCGGTAAAGCGCTTGGCATGCAAGTTGTCACATGGAGCCCGAATATGACTGCGGAACGCGCTGCTGAACATGATGTGCTTGCTGTGTCCTTACAGGAGCTGCTGGAAACCTCGCTGGTGGTTAGTATGCACCTTGTGCCGTCAGAAACCACGCGTCACTTGCTGAACCGGGAGCGCCTGGGCTGGATGCGCCCGGACGCGATTCTGGTCAATACTTCGCGTGCAGAGCTTATCCATACCGGGGCGCTGGTCGATGCTCTGCAACACAAGCGTCTAGCCTTTTGTGCTCTGGATGTTTTTGACCACGAACCGCTGTCACCTGATCACCCGTTATTGAGTATGTCAAACGTGTTGTTGACACCGCATGTCGGTTTTCTGTGTAATGAAGTCGTACACAATTTCGCGGTAGGTGTGCAACAACAACTGGAAGCGCATTTTCTGCGACCCGATATAGCGGCGTCATCTGCCTGATCAAACTACAGCCTGCAGGGTGGCGGTATGCTGCCGTTTTTTATCACAGGCTACTGCATGGACACCAGCTGTGCTGTCCAGTCTGTTTTGCCATCTATGGTTCCACGCATTTGTTTATCATCTACCTGGCCTGAGTATGTCTGTCCATCGACCGAAAAGGTAATGCTCGCCCCGTTCAGGCGTGCGTTACTGATTCTCCGTTCGTTGGTGCCGTCGCTCAGTGTGCCATCCAGCATCTGGAACGTCTGCTTCAATTCAAGCTCACGCTCGCCTATTTTCCAGGTGCCAGCTACCTGGGCCGGAACGATCCATTTATAGGCATGGCAGTAGTTGGTGCAGTTCTCTTTAACTTCGACTGATTCATCCGGCTCCCATGCCTCCATTGCAAATGAATTGGACACCACCCGGGTCCCCGGTTTCATGTCCAGCAGTGTCGGACGCAGGCGCAGATTCAGACTGGGTAGCAGAAACAGTGTGACGACAGATGCATCTGAAAAATCGGATTCGAAAATGTCAGCCTGTTCAAACACGGCACGTTCGGTCACGCCTTCAGTTTTTGCGGCCTCTTTTGAAATGGCGACCATGTCGGGGTTGAACTCAATGCCGCGTGCGACTGCGCCGCGCTTGGCGGCGGTAATAACCAGTCTGCCGTCACCCGAGCCCAGATCAACCAGCCGGTCATCTGCAGTCAGTTCAGCCATTTCCAGCATGCGGTCTACCAGCGCCTGTGAGGTGGGCACCCATACCACGTCCTTGCCCTGTTGTCCGACAGAAGGCGTATATTTTTCGGCTGCGGGGTTGCTGTCCGATTGCGTGGCGGCGGTTTGTGCGGCTAGCGGCGGGCTTACCATCATGGCAAACAGCAGGGCGGCAACCAGGGGTTTTGCAGGCATAGTCATCGATTCTCTCCTGTTGGGGTAATTACTTCAAAGCAGTGACTTCGGCTTGTGTCTGAGGGCCGTCGGACTCCTGGTCATCCCTGATCCGGAACAGGAGAATGGGCGCTCCGGCAGCCAGAACGGCCAGGCCGATCAGTGCTGCCACGCCTGTGTAAACAACGCTGGCATAGAACATGTACAGGCAGGTCAGGCAAAACACAATGGGCGTAATGGGGTATAGGGGAACTTTGTAAGGCAGGATACGATCAGGATGACGCCTGCGAAGTATGAAGAGCGATAGCCCCACTAATAACATGAAGGCCCAGAAGACGGGCGCGGTGTAGTCCACCATGGCCTTGAAGCCGTCGCGGGTGATGGCCCCCATGGCGATCAGTGCCAGAGCGATCATGCCTTGCATAATCTGGCCGTTGGCCGGTGTTTTGCCGCGCCTGTCCCACACTGCGACCCATTGCAATATAGTCATGTCTCGTGCCATGACATAAAACACCCGGGCGCCGGTAAAGATGGTTGCGTTCAGGGTCGAGATGGCCGCGACGATGATCGCCAGCGTGACCACGATCCTGCCGGGTTCGCCAGCGACCACATGCATCATATCTGCAGCAACTGCATTGGAGGCGCGCAGCCCGTCCAGGCCCAGAATAGAGACCAGGGCCAGATTGGTCAGTACGTAAAGCGTCACCAGAATGAGCGTACCCAGCATGAGCACTTTGGCAATGTTGCGTGGCGCATCCTTGAGCTCACCTGTGAGGTAAGCGGCTTCGTTCCAGCCGCCATAAGTGAGCAGCACGAAAATCATCGCCATTCCCAATGCCGCCGTTTGCGGATCGGCGCTCACTTCGGTGTTCGCGGGGACGTCTGCCGAGCCCGTCAGTCCGAATAAAATGATGGCGATAACCGCTGCGATTTCGATGAAGGTGACGATAATCTGCAGGTTCTTGCCTTCCGCTGTTCCTATAAAATTGACCGTAGTCAGGACAATAACCGATATGGCGGCATAGATGGCTGGGCCATATGGCCCCAGCGGAACGATTTGTGCCACATAATCGCCAAGCATGAAGGCAACCGCTGCGATGGCGCCGGTCTGGATAACCGTACAGCGCGCCCAGCCGAACATCATGGCAACGGAACGACCGTAGGCGCGCGACAGAAAATGATATTCACCGCCGGCATGTGGATGCGCCGCCGACAGTTCCGCGTAGCACAATGCGCCCACAAGTGTGATCAGTCCGCCGACAATCCAGACCAGGATAAACAGCCATTCATACGCTACATTGGCCGCAACAATCGAGGGGGTACGAAAGATGCCGATGCCTACGACCAGCCCGACAACAATTGTGACAGCATCAAAAACGGAAAGCTGGGGTTGGGGTCTGGCTTTGCTCTGGCTCTGATCAGTCATCTGGATCCTTTGTTGTTAAACAAAAAAACAATGTCAAACAAAGATGAATGTTGCGGGGCAAATGCGCCATCACGTCTGAAGTAGGCGCCTGAATATCGGGGTGCTGCCAGAGGGTGCCGCAAATACTGTCTCCGTCAGAAACCGGAGTCAGAGCGGGAATGGTCGGCGCGGCTTGAGCGCAGTGCCCTGCAGGGTCGCGTTCAATGTGTACTGGTGAGGTCAGAGCCACCAGTAGCGTCTGGCTTAGGCAAAATGTTGATTCTTACAATTAGCTGAAAATTACTTTAACATAAAAATGATGACAGGGCCGTGTAATTTTTTTTGCAAAATCACAAAAGTGATTAATGTACTGATGGCGGTGTCAAAAAAATGACCTGAGCTGTGTCAGGTCATGGGCAGGCTTTTTCTGCTTGAGCGTGTCATATATGCCGCCCGGGCTCTGAGTGGCGACCAGCACAGGTTCCGATTAACGTTGGGTTCGCAGCACGATCTGCGTGATCTCCGACGGGCGCCCCAGCCGCACTGGAAACCCGTTCCACAAACCGGTTCCCATGCTGACATACAGCTTCATGCCGGCGACATCATATAAGCCATCGACAAAGCCTTCATTGGCCATCTTCGCGAGCACGTGTGCTCCCAGAATCTGGCCACCATGGGTGTGCCCTGACAGTTGCAGGGATGCGCCCGCCTTGGCATTAGCGGCGGCCCCCGTCGGGCGGTGGCTGAGCAGGATGACGGTCTGGTTGGCCGGCACCTGATCCAGGGCAGCAGCGATATCCGGTTCGGGCAGACCAAAGCCGTTGGCCGCATGGTCTGTGACGCCGGCGATCACCAGCTGCTGATTTTCCTGTGTGATCGTCGTATGCTGGTTGATCAGCATGTGCAGCCCGAGTTGCTTATATACGGTCAGCCAGCTTTCGTAGCCGGAATAGTATTCATGATTGCCAGGTATCGCCATGACGCCGTGTTTAGCTTTCAGCGACTGCAATGGCTTTACATCATCCGCCCTGGCCGACGTGGTGCCATCAACCATGTCACCGGTAATGACGGTCAGATCGGGGTCAAGCGCGTTGGCCCGGTCTACAACCGCAGCCATCCAGGGCCGTTGTAGCAGGCGGCTGGCATGCAGGTCGGTCAGTTGAACAATACGAAAGCCATCAAAAGCGGCGGGCAATCCGGGTAATGCGATCTCAATCGTTTTTACCATTGGAATCTTCACTGCATTCCAGACCCCAACGGCGGCGATCACAAGGGTGGTAACAGTAAGAGCGGCAAGCAGTCGGGGTGAGGCGAGCAGGACCCGACCGGTTTCCGCAGATAACGGGTAGGCCACCATTCCTAGCAGGTCTTTGACGAGAATAAAAAATCCCAGCAGAAGTAACGCGCAAAATGCCCAGCCCAGCAATGTCAATACTAAGCCGGGAATTTCCGGGGAGGCCATAGAGCCAAACCAGGTGCGGGTGATCAGGTGATGTTCGGCAATGCAAAGGACGACAACGGTTAAAACGATTTTGGAGGTCAGATTCAGGGAAAGCGGCCAGATACCGCGCGCGCTGACGTATAGACCAATGACCGCCATGATAATGTGGAGCACGGGGAATTCCTGTTGATAATTGTGAAGGTATGGGGCGGAGCCGGTCTATGCGAGGCCGGCTGCTGATCGCAATTGTTAGGGTCAGTGAATGCTGACAGGTACCGAGAATGTGGGCAGAGAGCGTATTATACGCAAGCGACGGAGATCTCTAGCCGGTTTTTTCGCAGACTCAACTTAGCATAACCACATTCAATCCCTGAACCCGTTGGAATATAGCATCACCAGACAGTAACAGATGCAGTGGTCCCAGTTGAAGACAACTTGCTGCCTGCAAGGCGTCAGGTGTGCGGAGTCCGTGGCGTACGCCAATAGCGGCAGCCAGATCTATGACAGCTTGGTTCAGTTCAACCCATACAAGATCTGGACGAGCAAAGAAAGCGTCGTATAGAGCAAGCGTTGCAGCTCGTTTTACGCATGGATGGATACCGTATTATGCGCAAGCGGGCCGGTCTCACGCAAAGTGAGGCCGCCCTGCGGTTGGCTGGGTAGTGCTCTGATGGCCTTGCTCAGATAGTCGAGCAAGGCGATTCGCAGATCAGGCGGTGGCAATAGCGTAGTCAGCCATTTCATGCAGCCGATAGCGCTGGTCGCTATTCAGAAAATCTTCTGCATGAATCAGGACTTGCTCTTCATTGAGCATCACCACGCCATACTGTGACCGCTCGTGACTGCCATAGATGCAGCTTGCATCGCTATGCAGGTCCAATGCGACCTGGTGGTTGGTGCCGTGCAGGGTTGAATACGCCATGCCCCGGAATGTGCCACAAATAGGCCGATGGATGTGACCGAAAAAGACATGGCGGATGCGATGCTCAAAACCGTTAATCGCACCCAAAAAAGCGGATGTGTCCAGTAGTGAGAGGGCGTCCATACTGCGAATGCCTATTGGAAAAAAGGGATGGTGCATAAACAGCAGTACCGGTTTGTTTGATTCGGCCAGTCGTGCGCGCAGCCAGCTTGCACGCGTCTCGCAATATACGCCCCAATGTACACCCGGTTCGTTGGTATCAAGAAACAGGGCAAGGTATGGGCCGAAATCGCGGGCGTATTGAACAAAACCGTTAGCGTCGGTGTCGATATGCGCAAAGTGTTGCAGGAAGCGTTCCCGGCTGTCGTGATTGCCCAAGATAGGATAGACCGGCATGGTCAATGGCGCCAGACATTCACGCAGATGAACGTACGCTTCAGCGTGTCCGTAGTGTGTGAGATCGCCGGTAATGACGACGGCCTGAGCGTCGGGCTGATGCGCCAGCAAGTGCGTTACCGCCTGCTGCAGGCGTTGTTTTGGATTGGTGCCGTATAGCAAACCAGCGTCCGCAACCAGATGCGTATCAGTCAGATGGATGAATTTCATTTTGTTTATCTCACTTCAGAAGATTCTGTACGTCTTGCGCCATGGCTTCCAGTGCTGCTTGTGGTTGAGCCGATTTATCAAATACGGTTTGCAGACGATCGTCTATCACATCTGTAATTTTCAGGCCGTTCTCTCCAGGAAACGCATACCAGCCGGTCAGCCACGGCATCTGTTTGACTGCAGTGTACTGATTGGGATTGATATCGTAGTAACCTTTGAGTTTGGCCGGATCGTCAATAGGCAAAGTGTTGGCCGGGAAGTAACCGGTGCCCTTGGTCATAATGGTTGCGCCTTCAGGGCCGGTGGCAAATTTAATGTATTCCCAGGCTGCTTTCTGGCGTTCAGGATCCTTGGTGAACATCATTGCTACGTTGCCGCCAGCCGGGACTTTGCCTTGCTCGCCATAAACAGGAAAGTAGCCAGTGACCATCTTGAACTTGTCGCCGATTTGCTCAGCGATGCCAGACAGTCGTGATGTAGAGGAAGACAGGACGGCCATTTTTCCGGTCACGAAAAGCTGGGTTGCATCTTTGTAACGCAGATTCTGCATCGTGCCGTTTTCCACCATACGGCCCATCTGTGCAATGGATTCCTGGCCGATTTTGTCGTTGAACGTCACAGAGGTTTCGTCAGCATTCAGCATCGAGCCTCCTTTTGAGAATACCATGGCTTGCCACAGCCAGTTGCCGGTAATCTCCCAATCGTAATGCAGCCCATTGGTGCCGGGATTAGCCTGGCGTGACTTGTCGGCGACGGCAATGATCTCGTCCCAGGTCCGGGGTAGCGCGTCTTCCTTGACGCCGACTTTGCTCAGCAAATCCATGTTGTAGTAAACAATCGGGGTCGATAGCGAAAAGCCGATGCCTACCTGTTTGCCATTGACCTGTCCCAGCGAGAGCAGAGCAGGACTGTAGCCGCTTTGATCCCAGTCTTTTTCGGCGTTAATGAATGGCGTGAGTTCTACAGCGATATTGCGATCTACAAAAACGCGCTGGCGATTCAGACCCTGATAGGACACGTCGGCCAGTTGTCTGGTAACGGCATGGCGTAATGCCTGCTGCGCGGCCCCTTCATATTCAGGCGTAGGCGCGCGGAATTTAACGGTATAGTCGGGAAACTTTTCGGTGAAGCGTTTGGCAATGTCTGCGTGTACCTGATTGAATACATCTGGATAGGGATAGTCAACGATGAGTTCGATTTTGGCGGCATAGGCCGCGCTGCTCGTCAGGGACAGACATGCCAGGGCGCGTAATAAATGTTTGGTTTGCATCATAAATTCCTTTTGTTAACCTTTGACACCCGAGAGGGTGACACCTTCGATAAAGCGCTTCTGCGCGGACAGAAAAAACAGTAAGAGTGGTAGTGTGATAATGACGGTACCCGCCATGAGTGGTCCGAAATCGGTTCCGGCTTCTTCGTTCTTGAAGAACATGGTTCCCAGCGGTGGAGTGGCAAGATCAGCGGTATTGATAACCAGCAAGGGCCAGAAATAATCGTTCCAGTGCCACACGACGGAGAAGATTGAGAATGCGATCAGCGCTGGCATGGCGGCCGGCATCATGACGCGCCAGACCAGTTCGAGTTCGTTCATGCCGTCAAGGCGGGCTGCATGAATCAGGTCATTGGGTACGCCCATGAAAAACTGGCGCATCAGAAAAATACCGAAGCCGGAAGCGATAAACGGGATAATCAGAGCGGCCATGGTGTCCAGCAGGCCTGCGTGATATAGCAGGATGTATAGCGGAATCGCCGTCGCCTGAAAGGGAATCATCAGTGACATCAACACTAATCCCCAGGCCAGCCGTTTGCCCCGAAACTGCAGCTTGGCAAAGCAATAGGCAGCAGGCAGCGCGACGATGATTTGCAGAATCAGGATGCCTGCACAAACCAGGACGCCATTGAATAAATAGCGCAGCAGCGGTACCTGCGTCAGTGCTTTGGTATAGTTTTCAATTGCGGCCCAGTGTTGCGGCAAAAGATGAAAACCTTCACGGAATATTTCATCTGCCGGTTTCAGGGGAAGTGGACAGCATCCAGACAAAGGGCAGCAGGAACGCAGCAGCTCCCGCCATCAGTACGACATGTCGGAATACTTGCCAGGAAAGCGAAGCGTGTGCTGGATTTTTCATTGGTAATGTGTCCGTTTTTCCATGCCAATCTGCTGGATTAAGGTGAGTATGAAAATGCAGGCGACGAACACCAGCACAATGGCGGCGGCGTAACCCATGCGGAAAAAAGCGAAGCCTTCGGAATAAATCGTATGCAGGAGCACTTCTGTTGACTTGTTCGGTCCGCCCTGAGTGAGGGCGTGAACCGTATCGAAAACCTGCAGGGAGCGAATGCAGCAGACGGTAACCACGAACAGCATGGTGGGGCCCAGCATGGGCAGCGTCACTCGCAGCAGCCGGTCCAGCGGATGGCGCATGCCGTCCAGCAAACTCGCGTGGCGTAATTCAACTGGAATATTTTTCAGGCCTGCAAGAAACATGACCATCGCCAGGCCGGACATTTGCCATATTCCGATCACGGCCAGTGACGGCAGCGCCAGGTCGTAATCGTTCAGCCAGTTCTGGGGACCTATGCCAACCCAGGACAGCATCTCGTTCAGAAATCCAACCGTGGGATGCATGAGAAATTGCCATACCACCGCCATGGCGATCAGCGTGGATGCAACTGGCATGAAAAAAGCAGTGCGATAAAAGCCGCGCAGGGAAGCATGGGATTCAATCAGCAAGGCAACGCTGAGCCCGATCGCAATAGAACAGACAGATACGATGACCAGGTAATACACGGTGTTGGCAAAGCTTTTACGAAAGGTCGTGTCGTTCCAGAGATCCACATAGTTGCCCAGTCCAACCCAGTTCCAGCCAGGGGCGCCGAACTGCCAGTCGGTCAAAGACATGAGTGCCACGATGAGCAGAGGCACGATCAACAGCAATACCGTTAAAACCATGCATGGACCGAGTAACAGCGATAGTTGCAGTGGTTTGATGCGCATACGTCACTCCTAGGCTGCCAACGACAGGCATTGGCCGTGCCGGTGCAGGCTGTGACCTTGCGCATCAAATACGTGCCAGGCAGTATGTGGCACATACACCTGCAATACATCACCTGTTTTCAAATGCGGATTCCTCTCCAGTACCACAACGACCGTTTCGCCGGCCGCAGTTTGCATGGTTACCATGCATTCGGGCCCGGTAAATTCGATCAGGGCAATCTGACCTTTGACACTCAATGTGCCTTCTGAGGCGATCAATGACGCCTGTTGCGGGCGAAATGCCAGTTGTGCTGCTGCCGGTGGAAAGCGGTCGTACACTGGCTGATCCTGCAGGCAGGCGTGTCCCGAGGCATTTTTTGTGATCGTCAGAAAGTTGACCCTTGGAGCACCCACGAAGGCGGCAACATCGGTATGACTGGGGGAGTGATAGATTTCCTGAGGTGTACCCAGTTGCAGAATGTGGCCGCTTTTCATGACGGCGATACGATCAGACATGGACATGGCTTCGTGCTGGTCGTGCGTGACATAAACGAAGGTGACACCCAGTTCATCATGCAGTTGGCGGATTTCGCTGCGCAACGACTGGCGCAGGCTGGCATCCAGATTTGAAAGCGGTTCATCAAACAGAAACAGGGAGGGTCGTCGTACCATCGCACGCGCCAGTGCAACACGCTGGCGCTGGCCACCGGAGAGCTGTACCGGTTTGCGATCCCATAGGTGGGCAATGCCCAGGATCTCGGCAATTTTTTTCCCCTGCTGTTGCGCATCGTGTGTTTTGCGGCGTGCCGCCGGGCTGATCCAGCGTGCTCCCGGCAGCCTTTGTGTAAAGTGCAGACTACGCATATAAAGTGGCGTGCAGATATTGTCGCCTACCGTCATGTGAGGATAGAGTGCGTAAGACTGGAACACCATTGCGCAGTCTCTTTCACCGGGCGACTGCGTGAGCAGGTCTGTACTCCCTTTTTTGATGGTCCCGGTATCGGGCATTTCCAGCCCGGCCAATAGTTTGAGCAGGGTTGACTTTCCGCAACCAGACGCGCCGAGAAGGGTTAGGAATTCGCCATTGCGAATGGTCAGTGAGAGCTTGTCAAGAACGGTCGTGCTGCCGTAAGACTTGCTGATGTGATCAAGAACAATATCAGTCATAATGCAATTCCGGTTTAAGGGTAAATCTTGCGGCCAGCCACTGACTGAGCTCATGTGCATGACGGTAGCTCAGCACGGCACCGGCCAGTTCACTTGGATCAGTGTGATAGCCGCAAAGATGGGCAGCAAAATCGACGCCTGCCTGAGACGCGCAACGAGCGTCGACCCAGGAGTCGCCTACGAATAATGCATCCTGCAACGGACATTGCAGATGCGATAAGGTGGCCAGAATGGCAGCCGGGTCCGGTTTGGCTGGCAAACCATCGTCCAGGCAATGAATATGTGAAAAAAGGGATAGCCAACTGACCTGTTCCAATAGAGTCAGCGTTGAGGCACGATCACGATTGGTGCACAGCGCCAGGGTGAAGCCCGCGCCATGAAGTTGTGCGAGCATTTCACTTGTCTTTGGGTAAGGCACTGCTGCGGATAGCGCCTGTTCAAAATAAGTACGTTCCATGGCGTGTATAGACGCTTGAGTCGCTTCGGCGTCCAGTGCCATCTGTTTTGCGGCCTGCGCAAACATGGCGCTCAGTCCCTGGCTTAATGCCAGGCGCAGCGTGGCCGGTTCAATCGTGGTCACTCCTGTAGCGGCTGTGCTTACGGCCTGTAACAGGCTGGGCCAGGTGTCCAAAAGTGTGCCATCCAGATCAAAAATGATCGTTTTGTAGGTTGTATGTGATTTCATGACGCTACTTTAACGATCAAATATGACATTGATATGAACATAAACGATCAATTGCGATCTTTGTGCCTATCAGATAGAATCACGCTTGTTCGTGTTATCGACATGGCTCGTCGCTCAAAGGGATCATATATGCTCAAAGCAGAACGTCAACAGCGCATTCTGGCGCGTATGCAGGAAACCAACGCCGTGACAGTCCGGGACCTGGCCCGCGCATTTTCCACTTCGCCAATTACCATCCGGCGTGATTTGCTGGAGTTGGGTGAAAAAGGATTGCTTGAACGCACTCATGGCGGAGCGGTGGTTTCACAAGAGGTGCTTGCCGAAGGCAACGCCCGCTATGAGATGTATAACTATGCGGAAAGACATCGCCAGCAATCGGCTGAAAAGGCCGCTATTGCCGAATGCGCCATGCAATACATTTCTGACGGGGACAGCATTCTTATTAACGCCGGCACGACCGCTCATGCGTTGGCGCAGGCGTTAAGCGGACATCAGGACCTGCATGTGATCACCAATGGTCTGACCGTTGCCGCAACGGCGGGACAAAGCCATCTGGCTCACGTATACGTGTTGGCCGGACGCCTGGATCCGCGCAAGCAGGCCACGATTGAGCGCGCCGACAATGATGTGTTATCCGGTATTCAGATTCGCGAGGCTTTTCTGGGGGTACATGCGGTCTCGGCTGCAGGTATTTTCATGCGTGATAGTGAAGACGCTTCCATGAATCGCGCTTTTATTGCGGCCGCCAGTTGTACCACTGTCATGGCAGACCATACCAAGCTCAATGCGTTCGCGAGTTTTCGTATCTGTCCCTGGTCGCAGGTGGACCGTTTAATCACCGATGCCGCTGCCGATCAGGCCGTGTTGCAGGCGATACGTGAACAGGGAGTGGAAGTGGTTGTGTGTGGTTGATTGTGTCTGCAGAGCCTTTCATCGAATGCAGCCATGCCACGTCGTTTGATTTCACTAATCGTCTCGGTATTGTGCATGGTGGTCTCGACAACATCGACTTTTCATTGTTGGAATGGTACTAACCATTGAAAACAGGAATGCCTGTACGCAGTGGATACCAAATTCATGTTTATATTAAAAGGTCAATAATATGGTTTATTGACATTAAATGGATTAGCGGTTAGGATGAGCGCGCGATGTATTAAAGGACAAGTATGCCATTGGTGATTGGCTTCCAGTGTTTCCTTTGATCAATTTATGTGCCGCAACTGCACGGGGCATCAAGCGGACCGGTACACGGCCACGATGAATCGATTTCAAACATAATAAACGGGAGAGCAGAGATGACAATGCGTTTTCGGGCCACGGCCCTTGCACTTGGCGTCATGGGAATGATTAGCACGGGAGCGGTGTATGCAGACGCGCCTGCGCTTAAGTCGGTGCACAATGGTGCTGCGACGATCAGTTATCGCGCCCAGGGAAACGGGCCGCTTGTTCTGCTGATTGCTTCTACCGGGCGGGGGACGCAGGAGTTTGGTCCGCTGGCTGAAAGGCTCGCGCAACGCGGTTACCGCGTGTTGCGACCGGAACCCCGTGGTATCGGGGGCAGTCACGGTCCCATGGACGGTGTGTCGTTTCATGATTTTGCCAACGACTTTGCGGCCGTCATCCGCAACGAAGGCAATAACGCCATTCTGGCGGGACACGCGTATGGCAATTGGATTGCCCGTACGATGGCTTCGGATCACCCGGAGCTGGCGCGCGGTGTCGTACTTGTCGCTGCTGGCGCCAAGACCTGGCCAAAGGAGCTGAGCGAGGCGATCACGATGATCAACGATCCTGCGTCCTCACGCGAGCAACGTCTTGATGGGTTGAAACTGGCTTTTTTTGCAGAGGGCAGCGACCCCGAGCCCTGGCTTGAAGGCTGGAATCAAGCGGTGACGCAAAGCCAGCGCGCGGCCCGCAAACTGACTAATCGGGATGACTGGTGGGCCGGTGGCAAAGCCCCCATGCTTGATTTGCAAGGCGGCGCTGATCCTTTTCGTCCGCAGGCTTCGCGTGACGAATTGAAGAACGAGTTCGGTGATCGGGTAACGGTCAAAGTGATCGACAACGCAAGTCACGCGTTGCCGGCAGAAAAGCCGGTTGAAACCGCTGATGCCATTGCAGATTGGGGCGATACATTAAAAGACTGACTGATACCGCCAGGTAGGTCAACGGTAAGGCTGATCGCCTGAATGACAGACGCTGCAATGATGATTATGCCTGCGGTGTCTCAGTCGCCACAGCCCCTCCGGGCTTCGGCGCAGCCGCCGCATTTGGCCTGTCACTGCGCGCTTCCTGTTTCTGCAACTGACGTAATGATCGCATCACTGCCGGGACAGTGACGGCAAAGCGCCAGTATTTGCGACGCCAGGCGCGTAGCGGCAACCACAAGTGAGGCACGATAACACCAGCGGCCCATTGAGGGCGCCAGCGCAGCATATTACGGGGCCGATGAGAAATAGTCACGGTGGGCACGCCAAGTGCCGAAGCCAGGTGGCCAATGCCTGAATCGTTGCCGATCATATATCCGGATTCATGAATAAATTCGCCCAGCGCCCGCAGTGATGCAAACTGGTTGACCGTGAACGGCTGCCCCTTTGCGGCAGCCTGCCATGCCGCTGCTTCGCGTTCTTCAACGACAAAGTGAACGTCATAGCCATCGCGAGACAAGCGTTGCGCCAGTTGAATAAACCTGGCATCAGACCAATAACGCTCGGCTGTCCCCGCTGTTGGATGAATCACAATACGCTTGCTGTTCTGCCGTCCGCGCTCCGGATGCAGGGGCATCAGCTCGCAGGCATCGGACCAGTCTTCAATACCATAAACCGCCAGGGCAAACTGGCGTAATTCATCCAGAAAAAGGGTGGAGCGTACAGGGTTCTGATGCAGCCAGATGGTCAACGATTGCAGTGGACGTGGGCAGTTGTGTGGATCAAGCATAAGGGGCTGATCCACATCCATCTGGAATATACTGTCAAATTCAGTGAGCGCCGCCAGGCCTTCAGAAGGGATAGGCCGGACCTCAAGCCCGGGCAACCACGCGGCCAGTGCATGCACCTGCCGTCCGAATACGGTGACACGGTGGCCTTTGCGCAGCAGATTGTGCGCCAGTGGGAGCAGTAACAGGGAATCGCCAAGCTTATTGGAAACCAGGAAAGCGATATGTTCGGAAGCGCTCATGAAAAATACGCAGTTGACGGAGGTTGTGATTATGATTGAAGCGCATCATATTGATAAATCAGGGAAAAAGCAACGCAGACGAGCGTGGAGCGAAAAATAATAGATGCCAGTTGTCGTTCTGGTGTTTGATGACAACTGTTATTGTGTTTTGCTGATGGACGTTAAATATCGTGGTCGCCGGCTGGCTTTTAATACGTCAATTGCGTCTGTAATGACGCTATTTCACTTGTTGTTTGTTCAGCTTGCGGGCAAGTGTGCGGCGGTGCATGCCCAGGCGGCGGGCTGTTTCTGAAATATTGAAGCCTGTTTCTGCGAGTGTTTCGTGGATGCGTTCCCATTCCAGCGTCTTGATGGACGACTGGCGTGCGGTAACCTTCACGTCGGTCACGCCGTCCGAACGTCCAAAGGCGGCTTCAATGTCATCTGTATTGGCCGGTTTGGCAAGATAATGGCATGCGCCCAGCTTGATGGCCTCAACAGCTGTGGCAATACTGGCAAATCCGGTCAGTACGACGATCAGCATGTCAGGATGATGGGCATGCAGCGTCTTCACGCAGTCCAGCCCGGAGCCATCCCCCTTCAGCTTCAGATCAACAACAGCATAGCCGGGTGTGCTGTGCTCCAGAACGGCAAGCAAGGATTCCTGACTGTTGGCAGTGACAACGTGATAACCTCGACGTTCCAGGGAGCGGCTGAGTGTGCGTGCGAACGCTGCATCGTCTTCCACGATGAGTAGCTCACCCTTAGTGATGTCTTCGGTCGTCAATGATCCTCTCCGTTTTCCAGTTTGATGGCTGATAGGGATAGTGACAGTGTAACTGATGCGCCGCCGGACAGCAGATTTTGTGCGGTAATACTGCCACCCAGGGTGCGGGCAACATTGACGCAGAGAAACAGACCAAGCCCGCCGCCGGGCTGGCCTTTGTTTGAATTGTAAGGCTGCCCTAAATGCGCCAGGATGTCCGGGGCAAATCCAGGACCGTCATCCATGACGGTCAGAATCAGATTATCTTCCTTACGAATCACTTCCACCCGCAGCCAGTCCGGAGAGGCTTCCAGTGCATTGTCCAGAATATTGCAAATGACCTGCTGCAAAGCAGAGTCTGAGACGATGCGCATATCCTGACCAAAATGGTTTTCATAAAGCATCTGCCTGGGCTGGCGAAGTGTCCGCCATTGTTCCAGTACCTGATCGAGAAACTTGTGCACGGTGGTTTCAGTTGGCGATTCACCGCGTGTTTTACCGGCAGAGACCAGAATGCCGGTAACGATCGCCTTGCAGCGCATGACCTGAGTCTGCATTTCATCGATTTCCTGCAGCAGTTCCGGACTCTTGGTAAAGGGTAGCATATGCTGCCAGTCGCCCAGAATGACCGCCATCGTAGATAGCGGTGTGCCCAGTTCGTGCGCAGCGCCGGATGCCAGCAGGCCCATGCGGACAATATGTTCTTCTTCTGCGGCAGCCTGGCGCATGGCGGCCAGGTGGGTATCGCGCATGCGCAGGTTACGGCTGATGCGTGTCATGAACACCATGATCAAAGCTGCATTGAGCGTGAAGCACAGTAGCATGCCCACGACGTACAGGCTGTTCAGACCCTGTTCATGGGCGGGTTGCAGAATCAGCGTTTGCTTTGACAGTGCAAGCCAGGCAAAGCAGGCGCTGGTAATGCCCACCATGATCCATGTGCTGCGCGGCGTGAGCAGAACCGCTGCCAGTGTCAGTTGTAGCAGGAACAGAAAAATAAACGGGTTGCTCGCACCGCCGCTATAGTGCAACTGGGCGGTGAGTATGCCCACATCGGCCAGCAGTGCGACAAAAAGCTGGGTGTTGCTGACGGGATTGCCCGCACGAAGGAACAGCATGCTGCCCACGTTGAACAGTACCAGCAGCAATACCAGGGCCAGCATGTGTTTGAGCGGAAGCTCAAGATCCAGCAGAAACTGCGCTACCAGAATGGTCATTACCTGACCCAGTACGGCAATCCAGCGTAACTGGATCAATTGCAGCATATTCTTGCGGCCGGTGGCATTGCCATCATCAAGGCCACCTAAATCCGTTGCCTGCAGAAATGTAGTCCGACTCAGGGTGGACTGGTTTTGAAAAGGGTCCAATTCAGATGCCTTGGGGTTGTCGCCAGGCCTATGCTGGAAAACGGCGAGTTATTTTTCCGGCTTGCGGATGCGAAACTCTTCGCGCCAAACATAGCACACGGCGAAGATGACCAGTATGGCCAGACCAAACCAGGTGATGGCATACATTAAATGATTATTATTGAATGATACTACCGTCAGGCCTCCCACAGGCAGATATTCATCTGCAATATGCAACTGACCCGAGGCGCTTGCGGCTGTCGCCTGCGCTGGTTCATTGCTATCGGATGGCGAAGTAGATGAAGTGCCGGGAAAAATGCGGGCGCCGGGACCATCGGCATCGACGAAATAGGGTGCCAGCTGACTTAACCCACGGCTTTGTCCAATTTGCTGCACGTCTCTGGAAAACCAGCGATCCTCTTGCGGACGATTGTCGCGCAGAAAGCCGCCACCAGGTTCGGTCAGGCGCATCAGGCCGGTCAGCGTGACTTTGCCGGCAGCCGGTTGACTGTGCTGCCAGGCGCCGCTCTTTTGCGCCTGAGGAACAAAGCCACGGTTGACCAGGACGGTACTCTGATCATCAAGCAGTAGAGGCGTCATAACCCAGTAACCGGTACCAAGAACGGTTGATGCCTGCACCAGCGCAGATTTTTCATAAAGATAGGTGCCGTGCAGCCTGATGCGGCGATATTCATCGCGGGACGCTGTAACGGTATTCCAGTCGCTGCGAGCCGGCGGTGCGACGGCCGGAGCATGAATACGCTGCGCCACTCGTTCTATCAGATCCAGTTTCCAGGCGCGTCGTTCCACTTGCCAGATACCAAGCGCACAAAAGCCGGCAAAAACCAGGGTGGCAATCAGTAGCCAGATGACAAGCACCCAGGTCCGTTTCGGACGAGGAGAATCAGGTTGGGGAAGGGGGGGAAGAGAAGGGGTGTTGACGGTAGTCTCCTGCCGGACCCCCAGGCGCTACCAAGTCGTTGTGACCGGTATGCCTGCGGGGTCCGCGGAAAGCGTGAATCAGAGCATGTCTTTCATGTCGTGAATCATATCGGGCATCATGTTGGTGTTCAGATGGTACATGACCCACAGCGAGCCGGCCAGTGCGATGACGACGATGATAAGCGTAAAGATCATGGCCAGCATGCTCCAGCCGCCTTCAGCGCGCGTGTTCATGTGCAGGAAGTACACAATATGCACACACATCTGTACGGCGCCCAGGCCCAGGATAACCAGGGCGGTAACACCGGATTTTTCGAACACGTTACCCATGACCAGCCAGAAAGGAATGATGGTCAGGATGACAGACAGGATGAAACCTGTCATGTAGCCGCGAAAGGTGCTTTCGGCGTGTCCGTCACCATCATGGTGATCGTCATGTGTGGTTGCGTGGTGATGCGTTGTATCGGAAGGTGAGGTCATGGCAGGACACCCATCAGGTAGACAAAGGTAAATACGGCGATCCAGATAACATCCAGAAAGTGCCAGAACATGGACAGACACATCAGGCGACGCCGGTTCTCAGGAATCAGGCCATGCTTTTTCAGTTGAAACAGCAGCGTGACCAGCCAGATGATCCCGAAGGTCACGTGCAGACCGTGTGTGCCCACCAGCGTAAAGAAGGAGGACAGGAATGCGCTGCGCTGAGGAACGGCATTGATATGGAACAGATGAGCAAATTCATATAGTTCCAATCCCAGGAAGGCGAGTCCGAAAAGGCCGGTAATACCCAGCCAGATCATGGCAGGACGCAGGCGATTGCGCTGGGCTTCCAGCATGCAGAACCCGTAGGTAATGGAAGAGAGCAACAGCATGGCTGTATTGACCGCCACCAGCGGCAGTTCAAACAGGTCTGCGCCGGATGGGCCTGCCGCATAATTGCGACCCACTACGCCATGCACGGCGAACAGGCAGGCAAAGATCAGGCAGTCGCTCATCAGGTAGATCCAGAACCCCAGTGAGGTACCGTTCTGCGGGTGGTGATCTTCTTTCAGGTAGAAATCAAGTGGCGCGTTGGCCGCGACTTCTCGGGGGGAAATGGCAGTAGTATCAGACATGGTTTGCAAGCAGGCGAGTGCGTTCGGCTTCGGTACGGGCAACATCTTCTGCACGAATGTAATAATCGCGCTTGTAGTTGAACGTATGGTAAATGGTACCGCCAATCATGGCGACAAAGGTTACGGCGCTGACAAGCCACATATGCCACACCAGCGCAAATCCCAGCAGTGTGCAAAGACCGGCGATGATGATGCCGGCGCCGGTATTGGCGGGCATATGGATCGGCAGGAAGCCGCTTTGCGGACGTTGTACCTTGTGCTGTTTCATCTGTGCCCAGGCATCGCTGTCATGTACTTGCGGGGTGAACGCGAAGTTATAGACAGGAGGAGGCGATGAAGTAGACCATTCCAGTGTGCGTCCATTCCATGGGTCGCCGGTCACGTCGCGCAGTGAATCACGCTTGATATAGCTGACAACCAGCTGGATCAGGAAGCAGGCAATGCCCAGCGCAATGATGAACGCGCCCACTGCAGCGATCTGGAACCAGATCTGCAGGGAATGATCTTCAAAGTGGCTCAGGCGACGGGTAACACCCATAAAGCCCAGTACGTACAGTGGCATGAAAGCCATGTAGAAGCCGATCAGCCAGCACCAGAACGAGCACTTGCCCCAGAATGGGTCCAGCTTGTAACCGAATGCTTTGGGGAACCAGTAAGTGATCGCGGCGAACAGGCCGAATAACACGCCACCGATAATCACGTTGTGAAAGTGTGCGATCAGGAAGAGACTGTTGTGCAGGACGAAATCGGCCGAAGGGATGGCAAGCATCACGCCTGTCATACCGCCGATAACGAAGGTTACCATGAAGCCAATGGTCCACATCATAGGGACATCGAAGCGGATTCGGCCGCGATACATGGTGAACAGCCAGTTGAAGAGCTTGGCGCCGGTAGGAATCGAAATGATCATTGTGGCAATACCGAAGAAGGAATTGACACTGGCACCCGAACCCATGGTGAAAAAGTGATGCAGCCAGACCAGGTACGACAGAATGGTGATGACGACAGACGCGTACACCATAGAAGCGTAGCCGAACAGGCGTTTGCCGCTATACGTGGACACAATTTCAGAGAAGACGCCGAACAATGGCAGAATCAGAATATAAACTTCAGGGTGGCCCCAAATCCAGATCAGATTCACGTACATCATGGGGTTGCCGCCCAGATCGTTCGTGAAAAAATTAGTGCCAACATAGCGATCCAGTGTGAGCAGGGCCAGAACGGCTGTCAGCACGGGGAACGATGCCACAATCAGGGCGTTGGTACACAGTGACGTCCAGGTGAACACCGGCATTTTCATCATGCCCATGCCGGGAGCCCGCATCTTGACGATGGTGACAATCAGGTTAATGCCCGATAGGGTTGTACCAACCCCCGCCACCTGCAAGGCCCATATATAGTAATCCATCCCGACACTGGGACTGTGCTGGATACCGGACAGTGGTGGATAGGCCAGCCAGCCAGTGGTGGAGAACTCACCAATGAACAGGGAAATCATCACCAGAATGGCGCCACCAGTGGTCATCCAGAAACTGAAGTTGTTCAGGAACGGAAAGGCGACATCCCGTGCACCGATCTGCAGCGGGACGATATAGTTCATCAGGCCCGTAACCAGTGGCATGGCGACGAAGAAGATCATGATCACGCCGTGGGCGGTGAAGATCTGGTCGTAATGGTGAGGTGGCAGGTAGCCAGTGGAATCGCCAAAAGCGATGGCCTGCTGGATCCGCATCATGATGGCATCGGAAAAGCCGCGCAACAGCATGATCAGACCAAGAATCATGTACATGATGCCAATCTTCTTATGGTCAATGCTGGTGAACCATTCCACCCAAAGGTAGCGCCACAGCTTGAAGTAGCTGATTGCGGCAAGCAAGGCGACACCGCCGATTAACACGACCGCGAAGGTGGCGATCAGGATAGGCTCGTGGAAGGGTATGGCGTCCCAACTGAGGCGACCGAAAATAAGGGAATTCAGATCCATGGGCTCAAATTATTGAAAATAGAGTGACGGCCAATACTATTGGCCGGGATAGTGCTTACTGAGGACATCGCCTCAGGGTGCAGCATTCATCAGTTTAAGCGAGGCAAAGGCGGGGTCTGTGGTCGTGCAAAAGGCACTCACATAGACCCGATGTTGCACGTTCTCCAGGCCGAGGTTGCTTCGGGTGGTTTGATCCAGTTCAGCCATATTGTACAAGCCAGGCACACCCATCCCCCCTTTCGCATCGATCGCCATTATGTCGCGCATGCACATGCGGTTGGGTTCGACGCAACGATTCAGGATAGCGTCATACAGACCGGATGCGACGCTGGAGTAATGTCGTACCGGTTCACGCTCGCTGGGCGCTTCCAGTTGCAGATAGGCTACTCGACTCAACTCAGTCGGGCTTTGCTTGACTGTTTTTACCCATGCATCGAAGGCTTCTGTATTCAGGCCATGGAATTTAAAGCGCATGCCAGAGAAACCGGCACCACTGTAATTAGAGGAAAAACCGTCGTAGACGCCTTCCTTATTGATGATTGCATGCAGTTGTGTTTCCATGCCGGCCATGGTGTAGATCTGACCTGCGAGCGCTGGAATAAAGAAGGAATTCATGACGCTGGATGATGTCAGCCGGAACGCAATCGGGCGGTCCACTGGCGCCGCCAGTTCATTGACAGTTGCAATACCGTACTCGGGGTAGAAAAACAGCCATTTCCAGTCCAGCGCGACGACTTCTACCGTTAACGGCTTAACGTTAGCTGGCAGCGCACGTTGTGCGTCAATACGTTCAAGTGGACGATAGGGGTCCAGTTTATGCGTGCTGACCCAGGTGACGGCACCCAGTGCAATGATAATAAGCAGGGGAACCAGCCAGATGACCAGTTCGATGAGCGTAGAATGATTCCATTCCGGCGCATAGGTTGCCTTGGTGTTAGATGCGCGATAACGCCACGCAAAGAACAATGTAAGGAAAATGACCGGCAGGATCACAATCAGCATTAATGCAACTGAAATATAGATCAGGTTGCGCTGCTGTAGCGCTATATCGCCGGAAGGTGAGAGCAGAACTGCGTTGCACCCCGCAAGAACGGGGACAATTGCCAATAGGGCCAGGAGTCGAAATGTTTTGGATTGAAGCATGCCAAAAAGTAGCCAGCGTGGAACCGTGGAAAAAATATAGCATATACTTAAACCGTTCCCATTAGGAATTGGACGTTTTGTCCTATGGTGTAAATGCGCGGCAGATGCGATCCTTCGTCTTTAGCTCATATTAACTGAAATTGAACTTATGATGTCAAGCGTTGACCAGATAAACACGGAACCCTCCTCGCGTACGATGGAAAGTGATGCCAGAGAGCAAACGACCGGCCACGGCCATGGTCCGGTTGCTGCCGGCGAAATAGCCATTGGTGTCGTCATTGGTCGTGCCTCCGAGTATTTTGACTTCTTTGTATACGGTCTGGCATCAGTGCTCGTCTTTCCAGCACTGTTCTTTCCGTTTGTCGACACGCTGACCGGAACGCTTTATTCGTTCACCATTTTTGCCGCAGCCTTCATTACCCGTCCTTTCGGCACGGCCCTGTTCATGGGTATTCAGAAGCGCTGGGGGCGGGGAACCAAGCTGACGCTGGCACTCTTTCTGCTTGGTACGGCAACGGCGGGCATTGCATTTTTGCCAACCTACGAATCGCAGGGCGCACTGTCTATTATCCTGTTGATCGTGTTCAGAAGTCTGCAGGGCGTGGCTTTTGGTGGTTCATGGGATGGCCTGCCATCGCTGCTGGCGCTGAACGCACCTAAGGAGCGCCGGGGCTGGTATGCCATGCTTGGCCAGTTAGGCGCACCTGTGGGCTTTTTGGTGGCGAGTGCCCTGTTCCTGTTCCTGCATTCCACCCTGGCAGTCGAAGACTTCCTGGGCTGGGGCTGGCGTTATCCGTTTTTCGTGGCCTTCGCCATTAACGTAGTAGCGTTGTTTGCGCGCTTGCGACTGGTGCTGACTGAAGAATACACAAAATTGCTGGAAGAGGGCGAGCTGGAACCGATTCCCGTCAGGGAAATGCTCGCGGGGCAGGGATACAATCTGTTCATCGGCGCGTTTGCTGCACTCGCAAGCTATGCCTTATTCCATATTGTTACCATTTTCCCGCTCTCCTGGATTACGCTGACTGCCACGCAGTCTATCAATGAGGTGCTGGTGATTCAGGTGATCGGTGCATTTGTCGCCATGGCTGGTACCATTGTGTCGGGCGTGATCGCCGATCGCATCGGGCGCCGTACCACACTCACGGCTCTGGCCCTTCTCATCGCGATTTTTGCGTGTTTTGCGCCGGTGCTGTTACATGGCAGTACGACGGGGCAGGATGCGTTTATCCTGATCGGCTTTGCCTTGCTTGGTTTGTCTTATGGTCAGTCGTCCGGAACGGTCACGGCCAATTTCTCCTCACGTTTCCGTTACACCGGGGCAGCGTTAACGTCAGACCTGGCGTGGTTGCTGGGCGCAGCCTTCGCACCGCTGGTGGCGCTGGGCCTATCCATGGAGTTCGGTCTGGTTGCGGTTAGTCTCTACCTGCTGTCCGGCGCTGCCGGTACGATTCTGGCATTGTGGATCAATCGCAAGCTGAAGCCGCTGACACTGCGCAGGCACTGATAAGTGTGGTTTTTGTGATGGCAGGGGAAGCGTGCTTTCCTGCTAAATATGGAAGCTAAACGGAAAAAGCCCGAACTTTGGTTCGGGCTTTTTCCATTCTGGTCTGGAGAAATAAGGCTCGCGTTGGGCTTTGGGTAATTGTTGGACCTCACTGTGGCTTTCGCTCAAACGGCTCTTTATTAAAGTAGTTGTTGTATCTGATGGGCTATAAATTGACTCGTTATTGAATGATTTGACGCTCTTGGGCTACATTATTAGGCATAAGCCTTAACTTTGATGCCCAGAGGATATAGTGACAACATTAGCAGGTGTCGCAGATGTGCTGCGTAGCGTCCGTAAGGAAGCGGGATTGAGTCAGGAGGCGCTGGCCCGGCGTGCTGGCGTTTCGCGTACAACGGTTGCCAGTGTATTTACCGGTAGCGAGTTCCTGGGTTTAGTTTGTTCAATTTAATGCTCGTCGGCCATAAGCTGTTTTAGTCGCTCTTCCGTCAAACCTCTGGATCGTGCCTCTTTAGCACTTTGCGTTAAGGTGCGTTGTAGTCGATCTGCAAAGAATACGCGCATTGCTTGGTAGTCCTGCCCAGATGCCATAACGCCGAGGACGCTGTTGTGCCTTGTTATCAGGATCGGTTCGCGTTGTACTTGGTCAATCAGTTCATCAAACTGTGTTTTTGCTTCATTGACCGTAAATGTTTGCATATTGAACTCCATATCCCAATCTACCAAACCGATTTATATCAAATTATTCGACTCGCAAGGATCTTGTTGACTTAGAAAAAGATCAGTGCCTTGCCACTCGCTTGTTCCTGCTATTCAATTTCACGGGATAAGTTTAGATTTTGTCGTTAAATTCTACTATGAGGTGAATTTCATATAACGATCTATCAATATCACTGGATGATGATTAGATTTTGACGTATATTTCGTATATGAGTGAACATTCAAGACATCAAATAATCAAGCGTCTGCAGGCGGAACTTCCCAGGGGAGCGCCGTTCGATCTCGCAACGCTTGAACCCTTCAACGTGTCTCCCAAACTGGCAGCCCGCTACGCCGAGAGCGGTTGGCTGGTGCGCCTGGGGCACGGCGTCTATGCCTATCCCAACGACAACTTTGATGTTAGCGGAGCACTACTGCTCCTGCAAGAGCGGGTTGCCGGGTTGCACGTTGGTGGCAAAAGCGCCCTGGCGCTGCAAGGGGTTCGGCACAATCTTGCTTTCAGGGAAACGTTGGTGCTCTGGGGCGAGGCTCGCTTTGTGTTGCCTGTTTGGTTCACCACTCGGTTTCCAGCGCGTTACGTCAATGCAAGGCTATTTGACTGGCCCGATGATGACCTCGCCAGCAAGACGCTGCACACGCCCCCCGGGCAGCCCTCTGGGCTGCGGGTGGCTGTACCCGAGCGTGCCGTTCTGGAACTGCTCTACGATACCGGGACGCGGGAAAGCCTCGACGAATCCCGCAATCTGTTTGACGGCTTGCGCTCACCTCGCCAGGATATGTTTGGACGGCTGCTGGCTTCCTGCACTAGCGTCAAGACCGTGCGCCTGTTCCTGACCTGGGCGCGGGAAACCGGCCTCATCGACACCGATGAGCTGCTCGAGCATTACCCGATCCGCTACGGCAGCGACAGTCGCTGGATAACCCGGCTGGACGATGGAACCCTTTTAAGCCTGAAGCCTCATGGATAAATACTACGCCAATACCGTTCGCCTGTTGCTGAACATCGCGCCCGACGTGTTTGAGAACGACATCTTCGCCATGAAAGGAGGCACGGCTATCAATCTGTTCTTGCGGGACATGCCCCGTTTGTCAGTGGATATGGATGTGGTTTACTGCCTCTGGCAGACACCACGCGACGAGGCATTGCAGGCTATCAATCAGGAGTTGGCGGCTATCGCCAGGCGCGTCGAACGCCTTGGCCTACAGACACGGCTGATCCGCAGCAAGGAACTTGGTGACACCAAGTTGATCGTCGAGAGCGAGACTAGCCAGGTCAAGGTTGAGGTCAATGTCGTATTCCGTGGTACGGTGTTGCCCATCGAGCGCAGGCCCTTGTGTGTCCGTACTGGCGATTTGTTCGGGGTTGAATTCGCGGCGCCGATTCTCGCTCCGGACGAACTCTACGCAGGCAAGCTGGTTGCTGCTCTGGATCGCCAGCATCCGAGGGATCTGTTCGACGTTTGGCAGTTGTTCCAGGCCGGAGGTCTGACTGATGCTATGGTCGAGTGCTTCGTAATCTATCTAGCAGGGCACAACCGGCCCACTCATGAGGTGCTGTTTGGGAACGACAAGGACATCACCGCCGAATATGAGCGTGCTTTCGTGGGCATGACTGAAGTGGTTTGTCCGCTTGAGGTTTTGGTCGGGGCTCGTACTCAACTACGCCAGGAACTGTCGCGTAGGTTGAGTGTCGCCCACCAGCAGTTCCTGAGCGGACTGGCCCGCGCCCAACCCGACTGGTCATTGTTGGGATGTTCGCATGCCGACCAATTGCCGGCTTTGCGCTGGAAGCTCGCCAACCTCGCAACCTTCCAGAAGCGCCGCCCACGCGACTTCGCCGCGCAGGCTGATGCGCTTGATTCCAGACTGTTTTTCGCGCGCTGAGTAATGCTCAGCGCTGTCGAGCCATACCAGTTCACCACAGAACGCAAAAAAGCCCAAACCGAAGTTTGGGCTTTCTTTAGAATTTGGAGCGGGAAACGAGGCTCGAACTCGCGACCTCAACCTTGGCAAGGTTGCGCTCTACCAACTGAGCTATTCCCGCATTTTCAGCTAAAAAATCACTTTGCATTTATCCGAATAGTGTTTAGTTATTCTGTAACTGCATTTGCAATCTCGATCAGCTAAGCCATAAATTATATACAAGCTATTTGAGATTTGCAACAATTTTTTTGCTGCGTTCTTCAAAAATTCGATTCTGTGTTGTTTATGCATCACCGGGATGACTCCATCGCCATAACGGAACAGCCGCTGCTGCCACATGAATCTCTTTGCGAAGAGGCGAAACTATAGCAGTAAATTAATTATAATGTCAAATTAATTTCACACTAGCGGATGCTTTTTTATGCGGGATGACACAAGCCAGGATCTTACGGGCCTCAATACACTGGGGCTGGTCTCGCATGCCGCCCATTATTTTCGCCTCGACAGCGAACGGCAATTGCCTGCAATCACGCAATGGCAGCAGAGGGCAGGTGTCCCAATCTATGTGCTGGGCGGTGGCAGCAACCTGATACTGCGCGAGCACCTGTCGCGACCTGTCTTGCATAATGTACTGAAGGGAATCCGCTTGGTCGAGGAAACATCCGACGCTTTTATTGTAGAGGCAGCAGGCGGAGAGGTCTGGCACGACTTTGTTGGCGCGTGTATTCGCCATGGCTGGTACGGGCTGGAGAACCTTGCGTTGATTCCCGGTACAGTGGGGGCCTGTCCGGTACAGAATATCGGTGCCTATGGTGTCGAGGTCATGGATCGGATTGAGAGCGTACAAACCTGGGATCTGGCTCAGGGCCAGCCTCGCCTGTTCACCGCGCAGGAATGTGCGTTTTCCTATCGCGACAGTATTTTCAAGAAACCGCTGGGGCAGGGCTATCTGATTACGGCGGTTCGTTTTCGGCTGCCCAAACAGTGGGTGCCGGTCACGAGCTATCCCGATCTGAAAAATGATCCTGAGCTTGCCCAGGGCGCCACGCCACAAAAGATTTTTGATGCAGTGTGCAGGATTCGTCAGGCCAAATTACCAGACCCGGCCAAAATTGGTAACGCCGGTTCTTTTTTTAAGAATCCGATTGTGTCTGCTGCAAAGTTATCACAATTGAAAACAGACTATCCGGCGCTCGTATCGTATCTACAAGCCGACGGTAGCTACAAGCTGGCCGCCGGCTGGATGATTGAACAAAGCGGCTGGAAGGGGCGCTCGCTTGGGCCTGTTGGTATGCATCAACGCCAGGCGCTGGTGCTTGTTAATCACGGCGGTGCCACGGCAGCAGATGTATTGGCCCTGGCAGATGCGGTCGTTGCGTCAGTGCGGCAGAAATTCGATGTGACGCTTGAGCGTGAGCCGGTGCTTTTCGACTAATCCGGTGGGAGCGCAGTTCACTTCGCTGGTTTCCTTTGCTGGCTATCATCACGACTGCCATTACGGTTGCTGTCGGAGTGCTTCGTCGCCAGCCGTTTCATTCGTACGGCAATATCACAGATGCAAAAACGGCTGCCTGATGGCAGCCGCTACTTTAGCATCAATGATATATCGCCAGTGACCCTGGCCTTGATTGGCCCCTAGCCGCCAATCACATCCTGCATGGAAAACAGGCCGGCTGATTTATCCTGCAAAAATAAAGCTGCCCGGACACTGCCCTGAGCATAGGTGCTGCGGCTGGCGGACTTGTGTGTAATCTCGATGCGCTCGCCGGTTCCCAGAAACATCACGGTATGATCGCCAATAACATCGCCGCCACGTGCGACAGAAAAGCCGATCTGGCCGTCCTTGCGTGCACCGGTATGGCCGTGCCGGCTCCAGTCTGCAATGTCTTCCAGTTTTTTACCCCAGGCGTTGGCAACGGTTTCGCCCATGATCAGTGCCGTGCCGGAAGGCGCATCTACCTTATGTTTATGATGTGCCTCGAATACTTCTACGTCATACCCACTGTTGAGCATCTTTGCGGCCAGTTCAAGTAGTCGCAGCGTGGCGTTAACGCCAACACTCATGTTCGGTGCAAAGACAATGGCAATGTGCCCGGCAGCTGATGCGATCGCTGCCTGGCCTGCGGCGTCGAAACCCGTCGTGCCGATGACCATTTTGACATTGTGTTCTACGCAAGCCTGCACATGTGCCAGTGTGCCTTCAGGGCGCGTGAAGTCTATCAGGCAATCGCAGTCTTTGAGTGCCGTCAGGTCGCTGCCCAGTTGCACGCCGGTATTTTTGCCCAGGAAGGCACCTGCATCTTCACCAAGATGGCTGCTGCTGGCATGATCCAGTGCAACGGCAAGCGTGAGTTCGGGGTGTGCCAGAACAGCTTCGATTAGCATGCGGCCCATACGACCGCTGGCTCCGGAAATGGCAATACGCATGATGGGATATTTTCCTGAAGAAGGGTGCAGGCCGATGTGGGCATGCAAATGAAAAGGACTGAAACCGGCAATACTGCCGACGGCAACGAGTATCCTGCGCCCGAATCGCAGGCTCGGGCGCAGGATAGAATGCCGGATTACTGGGTGCGGGTTGCGCCGGGGGCCGGTTCGATGTTGATCTGATCATTGGATGGCGACGCAGCAGTTCCCTGCGTGCTGCCGTCATTCAATGGATAGGTAGTAACGCCGTTGCTGTCTGTGCCAGCCGGTGCGGCCTGCAAAGCATTTGGGTCCGTCACTTCGGTTTCGGGCGCTTTATCGCCTGGCCGGTACAGGCGTGCTTCCTGCTTGAAGGGCTGGAAAGAGGGCTGTTCATCGCCTTCCCAGCGGTCTACCCGGCCATTCACAAACCAGACTGAAAACTTGCGTTGTACGGGATCACCGTAGCCGGGTTTGAAATAATACGGATAATCCCAGCGATCGGGGTGGAATATGTCTTTGAGTGTTGGTGAGCCCAGTGCGTAGCGCACCTGATCCTCTGTCATGCCTTTTTGCAGGAGAGCGACATCTTCGGCGGTGATCCAGTTACCTTGCTGCACAGAAGGCCTGTATGGGAAACCCCATTCTCCTGAGGCGCAGCCACCCAGCACCGCAAGTGCTGTAATGGAGGCGACCAGACCATACCGGATACGGGGGAAAAGGCGTGTTTGGTTCATGACTTGGCGACGTTCCTGTATTTGGACTCGTAAAAGCGTTATGATAATAGTTCTGGGCAATCAATAGGATTGTTTAGCCAGGTAATCTCAAAAATTAGTCGGAAGCGTGTTTTCCGCAATATCTTTATCCACCTCCCATTTATCAGCGAGCGAGCCTTGAACGAATTACATGATCCCAGTGAATTGAAAAGCATGGGTCTCAAAGCCACTTTCCCCCGGCTCAAGATCCTGGATATCTTCCGCAAAGCAGAAATACGTCACCTGAGTGCCGAAGATGTCTACCGTCTGCTTATTTCTGAAAACGTTGATATCGGCCTTGCCACCGTATACCGGGTGCTCACGCAGTTCGAGCAGGCAGGCATCCTGTCCAGAAGCCAGTTTGACAATGGCAAGGCTGTCTACGAACTGGATGATGGCGATCATCACGACCACCTTGTGTGTTCTGTTTGCGGAAAAGTTGTTGAGTTTTCCGACCCTGAAATTGAAAAACGCCAGTCTAAAGTTGCCAAGGACAATAACTTTCTGCTGGAAAGCCATGCCATGGTTCTTTATGGCATTTGCGGTGATTGCGAAACCCGGCACCGTCGCTAGAGCGTCGACTCAGGGGTGGCAACGCGCCTTCCCTGCGACGTAACCTGGTTTATTTCAGATGGCATGACCCGTTGAATTCGGTATTGCCAAAAAAGGCAGATTGCGATCTGCCTTTTTTATGGTTCGATGATTTATCTCCCGGCGCTATACCACCCTGCGTTCTACCTTCCTTCGTTCTACCTTCCTTCGTTCTACCTTCCTTCGTTCTACCTTCCTTCGTTCTACGGCCTGGAGCGCCGGCGTGTTGCACTGTACGAGGGCAGTGCTCAGTCGCTGTGAGTCAGCATTTCACGGGCATGCTGGCGCGTGGTCTGGGTGATTTTGACGCCGCCGAGCATACGGGCCACTTCCTCGATGCGAGCCTGTTCATCCAGCAACTCAATGCGCGATACCGTCTCTTTTTTACCCTGTTTTTTCTGCACTTCGAAATGGTGATGTGCGCAGGCGGCTACCTGCGGTAGGTGTGTCACGCAAAGCACCTGGTGATGTCGCCCCAGATCGCGCAGCAGCTTGCCGACCACTTCGGCAACCGCGCCGCCAATGCCGGTATCCACTTCGTCGTAAATCAGGGTAGGTACCTGGTGTGCCCGGTTGGCCATGACCGACAGGGCCAGTGATATCCGGGCCAGTTCGCCGCCGGACGCGACTTTGGCCAGAGGGCGCGGTTCACTGCCGGTGTGGGCGGCAACGTTAAATTGCACATTGTCCATGCCCGACGCACCCGGTTCCGCCGGCTGTATGGTTATTTCAAATGTGCTGCCTTTCATGGCCAGGGTCTGCAGCGCTTTGCTGACTTCTTTGGACAAAGTGCTTGCCGTAGCCTGGCGCGCCCGGGTCAGTTTTTCAGCTGTATCGCGATACGCCGCTTCATGACGAGTGACCTGTTGTTCCAGTCCTGCCAGGTCTGATTCATTGTTCAGCGCTTCCAGGGCCTGAGTCAGTTCCTGCAGGCGATCGTATAGCATTTCAGGTTCGAGCCGGAATTTGCGGGCGGTTGCGAACATGGCGCTCATCCGTGTCTCGGTTTCCGCCAGGCGCTCCGGGTCCAGCTCGGCCTTGTCCAGATAGCTGGCAAGATCGGATGCGGCTTCCGTGGTCGCGATGCGCGCCGATTCAATGGCGTCGTACACGCCTTTCAAATGCTCATCGTTGCGCAGCAAGGGTTCGATGCGGTGCAGCGCTGCATTCAGTATTTCCAGTGCTGACGTCTGCTCGCCATCCAGCAGGTTGAGTGCGCCCGCCGCGCCTTCAAGCAGCGCAGACGCGTTGGCCAGCCGATTATAGTCAGCATTGACCGTCGCCCATTCGTCCTTGCCCGGATTGATCTGGCTGATTTCGTTCAGTTGCCACTCCAGCCGTTCCCGCTCTGCTTCTGCGTCACGCTGGCTGCTGCGTGCCCGCTCCAGTTTCTGCTGTGCCTGCTGCCACGCTGTCCAATGTGAGCGAACCTGGGCGGCCAGCGTTTCGTGCTGTCCATGAGCATCCAGCAGGATACGCTGTTCGTTGCGTTGCAGCAGCTTCTGGTGGGCGTGCTGGCCATGAATATCCAGCAGGTACGAGCCTACGGTCTTGAGCTGGGCGAGGGTGCCTGGTACGCCGTTGATAAATGCCCGGGATTTGCCGGCCCGGTCAATGACCCGGCGCAGCACCAGCTGATCGTCTTCCGGTTCCAGTTCCTGCTCTGCCAGCAGCGTACGCAGCGAGTCGGGAACATCGAAGATGGCGCTGATGTCGGCCTTGTCCGCGCCTTCGCGGATGGCGCCACTGTCGCCACGGGCACCCAGGGTGAGCGCGAGTGCATCGATAAGAATGGATTTGCCCGCACCGGTTTCCCCGGTAAAGACCGAGAAACCGGCGTCAAAGTGCAGTTCGGTTTGTTCAACAATGACAAAATCACGGATATGCAGGGAACGGAGCATGAATACGTACTTCTGTGATGAATGGGATTGCTGGGTGGTAAATCTGGGGGCCCGGCGGGTGCTAACTGGCGTCGGGCATGATGTTCCAGTGCAGCTTCTGGCGCAGGGTAGAGAAAAAGTTGTAGCCTTTGGGATGCAGAAAACGAATCTGGTGATCTGCCTTGGTTACAACAATTTTGTCGCCCAGTTGCAGATCGGACCAGGTTTGCATATCGAAATGCACGCTGGCGCCGGTTTCCACCCGACCCACTTCGCTTAGGGTCAGCGTGAGGGTGCCGGTATCGGGCACCGCAATTGGGCGGTTCGAGAGCGTTTGCGGGGCAACCGGAACCAGCAAAAATGCGTTGACTGCCGGGTGCAGGATCGGGCCGCTGGCGCTTAGCGAATAGGCGGTAGAACCGGTAGGGGTCGCAACGATCAGGCCGTCGGCCCGCTGGCGATACATGAGCGTTTCATTGTATTCCACACAGATCTCGATCATGCCGCCGCGGCTGGCCCGGTTCAGCACGACGTCATTCAGGGCCAGGGCACAGGTCAGGGTTTTATCGTCGCGTACAACCGAGGCCTGCAACAGCGTGCGGTGTTCGATATCGTACTGGCCATCAAGTACCGATTCGATGGCCTCGAAGGCATTTTGCACCGGGATGTCGGTGATAAAGCCGAGCCGCCCGTGGTTGATGCCCAGCAGGGGGACGTCATATTGGGCCAGTTGACGGCCAACGCCGAGCATGGTGCCATCGCCGCCCATGACAATCACCAGGTCAGCCTGGCTGCCGATTTCAGCGGTTGTGGCCGTGGGATACTCGGACACGCCGGTATTCTCGGACGTTTCCTTTTCAATCAGAACCTGTCGGCCAGCCGCGTGCAGCACCTCTGCCAGCGCACGCAACGGGGCATCAAGACCAGAGTCGTGATATCTGCCGACCAGCGCTATGGTTGAAAAATGCATAATGAAACCATATACAATAAACGAAACGACAATGAAAAATAACAGAAGTACCGAAAAGGAAACCTACGGCAACCGTCATAATACGTTATTCTACATTGACAGCAGGTTTAACAATTAACGTGCCCGTAAAATATCCCTTGGTACAAACCATAACAGACTCACAATGGATGATCGCGCAAACGCACTCTTGAAAGCTCTGATTGAGCGATATATTGATGACGGACAGCCGGTAGGCTCAAGAACACTGTCCAAGCTGTTCGAGCTGTCACCGGCCACCATTCGCAATGTAATGGCGGATCTGGAAGATCTGGGCCTGATTCACAGCCCGCATACCTCGGCTGGTCGGATCCCAACGCCCCGGGGATATCGCCTGTTTGTGGACAATCTGCTGGTGATCAAGCCGTATGAACTGGAAGAACCCTCAGAATTGCATGAAGTGTTTTCCAACACGGCGCCCAGCAAGGCGCTGAGCGTGGCGGCATCGCTGGTGTCCAATCTGACCCAGTTTGCCGGCGTGGTGCTTACTCCCAAGCGTTCCCAGGTATTTCGCCAGATTGAGTTTATCCGCCTGTCGCAGCGGCGTATTCTGCTCATAATCGTGACCCCCGATGGCGATGTGCAGAACCGAATTCTGTCGCCCGTGCACGATTACACCGAAGCCCAGCTCATTGAAGCTGCTAATTACTTCAACCATAATTTTGCCGGCAAATCATTCGAACAGGTGCGCGAGCAGATCGGCGCAGAGCTTAATCAGCTCAAAGAAGAAATTTCTTCATTAATGCAGGCTGCGGTGGACGCCGGTAATGACGACGATCAGGAGTCGTCCGTCGTTATATCCGGCGAGCGCCGGCTGCTGGAAATCAAGGATTTTGCCGCCGATATGGATCGCCTGCGCAAGATGTTCTCGCTGTTCGAGCAGAAAACCGATCTGATGCAACTGCTGGATGTGACCGATCGCTCGCAGGGTGTGAAAATCTACATTGGCGGTGATTCGCGCCTCGTGCCCATGGAAGACGTCTCGGTTATCACGGCGCCCTATGGCGTTGACGGGCAAATTGTAGGTACGCTTGGCGTGATCGGCCCAAGCCGCATGTCCTACAATCGCGTGATTCCTATCGTGGATCTGACCGCCAGGCTGTTGTCTAACGCGCTTAGTCATCAATAGCAGGGCTTGCGGATTCTGCCACAGCAGGCAGTACACGCCGGCCCATTGTGACAGTTGCGGGCGCCGTGCCCATGGCCAGCGCCCAATCCGGGTACAATCCTATCTCTATATTGCATTTGTAAAAGCTGCCATGCGGGGCGCTTTTTGTGAGTTGCCGCGCCGTCCGTGTCTGGCGGACAGTCAGGTGGACAGCATCTTATCCGCAATCTACAGGAAAGCATGAATACAGGAGTTGTACTGATCAACCTGGGCACCCCGGCCAGTCCCGATGCGGGTGCAATCCGGGCCTATCTGTCGGAGTTTCTGTCCGATCCGCGCGTGGTTGAAATCCCGCCTGCCCTCTGGAAGCCGATACTCAATCTCGCAGTCCTGCCTCTGCGGCCGTCCAAACTGGTGCCAAAATACCGGCAGATATGGATGGAAGAGGGGTCGCCGCTGCTTGTTTATGGCAGGCGCCTGGCCCAGGGTGTGCAGGCCCAGCTGGACCATGAGCAGGTTCCGGCCACCGTGGTGCTGGCCATGCGCTATGGCGAGCCCTCCATGCAGCAGGCGTTTGCCCAACTGCGTGACGCAGGCTGCGAACGCATTCTGGTTGTGCCTCTTTATCCGCAGTTTGCCGCCAGTACAACCGCTACCATTTTCGAACGAACACTGGCGCTGCATCGCGAGGCGCGTGATGTGCCTGAGTTGCGTTTCGTCAAGCGGTTTCATCAGTTGCCCGGTTATCTTGATACCCTGGCGCAAAATGTGCGCGAGTATTGGCGCGAGCACGGCAAGCCGCAGCAACTGTTGCTTAGCTTTCATGGTCTGCCCAAGCGCTCGGTGGAGCTGGGTGACCCTTATCTGAAGGATTGTACGGCCACTGCCGAGGCGCTGCAGTTGCGACTCGCTGCGGAAGAGGTGTCGATAGACATCGCTTTTCAAAGCCGCTTCGGCCGGGCAGAATGGCTCGGTCCTGCCACTTTGTCGGTGCTGCAGGCTTATCCGGGCGACAATATTCGTCACGTTGATGTGCTGTGCCCGGGTTTTGTGGCCGATTGCCTGGAAACGCTTGAGGAAATCAGCATTGAATGCGCGCGTGCCTTCAGTCAGGCCGGTGGTGAGCAGTTCCGTTACATTCCCTGCCTGAACGATCACCCTGACTGGATTCGCGCCATGGCAGGATTGGTTCGGCAACATCTCGCCGGCTGGCCCCAGCCGGACGCGTAAAGGTCTCTCAGGGTTTAAGTCCGCTCTGGTGCCTGGGTTCTGCTGCCTGGGTGCATGGGGGGCGGCAATACATGTCTACTTTTTTAGAGAATGGTTATGGCAGTCGTTATCCGTGGTCTTTTCGTTTACCCAATTAAGTCGTGCGCCGGCATTGCACTGGACCAGGCTTGTATCAGCGCGGCCGGTGTGAAATGGGATCGCCAGTTCATTCTGGTGGATGCGGCCGGCAATATGATGACCCAGCGCACCGTACCGCGCATGGTGCTGGTGCAACCTGCCTTGCAGCCTGAACTGGCGCAAATGGTGGTGCATGCACCTGGCGTGCCGGCGCTGACGGTTTCGCTCGCGGACGCATCACAGCAAGAGGCGCCGGTGTCGGTTAGGGTCTGGTCCGGCTTCCCGTTGGGTGCTGTGGTCAGCGAAGAGGCGGATCGCTGGTTCAGCGCGGTATTGGGCCAGCCTTGCCGCCTGTTACGCCTGCATGCCCGGTCGCAGCGTCGTGTTACCCCCGAATTTCCTGATAGCTGGCAGGCACGGCACCAGGATTGGCGGTCCCTGACAGCTCAGGACCAGACGTTCGGCTTTGCCGACGGGTTTCCTTTTTTAATTACCAATATCGCTTCGCTGGACGCACTCAACCACCAATTGGCGGCCAAAGACGTTGCGCCGGTGGGCATGATCCGCTTCCGACCCAATATTGTGCTCGAAGGCCTGCCTGAATACGAAGAGGACTATATTTTCGGCTTGCGCGCCGGCCAGCTGCATTTTGCGCTGGTCAAGCCGTGCCCGCGTTGCCCGATTCCCAATGTTGATCCGGCAACAGCGGCGGTGGCCGATGAGCCCGGTATCACCCTGATGCAGACCCGCAGCGCAGAACTGGGCGTGTTGTTTGGTGTGAACGCCGTGCTCACCGACAAGGTCAGTGATGTGCTGCATATCGGACAACAAGTAGAAGCCGAATACGATTTTTGATCGGCACGATCAGGCGGTCAATAGCGCGCTAGCGGGTAACCCTTTTCGGGGTTTCGCCTGGACGCCCCCGATATACCCTTGATTTTTTCGGTGCCGACCCCATTTTCGGGGATAACCATATTGATTTGACGCAGGAGTAAAAATGACACAGGAATTTGACCCCAATAAGAACCAGCCTCAGCAGGCAGAAAACGAAGAAAACCAGCAGGCCGACGCTACCGGAGCAGAACCGGACGAAGCCGGTGCAGTCATGGACGATCTGGAGGCGAAATACACCGAGCTGGAAACCAAAGTGAGCCAGTATCACGATCAGTTGCTGCGCGCGCATGCCGAAATGGAAAATGTGCGCCGCCGCGCCCAGGAAGATGTTTCCAAAGCACGTAAATTCGGCACCGAGTCCTTTGCTGAAAGCCTGGTTCCTGTACGCGACAGCCTGGAAGCGGCGCTGGCGCAGGAAAATCAGTCATTCGAATCACTCCGTGAAGGACTTGAAACCACCCTGCGTCAACTCGCTGCGGCCTTTGAGCGCAATAATCTCAAGGAAGTGGCGCCCGCCGCCGGCGACAAGTTCGATCCGCACGTACATCAGGCCATTTCTACTGTTCCGGCAGACGTGCCTTCCGGCACCGTGGCCAATACCCTGCAAAAAGGCTATACGATCGCCGATCGGGTCCTGCGTCCCGCACTGGTGACCGTTTCAGCAGGTCAGGGCTGACTATAATGCGCCGGCAGGCTCGGTCTTGCCGGTCATATTTCTGTCGGAATGGCGGTTTGCGATCAAAAAACGTGCCAGAAATGCAAAAAAATCACAAAAATCCGGTTTTTTTCTCTTGAAATCGCAAACGGCCAGCCCCACGTACAACACAACGAAAGATCCTGTATCGCATCCAAGGTGCCGGCAGGATCCATTATTTTGAATTATTTGATTATAGGGTAGACTCAAATGGGAAAAATCATTGGTATTGACTTGGGTACCACCAACAGCTGTGTATCAGTGCTGGACGGCGATAACGTCAAGATTCTGGAAAATGCCGAGGGCGCGCGCACGACGCCTTCTATTATTGCGTACATGGAAGATGGCGAAACCCTGGTTGGCGCACCAGCCAAACGTCAGGCAGTAACCAATCCGACCAATACGCTTTACGCGGTAAAACGCCTGATCGGCCGCAAATTCGAAGAAAAAGCAGTTCAGAAAGACATTGATCTGATGCCTTACGCTATTATCAAAGCGGATAACGGCGATGCATGGGTTGAAGCGCGCGGCAAAAAAATGGCGCCTCCTCAGGTTTCTGCTGAAATCCTGCGTAAAATGAAAAAAACCGCCGAAGACTATCTGGGCGAAGAAGTAACCGAAGCCGTTATCACGGTGCCTGCTTACTTTAACGACAGTCAGCGTCAGGCAACCAAAGATGCAGGCCGTATTGCCGGTCTGGAAGTGAAACGGATCATCAACGAGCCAACAGCGGCTGCCCTGGCTTTTGGCCTGGACAAAACCGAAAAAGGCGATCGCAAAATCGCGGTTTATGACCTGGGTGGCGGTACATTTGACGTGTCCATCATCGAAATCGCCGATGTTGACGGTGAGAAACAGTTCGAAGTGCTGTCTACCAACGGTGACACCTTCCTGGGTGGTGAAGACTTTGACCAGCGCATTATTGACTACATCATCGCCGAGTTCAAAAAAGAGCAGGGTGTTGACCTGGGTAAAGACGTGCTGGCGCTGCAACGCCTGAAAGAAGCCGCTGAAAAAGCCAAAATCGAGCTGTCTTCCACCGCACAGACCGAAGTCAACCTGCCCTACATCACGGCCGATGCTTCGGGTCCTAAACACCTGACGCTGAAAATCACCCGTGCCAAACTGGAAGCGCTGGTTGAAGATCTGATCGAACGCACGATTGCACCTTGCCGTACAGCGGTTACTGATGCCGGTGTCAAAGTATCCGATATCGACGACGTGATCCTGGTCGGTGGTATGACCCGTATGCCCAAAGTGCAGGAAAAAGTGAAAGAGTTCTTCGGCAAGGATCCACGTAAAGACGTGAACCCTGACGAAGCCGTGGCTGCCGGTGCTGCCATCCAGGGCTCTGTGCTCTCTGGTGATCGTAAAGACGTGTTGCTGCTGGACGTGACTCCTTTGTCTCTGGGTATTGAAACCCTGGGCGGCGTCATGACCAAAATGATCCAGAAAAACACCACGATCCCAACCCGTTTCACGCAAACATTCTCTACTGCAGAGGATAATCAGCCTGCGGTGACCATCAAGGTCTTCCAGGGCGAGCGTGAAGTGGCTGCCGGTAACAAGGCACTGGGCGAGTTCAATCTGGAAGGAATTCCACCTGCTGCACGTGGCCTGCCACAAATCGAGGTAACGTTTGACATTGACGCCAACGGTATTTTGCATGTATCTGCAAAAGACAAAGGTACCGGCAAGGAAAACAAAATCACGATCAAGGCCAACTCCGGTTTGTCTGAAGACGAAATCCAGCGCATGGTTAAAGATGCTGAAGCACACGCCGACGAAGATCATCGTGTTGCCGAGCTGGCCCAGACCCGTAATCAGGCCGACGCGCTGGTTCATTCAACCCGCAAGTCACTGACCGAATACGGCGACAAGCTGGAAGCGGCCGACAAGGAAGCGATCGAAGCGGCCCTCAAAGAGCTCGAAGACGTGCTCAAAGATGGCGACAAGGCTGCGATCGATGCCAAAGTCGAAGTGCTGACAACCGCATCGCAGAAACTGGGCGAGAAAATGTACGCTGACATGCAGGCACAGGCGCAAGCCCAGGGTGAGCCAGGTGCTGAACAGGCTCAGCCAGCAGACGACAACGTTGTTGACGCTGATTTCAAAGAAGTGAAACGCGACGACAAATAATGCAGTTTGTCTGATTCAAAAACCCGGCCAGTCTGAAAATGACAGGGCCGGGTATTGTTTTTTATATTAGAGAAGAAATCTAAAGGCGTATAACAGATGGCAAAACGTGATTATTACGAAGCCCTGGGTCTGGCCAAGAATGCTTCGGACGAGGATATCAAGAAGGCATATCGCAAACTCGCCATGAAGTATCACCCGGATCGCAATCCGGACAGCAAAGAGGCCGAGGAAAAATTCAAGGAAGCCAAAGAAGCCTACGAAATGCTGTCCGACCCGCAAAAACGCGATGCGTATGACCGCTATGGTCATGCGGGCGTCGATCCCAACGCAGGCATGGGGGGCGCCGGCGGTGCCGGCTTTGGCGATGTCTTTGGTGACATTTTCGGCGACATCTTCGGTGGTGGCGGCGGACGGCGTGGCGGTGGCCCGCAAGTATTCCGCGGCGCCGATCTGCGCTATCGGCTGGATATTACCCTTGAGCAGGCTGCCAAGGGAATGGAAACCGAGATTCGTGTGCCCAGCTGGGAAAACTGTGATGTCTGTCACGGTTCCGGCGCTAAACCGGGCACCGAGCCTACCACCTGCCACACCTGCCATGGTGCGGGCGCAGTGCGTATGCAGCAGGGCTTTTTCAGCGTCCAGCAAACCTGCCCGACCTGCCACGGCACCGGCAAGGAAATCAAGGAGCCATGCACGGCATGTGACGGCGTAGGCCGCAAGCGCAAGAACAAAACCCTGCAGGTCAAAATTCCTGCCGGTATCGACGACGGAATGCGTATTCGCTCTGGCGGTAACGGTGAGCCCGGTGTTAACGGTGGCCCCGCGGGCGATTTGTATGTTGAAATTTCCATTAAGGAGCACAGCATATTCAAACGCGACGGCGACGATCTGCACTGCGAAGTGCCGCTGCCGTTTGTGACGGCAACGCTCGGCGGCGACCTGGAAGTGCCCACATTGGGCGGTAAAGGCGAGATAACAGTGCCTGAAGGAACACAGACCGGCAAGGTTTTCCGTTTGCGAGGCAAGGGCATTAAAGGCGTACGGGCATCCTATCCAGGTGACTTGTATTGCCATGTGGTTGTCGAAACTCCAATCCGCCTGAGTGACGAACAAAAGGATCTGCTGCGGCAGTTCGAGACGTCGCTTAACGATGGAGGCGATCGCCATTCCCCAAAGAATAAGTCCTGGACTGACAGAGTGAAAGATTTTTTCAGCTGATCACTGAACATGCCTGTCCAGGCACCCGTTCCTATTTAGAATGCACGTATCACTACGTGCATTTTTTTTGCACTATCGCGTGTTTGCTACGTTCAATCTCGGGGAGTATGTCATATGTCATCAACAAGCAGTCTTCGTTTTGCGCTGGCCGCCAATCGCCTGCATCATGCAACGCCGGATGCAGGTCTGTTTACCTGGCTCAAAGCATCATCCGAGACGATCCGCGAGCTGGATATCGAACTGCACACCGTTGGTCGGACTTATGACGCGATTCAGCGTGAAGGCTTTCTGTCGGGTTACCGGAAAAATATTCGCTATCCGTACGGGCGCGAAGGCGGCTTGATGAAGCTGGTATCACGCGTCACCATTCACGAAGCCACACCCATTACGCTGGATGGTGCCATTTATCTTATCGATCCGGTCGATCCTTCGTCCATTTTTCCCGAGGCACTCGCGCTGAAACGCCAGTGTATTACCCACGGCAAGCCATTTATTTCAACGGTCGCGGGGGCGATTGAATGGATGGAAGTGGAACGTGTCATGGCCGGGCGGGACCCGCTCTCAGACTGCCTGTCGGCCGAGGTAATCCGTGGTCAGACCCTGGCGCTGATTTCCCACGATGCGCTCAAAGCAGAAATGGTCGCTTATGCCTCGCAGTATTTCGACATTCTCTCGCTGTTCGAGCGCCGCGTTGCCACCGGTACGACGGGCGGTTTGCTGAACGAACTGGCGTGGTCCAAGGGCTGGCCAGAAGACAAGCCCTGGGTGGACCGCTATTTAAGCGGCCCTCTGGGTGGTGACGCGCAGATTGCCGATTTGGTGCTGGATAGAAAATGCCAGCGCGTTATTTTTTTCGAAGATCCGCATGTGGCCCGTCAGCACGAAGCAGATATCCAATTGCTGGAGCGGGCAGTGCGCGTGGCGACACACGATGCCACCTGCGCGACCGCAAGAGAAGTGGCTCGCAAATGGGCCGAGGCGGTACAGCGCGCCAACGCTGGATAAACCGGTTTGCGCCTGGCTGACAGCCGCGGGGTAGGGTGCCGGTTGCGCAGGTGTTTGCCTGCGGTGAATCGGATTTGCTGGCAGGGCCGCGTTCACTTGCAGGCGTTGACCTTTCAAAGGGATTGCTGCTGTTCTCCTGTGACATGATTTGTCACAGGAGTAGACATCATTGGATTCCGATATATAATTACTTATATATCGGAATCGACTTCCTGTTGTTGCCAAGTTCATGTGGAGCCGTCCCGTGTTGTCTTAACCCTATTATTCTGCAGGAAGTCATGAAACAAAAATCTCTTCGCAGCAACGCGCTGGTACGTGCGCTGGGCGCCGGCCTGGTTCTCTCTGTTGTCTCTTTCGCCGCTCAGGCAGGCACGCTCACAGTCTCCGCTGCCGCCAGCCTGACCAATGTCTTTAACGATGTTGCCGCCGCCTATAAAAAGGCGCATCCGGATACCACCATCCAGTATAACTTTGCCGCTTCAGGCGCTCTGTTGCAGCAGATTCGTCAGGGCGCCCCGGTTGACGTGTTCGCATCTGCTGATCAGAAAACCATGAACGACGCAGCCAAGGCTGGCTTGCTGGACGAAGCCACCCGCAAAAATTTCGTTCGCAATGAGGTTGTGTTGATTACGCCATCGTCATCGAATGGAGAGGTTAAAGACCTGCAAAGCCTTAAATCGCCTGCGGTAAGTAAAATTGCAGTGGGCAGCGTTGCCAGTGTACCGGTAGGACGCTACACCGAGGAAGGTCTGGAAAAAAGCGGCCAGTGGGAAAAATTAACGCCCAAGTTCATTTTTGCTGAAAACGTACGCCAGGTACTGGATTATGTCTCACGCGGTGAAGTGCAGGCCGGATTCGTTTATGCTACCGATGCGGCTGTACGCAGCGACAAGGTCAGGGTTGTTCAGTCTTTGCCAATCGATACGGTTGTGAGCTATCCGGTAGCCGTCATCAAAACGTCGCCAAACGCTGCCGAGGCCCGTTCGTTTGTTGAGTTTCTGGATTCGGATCAGGCTCAGGAAATCTTCTCTAAAGCCGGATTCAGGAAACCCTGATCTGGGGTTCAATTGCAGCGGGGCGCACAAGGCTGAAAGAGCAGGCGCCGGCCTGCTGCCTTTGTGTCCCCTGCCGCACCTGGTGCGCTTGTTGCGCTTTTTCGCTTCCATTGCGCCTGGCCATGCGTATGCGCTCTTAACGCATGAGGCGATGCCCGGCGTCGTCACCGCAGTAGTTTTTCTTGTCACTCTAAATTGAATTACTCATGGAACCTGTCTGGATTCCCTTGCTCATTTCCCTGAAGGTTGCCGGTTTTGCTATCCTCATCAATGTTGTGCTGGGCATCGGCATGGGCTGGTTGCTGGCGCGACGTTCGTTTCCCGGCCGTGATCTGCTGGATACGGTACTGACGCTGCCCATGGTGCTGCCACCTACCATTCTCGGGTATTATCTGATCGTTTTGCTCGGGCGCTATGGCTGGCTGGGGCAATACCTGGATCAATGGTTTGGCATACAGTTAATTTTCACCTGGCAGGGCGCGGTCGTGGCCGCTGCTGTGGTATCGTTCCCGCTGGTGTTCAAGCCGGCCCGGGCTGCATTCGAGAGCATTGACAGAAATTACGAAGATGCGGCCCGCGTACTTGGCTTGTCCGAATTTGCGCTGTTCCTGAGAGTGACATTGCCTCTGGCGTGGCGCGGTATTCTTGCCGGCCTGCTGCTGGCATTTGCGCGGGCCCTGGGAGAATTCGGTGCGACCCTGATGATTGCCGGTAATATTCCCGGCAAAACGCAGACGCTCTCTATTGCCGTGTACGCGGCCGTGCAGGCAGGGGCAGAGGCGCAAGCCAATTTCATTGTGGTGGTTATTTCAATTGTATGTGTCATCATTCTGTTCGCTGCCCGTTATCTGGCGCCACGCCGAATGGAGTTGCAATGATCCTGGCATCCCGAATTAACCCTTGTGGCGTAACCCATTGCAAATGAATGGCGGGAATGTATTCATGACGTCTTTTCAGCTTGACGTATCGCTCCGTAAAAAACTGCAGCACCGGCACCATGGATTTACGCTGGATGTGGCGTTTTCTGCGTCGGCCCGCCGCATCGTGATACAGGGCTCCTCGGGGGCGGGTAAGAGCATGACCTTGCGTGCCCTGGCAGGGCTGGTCGCGCCCGATGAAGGAAAAATCGTCCTTAATGATGACATCTTGTTCGATTCTGCGGCCGGCATCAGCATGTCGTCGCAGGAGAGGCAGGTTTCGTATCTGTTTCAGGATTACGCCCTGTTTCCCCATTTAACCGTGCGGCAGAACGTCGCATTCAGCCTGACCAAAGGGCTGTTCAATCCTGCACGCAATGCCTGGCGGGAAGAAACCGATTACTGGCTGGATAAAATGCATATGAGTGCGTACGCGGGTCGCTATCCGGAACAACTGTCGGGTGGCCAGAAGCAGCGCGTGGCGCTGGCCCGGGCGCTGGCCAGCCGTCCGCGCCTGTTGTTGCTGGACGAACCTTTCGCTGCGCTGGATACGCATTTGCGTCAGCATTTACGTCAGGAAATCAGTCAATTGCAATCACAACTGCAATTTCCTCTCATTCTGGTGACTCACGATCCCAGTGATGTGGAAATCTTTGGCGATCTGGTGCTGCATGTGCATAATGGCAGTATTCGGGAGCGGGAGACCGTATGAGCAAACAGGGTACGCATTCCATGGCAGGCGCTGCCGGCGCACGAATGGCAGGGGCTGAAAAAGCCGACATTACAAGCCCGGAAGACCCGCCGGGCGCTGCGGCGGGGCCATCAACTGGTTCAGGTCCGCGGCTGAATGTGCGTACGGCTATCGGTTTTGGTCTGGAACAGCATGAACTGGCCGATGAGCGCGATCTGCAATTGCTGGGCCATGTGCAGCGCCTGGGTTCCATTACCGCTGCGGCCAGGGCTGCCGGCGTTACTTATAAAACCGCCTGGGACCGCTTGCGTAATTTGCAGACGCGTCTTGGTCAGGCTGTGATTATCGCTGCTAAGGGTGGGCGTGGGGGGGGTAGAACCCAGCTCAGTGACAAGGGCCAGGCACTGCTGCACTATTATGAACAGCTGCGCAGGCAACAGGACCATGCAGTTGAACCCGATGTCGCGCTTGATGCCGTTGCCGATCTGGCGGCACGTCCCTTGCCCCTGAGAAAAACCAGCGCACGCAACCACCTGCAGGGCGTGGTTACGGCAATAGCACGTGGCGGTATTCGTGATGTTATCAGCGTTCAATTGCACGAATCACTGCAACTGAGCGTCAATATTACACATGCCAGTACGCTGGCCCTGGGTTTGAAAAAAGGCGTGGCTGTTTACCTGCTCATCAAAGCGCCCGCAATCCGTCTGGCTCAGCAGCAGGGCGCGCAGGCGAATGTGTTTTGCGGGCAAGTTCGCCGCAGTCGGCGGTTGCGCGATCAGCAGGAGCTTGAAGTTCAGATTGCCCCCGATGTGCACGTGGTCACGATGGCGGGACAGAACCAGGCACAGCCCTTACGCAAGGGGGATGAGATTATGGTGCATATCGACCCCGACACGGTGATTCTGGGCGTAGATTGAAAAGGCGGCGCGAATAAACAGGCGGCCCGTTTTTCCCGATTCGCCGTGTGCCGGCGGCGATACGGTCATCACAAATAAACCTGCCCGTCTACGCTTGCCGGAACAGAAAAGCATTACGGTACAGGAAAGCATTATTTAGACAATTGCCGCATGGCTGCTTCAATACCCGTCATGGTGACCGGGTACATATGGTTCTGCATGATATTGCGAATGACATCAATGGATTGCCGATACTGCCAGTAGGCCTGAGGTTCAGGATTAAGCCAGACGGCCTTGGGCCAGGCATCCAGAATACGGGCCAGCCATACGGCGCCGGCTTCCTTGTTGTAATGTTCTACCGAGCCGCCGGGGTGTACGATCTCGTATGGGCTCATGGTCGCATCGCCCACGAAAATGACACGCCAGTTGGTATTGTAGGTGCGCAGCAGTTCCCAGGTGTCGGTATAGACACGACGTCCGCCCGCGTCATAGCGCCAGAAACGCTCATAAGGGCAGTTGTGAAAATACCATACTTCGAGATTGCGAAACTCGCTGCGCGAGGCTGAAAATAGTTCCTCAACGCGTGCAATATGATCATCCATGCTCCCGCCGACGTCCAGCAGCATGAGTACATTGACCGCATTATGCCGTTCCGGCACCATCTTTACATCAAGAAAACCGGCGTTGCGCGCCGTGCTGCGAATGGTATCGTCCAGATCCAGCTCTTCTGCGGCACCTTCGCGGGCAAAGCGGCGCAGGCGGCGCAGCGCTACCTTGAAGTTGCGTGTACCCAGTTCCTGTTGGTCGTCATATTCCCGAAAGCGCCGTTCTTCCCATACCTTGACCGCTGTCCGGTTGCCGGCAGACGGACCGCCAACGCGAATGCCCTCAGGGTGGTAGCCGCTATTGCCGAAAGGTGACGTACCGCCGGTGCCCACCCATTTACTGCCGCCGGCGTGACGTTCTTTTTGTTCCTGCAGGCGCTCCTTGAACATTTCCATGAGTTTGTCCCAGCCATGCTTTTCCAGCGCCGCTTTTTCTTCGGGCGTCAGGTTCTTCTGCATTTGACTGATCAGCCAGTCCAGCGGAATGTCGGGTCCGGCTGGCAGGGTGGCGGGCAGGTTTTTCACAAACAGGCCGAAGGCCTGGTCAAAGCGGTCGAACAGGGTTTCGTCCTTGACCAGCGTGAGGCGCGCAAGATGATAGAAGTCGTCCAGGGACGGCGGCATGACGCGCTCGCGCAGGACTTCGAGCAGGGTCAGGTATTCCTTGACCGAGACCGGAATCTTGTGGTTTTTCAGGTGATAGAAAAAGTCGATGAACATGATGGCGTGTCACCCCGCAACCAGCGCGCCCGTTTAGCGCCGCGTCTGGCGGGCCAGGCCCGACAGGCGTTCCAGCAGGCTGATGTCCTGCTCGTTTTTGAGCAGCGCACCGGCCATCACGGGCACGGAGGTGGCCGCATGGGCGTCAATGCGCGCTGCGTCAATATCTTCAGCCAGCAACAGGGCCAGCCAGTCCAGAAACTCCGATGTAGATGGTTTTTTCTTCAGGCCCGGCGCATCACGCAGCATAAAAAAGTGATCCATTGCGGCGCGCAGAATATCGGTTTTAACCTCCGGGTAGTGGACTTTGACGATTTCGCGCAGCGTATCTCGGTCGGGGAACTGGATGTAGTGGAAAAAGCAGCGACGTAAAAAGGCGTCGGGCAATTCCTTTTCATTGTTTGACGTAATAATGACCAGCGGACGATGGACGGCGCGAATGGTTTGGCCGGTTTCGTACACATGAAATTCCATCTGATCCAGTTCGCGCAGCAGATCGTTGGGAAATTCGATATCGGCCTTGTCGATTTCATCAATCAGCACCACGGTAGGCACATCCGATTCGAAGGCACGCCACAATACGCCCTTGCGGATGTAGTTGGCAATGTCGCGAACCCGTTCGTCACCCAGCTGGGAGTCGCGCAGGCGCGAGACCGCATCGTACTCGTACAGGCCCTGGTGCGCCTTGGTGGTGGATTTCACATGCCATTGCAGTAGAGGATAGCCCAGCGCTTCGGCCACTTCTTCGGCCAGCATGGTTTTACCCGTACCCGGCTCGCCTTTGATCAGCAATGGCCGCTGCAATGTGAGCGCGGCATTGACTGCAAGTTTGAGATCTTCGGTCGCAACATAACGTTCAGTGCCGGCAAAGCGGCTTGGATTCGATGTGGATTGGCTGGCTTTCATTTCAATTCTGCAACAAAATAGGGATGATTTGAGCATAAGAACTTCAATACTAACCTAATCTGGATCAATTATGTCGTACAATCGGAAGCTTTAAAGCTGATCCGACCCGCTGGCAGTCTTGCGGTACGTTCATTATCGACATTCGCTAACAAAAGAGCAAAATATGAAGTTATCCGCTTTCAAGCGCTCAGTTGCTGCGCTCGCCGTTGTGGTTCCCTGTGCCCTCTTTAGTCAGGCATTTGCCCAGCAGGCCGCTGCTCCTAAAGGAGACATAGAGGCAGCCAAGGGTAAAATCTCTATGTGTATCGGCTGTCACGGCATTCCTGAATACCGCGCCAGCTTTCCCGAAGTTTATCGGGTTCCAAAGATTTCGGGCCAGAATGCGGATTACATCGTTGCTGCATTGAAAGAATACAAATCCGGTGCCCGCACATTCCCTTCCATGGTCGCGATCGCAAAAAGCCTGTCTGATCAGGATATGCTGGATATTGCCGCCTATTTCTCTCAAGTAAAATAATCCGGGAACCGATATGAAACGCGTCTCTATTTTATTGTCAGGTGCTGTATGTGCACTCGTGGGTATGGCATCTGCCCAGGCGGCAGATCTGGCTGCCGGCAAGGCAGCATTTGAGAAAAACGGTTGTGTGGCCTGTCACGGCGCCGCCGGCGACAAAACCATTGCGCCAATGTACCCGGTCCTGGCAGGTCAGCATGACGACTATCTGGTTCATGCATTGACTGCATACCAGCGTGGCATAAGCAATGCGCCTAATTCGGCCAATATTCGCAAAAATCCGATTATGGGCAACGAAATCAAGAAACTGGGTGCCGCCGATATCGTTAATATCGCAGCATGGCTTTCTGCTCAGCCAGGCCCGCTGTCCCACAATCGCAAATAATCAGCGCAGTCATGCCGTCATGACGATCGGCATATTGCACTTGTGCTAAGGGCAGTGCCGGCTATATGCTGGCGTAACCCGTAAAAGAACCGGACGAACTGTTCCGGTTTTTTTTCGCCCTGACGGCGGGGGGGCAGGGAGGGTCGCTTTTGCGTTATGCAGTAGCGCAGTAGAGAAGTGCAGTAGAGAAGCGCTGTAGAGGGATCGGCTGCTTAGCCCTGCATCGGCCTGTTCAATGTCGGGTGGAGTGCTGGCGCAGCAGTTCCAGATAATGATCGGTATCCAGCGGTTTGCCCAGGCGCTGTGATTCCCAGATGACCTGGCCCAGGCACTCCATGATTTCATGCATGGCGTGATGTTCATCCGTACGTGCAGCCAGTTGCTCGTAGATGCTGCGGATGCCTGGCGGATGGTCGATGGACACCTGTTCGTTGATGGCCAGATGCATAGATAAATGCAAAAACGGGTTGACCTGTCCTTTTTCTACCGAAAATTCCTGCTGGGCGGCATCCGGGTTTTCGAGTGCCTCATGATACTCCGGGTGCTGCAAAATCCAGGTGAGCGCCATGGACTCCATTGGCGTAAGGATTTTATGCTGACGATGTTTGGCCCAGGTTTCGGTAAAAAACTGGCGAACCTGATCGCGGGATGGATTGAACATACAAATAGGGTAATAAAAAAACGGTGTCGTACGAGCGCGCGGTGGTATGACAAAAAAATACACGATGAAACAGGCGGAAACAGGTGACGCAAGCGCGCCGACCATGCCGGAGGCTTTTTAAGTGGCCCGTCAGTTCTGATTCTTCATAATTGCTGTCACTTATTGATACCTCATCATACCATGGCTGTTCCATGGGTGGTCGCAAGATGGGGACGGTTTTAATGCTATCTGATTGCCCAGGCGCAAGGAACCCTACGTGTTTACTCCCCATCTGTCGATTTTGCGCGGACCCTGTATGCCGCAGTTCCTGCAGAACGAAACACTGGCCGATATTTTTGAAACCTCGGCAGCCACCTATCCTGACCATACCTGTCTTATTGACGGCCCGCTACGGCTTACGTATAGAGAAGTGAACGACAGGGCTGACCTCATGGCCCATCATTTGTTATCCGATGGCGTCGCCCCCGGTGACATCATCGGTTTGTGGCTCAGGCGCGGCAGCCAACTGCTGATTGCGCAGCTGGCCATCACAAAAGCGGGGGCAGCCTGGCTTCCTTTTGATATAGACACCCCTCTGGAGCGTGTAGCGGTTTGTCTTGAAGATGCCGGTGCGCGCGGTATTATTACCGAGAAACAAGATACCGCTGCGGCTGTTGCGGGTAGGGCGATCGCACAGTGGCATCCCAAGGAACTGACTGTCCCGGCCAGCCAGCACATGCTGCGACGCCAGGGAGTGTTGCCATCTGACCCGGCCTATCTGATCTATACATCGGGATCCACAGGCAAGCCCAAAGGCATTGCGATTCGTCACGACAATATCTGTCCGTTCCTGCGCAGCGAGAATCATATCCTGGGCATTGCGCATTTTGACCTTGTGTATCAGGGGTTTTCCGTCGCCTTTGATATGTCGTTTGAAGAAATCTGGATTGCCTGGCTGTCCGGTGCCAGCTTGTGGATTGCGCCCAAAGAGGTCGCCGCCGATCCGGTCGGACTGCCGGCTATCCTGCAGAAATCCGGTGTGACGGTGCTGCACGCGGTACCAACGTTGCTGGCCATGTTTGCCGAGGTCCCGGAGAGCCTGCGGCTCATCAATATGGGCGGCGAAATGTGTCCGGATGCCCTGGTTGCCAAGCTGGATAATGGGCGTATTCGTCTTTTCAATACCTATGGTCCGACAGAAGCGACGGTCTCGGCGACGCTGGAGCAGTTGTCGATCCACAAGCCGGTGACCATTGGCACGCCGTTGCCCAATTACGGCCTGGCGGTGCTTGATGCGCAGCAGCAGTTGCTGCCAGTCAACGAAGTAGGAGAGCTGTGTATTTTTGGCCCTGGCGTCGCGCATGGCTATCTTGGGCGTGCCGATCTGACGGCAGAGAAGTTTCTGGACAACCCTTTTGCCGAAGGAGAGCAGGAGGCGCACCTGTATCGGACCGGTGACCTGGCGCGCATACTGCCGGGGGGAACCATTGAATGCCTGGGACGGGTGGACGATCAGATCAAGATCCGCGGCTTTCGGGTGGAGCTTGGTGAAATTGAAGCGGCGCTGGCCGAACAAACGGGCGTGGCAACGGCTGCTGTTCTGGTGTGTCCGATCGCGGGTGTGGATCAGTTGGTGGCGTGGATCGTGCCGGAGCCCGGACAGGAAAAACTACTCGCATCCAGTGCGAATCTGCGCAATATTCTGAAAACACGTCTGCCAGCCTATATGATCCCGGCTTTTTTTGAATACACCGACAGTGTGCCGCGTCTGGTATCCGGCAAAATTGATCGCAAATCTCTGGCGCAGATGCCCGTTCATACCTGGCCAGATGCCGGGCAGGAGTCGGACGAGCCCGAAAACGATGCGCAAAAAGCGTTGTTTGACATATTGCGTTCGCTCTTTCCCGGACAGGGTATCCACTTGCAGGCGGATTTTTTCTCGGATATGGGTGGCCATTCTCTGCTGGCCGCGCAATTGGTATCGCGTGTTCGCGCAGTCCCCCGTTATGCAGCACTAACGGTACAGGATGTGTATCAGAAGCGCAGCGTACAGGCCATCGCCGACTGCATGCAACGCGCCGATACGCAACAAACGGATGCACCATCACAAACGCTATTTTCACCGCCACCGGCCAATACCTGGCGGCGCCGGTTTGTATGTGGTCTGGCACAGTTTGCTGCCGTGCCATTTTTGATCACGCTGTCTATCATGCAGTGGCTTGCGCCGTTTTTTACTTACCACAATCTCACAGGTGAAATGGCCGACAGCACCTGGTATGCCATCGGTATGTCATTTGTGGTTTTTATCGTGGTCTATCTGCTTAGCTTTGTACTGGCTATTGTTGGCCGACAATTGCTGACCGCAGGGATCAGGCCGGGGCGTTACCCCTTGTGGGGAGTGACGTTTTTTCGGTGGTGGTTGTCAGATCGGCTGGCCAATGTGGCGCCGCTTTATCTGATTGCCGGCACGCGCATTTACGCTGCTTATTTACGCTGCATGGGCGCGCGTATCGGGCGCGAAGTCATGCTCAGTTCCATGACGGTTCGCGTGCCGTCCATGCTGACGATCGAGGACGGTGCCAGTGTTGGTGCTGATGTTCATATTGAAAATGCCCGGGTGCAGAACGGGGAACTGGTGCTGGGAACCATTCATCTCGGGAAAAATGCTTACGTTGGCTCCTACTGTGTGCTGGAAGGCAATACCGCTATTGCCCAGGACGGCAGATTAAACGGCTTGTCGTCGCTTTACGACGGGCAGCACATTGGCGCCGGCCAGATCTGGGAGGGCTCGCCTTCGCGAATGATTGCCAGCCATACCCGTTCCAGCTTGCCGCCCCGGCCCGTACCCGGCGCGGGTCGTATTGCGTTTGAATGGCTTTTCTATTCGCTGGGCAGCCTGTTTATTGCTTTGCTTTTCTTCACGCCGCTGTTTCCGACCTTTATCTTCATCGATCTGGTGGATCCTAATTTTGATTATGACAATTTCCTGCTATCGGGAGTCAATTACTTCCTGATCGCTATTCCGGCATCTTTCGTGCTGATTCTGTTTACCGCGCTGCTCTCGGCGCTGGTACGCTGGCTGGCCTTGCCCAAAATGCAGCCAGGACGCTACTCGATCTATAGCTCGCTGTATTATCGCAAATGGCTGATCAACCAGATTCAGGCGGCCAGCCTGCATACCCTGCATGGTGTGTATGCAACGGTTTTTGCCTCGTCCTGGTATCGTCTGCTGGGCGCCCGTATTGGTAAAAACGCCGAAATTTCAACCATCATGGGGGCGGCACCCAATATGCTTACGCTGGGCGATGATGCGTTTATTGCCGATGCTGTTATGCTGGGGGATGACGAAGTGGATGGCGGCTGGATGACCATTCGCAATACGGTCATCGGCCACCGGAGCTTTATCGGTAATGGTGCCTATGTGCCTGATGGCACCGTGGTCGCGCCCAACGTTCTGATCGGTGTGCAAACGCGGGCGCCCGAAAGCGAGCAGATGAAACCGGGAGACACCTGGTTCGGTTCCCCTCCTATCATTCTGCCAGCCCGGGAAATGATGACCCGCTTCGACGAGCAATCCACCTTCCGACCCTCCATGAGACGCCGTCTGGGGCGGGCGTTTGTGGAATCGCTGCGGATTGTGTTGCCGATGTCATTTACTATTTGTGCCGGCTACCTGATTGTTTATGACGTGGTTCGGTATGAATCTATCGTTTCTGTCATGCAATCGGTGCCGGCGCTGATGCGCGATGGGTTGTGGTATGGGATCAGTTCCTTTGTTATGGTCGTGCTGCTCAAATGGCTTTTGCTGCGGCGCTATCGACCCACCTCCGCGCCCATGTGGTCGCTGTATGTCTGGGTCAGCGAGGCGATCACGAATGTCTATGAATCGATGGCCGTCTCTCACTTTCTTGATTATCTTCGGGGAACGGCCTTTTTGCCGCTATTGATGCGTGTGCTGGGGGCTCGTATCGGCAAAGGGGTGTATCTGGACACCACCGATATGACCGAGTTCGATTGTGTCCATATCGGCGATTATGCCGAACTTAACGGTTTGTCCGGCCCGCAAACCCATTTGTTCGAGGATCGTGTCATGAAAATCGGGCAGGTACATATAGAGGACGGGGTCAATCTGCGGGCGCGCAGCACCATTCTGTATGGAAGTACGGTGGGGCAGGGCGCGCTGATCGGCCCTTTAACCACGGTGATGAAGGGTGAGTCGATTCCTGCGGGCAGCAGCTGGATTGGTTCACCGGCACAGAACTGGCAACAGCACCAGCAGCAGGCAAATAATGCCGCCACTGGCGGCACGCGTGAGCACAAGACAGAGCGGCAGGCGGAGGCCCTGGTTGGATGAAAGAGGACGAAAGCGGGTCCATATCATATTTTGTTTGGACGTAGGGAATTTCCCCCGCAAAACAGCCGTTTTTCAGTTAAACTAATAAGTCTTATATAAGACTCGTTTATCCAACGATTGTCTTCATGTTTTTTACTTGTGGGTTACGGAGCCAGCATGTCTTACCAGCACATCAAAGTCCCTTCATCGGGCGAAAAAATCACGGTTAACGCCGACTTTTCTCTGAATGTTCCAGATCAGCCGATTGTTCCCTTTATCGAAGGTGACGGCACCGGTGCAGATATCACGCCTGTAATGCTCAAGGTGGTAGATGCTGCGGTCGAAAAAGCATACGGCGGTAAACGCAAAATTCACTGGATGGAAATCTACGCTGGTGAGAAATCCACAAAAGTATACGGTTCCGACGTCTGGCTGCCAGAAGAAACACTGGAAGCCGTTAAGGATTACGTTGTTTCTATCAAAGGCCCGCTGACGACACCGGTTGGTGGCGGTATCCGTTCACTGAACGTCGCGCTGCGTCAGCAACTGGACCTGTACGTCTGCCTGCGTCCTGTACGTTACTTCAAAGGTGTTCCTTCACCTGTTCGTGAGCCAGAGAAAACCGATATGGTTATTTTCCGCGAGAACTCTGAAGACATCTACGCCGGTATCGAATTCGAAGCTGAATCTGACCAGGCCAAGAAACTGATCGCTTTCCTGCAGAACGAACTCGGTGTTAAAAAAATCCGTTTCCCTCAGACTTCCGGTATCGGTGTGAAACCTGTATCACGCGAAGGTACGCAACGTCTGGTGCGCAAGGCTATTCAGTACGCAATCGACAACGACAAGCCAAGCGTGACCATCGTTCATAAAGGCAACATCATGAAGTTCACCGAAGGTGGCTTCCGTGACTGGGCCTACGAAGTGGCACAGAAAGAATTCGGCGCCGAGCTGATCGATGGCGGCCCATGGAGCAAAATCAAGAATCCACGTACAGGCAAGGAAATCATCATCAAGGATTCCATCGCCGACGCGTTCCTGCAGCAAATTCTGTTGCGCCCAGCCGAGTACTCTGTGATCGCTACATTGAACCTGAACGGTGACTATGTTTCCGACGCTCTGGCCGCTCAGGTGGGTGGTATTGGTATCGCTCCCGGTGCCAACCTGTCCGACTCTGTTGCCATGTTCGAAGCCACTCACGGTACAGCGCCTAAATATGCAGGTAAAGATTACGTGAACCCAGGTTCAGAAATCCTGTCTGCAGAAATGATGCTGCGTCACATGGGCTGGACTGAAGCGGCTGATCTGATCATCTCTTCAATGGAAAAATCCATTCTGTCCAAAAAAGTGACTTATGACTTTGCCCGTCTGCTTGAGGGCGCAACTCAGGTGAGCTGCTCCGGCTTTGGTCAGGTTATGATCGAAAACATGTAATATGAACTAACGTATTCGTTGGTTTGAAAAACCCGCACGGTTTATATCATGCGGGTTTTTTTATACCCGAAGCTGAATGGGTATGGAGCGCTGATGCTATTCCGGCTGAATGCCGGCCTTTTTTATCACCGCCGACCAGCGAGCCGCTTCTTTTTCAAAGAATGCCTTGTGGCCCTCGGGCGATAGCCTGTCGTCATTCACAATTGAAATTCCCAATGCTTCCTGGCGCTTGATCAGCTCGGGGTTTTTCAGTGCGATACGCAGCGCGGCGTTGATCTTGTCTACCACTGGTTTCGGTGTGCCCTTGGGCGCATACAGCCCATGCCAGACGCTGAAATTGAAACCCGACAGCCCCGCTTCGTCCAGCGTTGGCACCGACGCCAGGGTAGGGAGGTTCATGCGTTTCATGCTGCTCACGCCATACACTCTGACCTTTTTGCTTTCTATTTGAGGAATGCTGTTGGTTGCCTGTTCGCACATGATATCGATTTGCCCACCCATCAGGTCGGTCATTGCCGGGGCAGTGCCTTTGTAGGGAACAAAAGTCATGTGGCTGTTCAGTTCGCTTTGCAGCATCAGGCTGCACAGATGCGATGCGGAACCAACACCCGCATTGGCCAGATTGATGGCATTATCTTTCTCAGCGATGTATTGTTTCAGTTGCGCAAAATCGTTGGCGGCTAAGCCGGGTTTGCCAATCAATGTCGATGGGGCCTCGTTGATCAGACCCAGAAACTCAAGATCGTCTATCTTGTAACCGGGATCTTTGTATAGCGCGTGTGCGGTAGCCAGCCCTATGTGATGGACCAGTAATGTATAGCCGTCATTTTTGGCTCTGGCAACCCGGGCCGTACCAATCGTGCCGCCTGCACCAAGGCGGTTTTCGATCACGATAGGTTGCCCCATAGGTTCCCGCAGTGCCTCGGCAACATCGCGTGCAATTTTATCGGAAGGCCCGCCTGCCGAGAATGGCACCACAATCGTGATACTTTTTTCGGGATACGCTGCCAGAGCGGTCGTGCTTGCGGTTGCGGTAAACAAGCCCGCCAGCAGGGTGAAGCCGAATTTGATTCGTGTTGCAGGGTTATGCATTGTGCTGTCTCCTCTCTATCGTTATGGGGGGTGCTGCGCGTTACGCTGATAATTGCTGCATGACCTGATACAGGTCAGCCTTGCCTTCGAAGCCGATGCCCGGCAGATCCGGCATAGTGATGAAGCCGTGCTCCACTTTCACGGTATCGGGGAAGCCGCCGAAAGGCTGGAAGAGATCGGGGTAGGATTCGTTGCCACCCAGACCCAGGCCCGCGGCAATATTCAATGACATCTGGTGGCCGCCATGCGGGATGCAGCGTGCGCGCGACCAGCCATGTTCATGCAGCATCTCCAGAGTGCGCAGGTATTCAACCAGGCCGTAACTCAGCGCACAATCGAATTGCAGCCAGTCGCGGTCGGCACGCATGCCGCCGTAGCGAATCAGGTTGCGCGCATCCTGCATGGAGAACAGGTCCTCACCGGTGGCCATGGGGTTTGGATAGTAATTTCGTAGTGCCGCCTGCAGTTCAAAATCCAGTGGATCGCCGGGCTCCTCGTACCAGAACAGATCGTACTGGCTCAGGGCCTTTGCGTAAGCGATGGCAGTGTCCAAATCAAACCGGCCGTTTGCGTCTACCGCCAGTTTTTGCCCGTCCTGCAGCACACTCAGAATGGAGTCGATCCGGCGCAGGTCCTCATCCAGCGAGGCACCGCCGATTTTTTTCTTGACCACGGTGTAGCCGCGATCAATATAGCTGCGCATTTCATCCTTGAGTTTTTCATGATCCTGGCCTGGGTAATAATACCCACCTGCCGCGTACACAAAAACCCGACGGTCCGGCTGCCCGTTGCCATAGCGATCAGCCAGCAACTGGAACAGCGGTTTACCTTCTATTTTTGCAACGGCATCCCAAATGGCCATGTCGATCGTGCCGATGGCCACAGAGCGTTCACCATGTCCGCCTGGCTTTTCGTTCGAGAACATGGTGGCCCAGATTTTATGCGGGTCCAGGTTGTTGCCCGAATCATCGATCAGCGTAGCCGGGTCAGCCTGCATAATCCTGGGGATAAAGCGCTCCCGCATCAGCGTGCCCTGGCCGTATCGGCCATTGGAGTTGAAGCCGTAGCCGACAACCGGCTTGCCATCACGAATTACATCTGTGATTACCGCGACGAGACTGAGCGTCATTTTGGAAAAATCAATATAGGCATTTCGAATAGGCGAACTGATGGGCAGTGTTTTTTCGCGAATTTCAACGATTTTCATTACGGTTCCTGAGGTCTGGATATGTTGTTGTGGTGTTCTGGACAGGCCTCAAGATTACGACTGAAATGGTGCCTGATAATTCACTTATAATTAATAATCTATTTACCCATAGTGAACAGAATAATGATTTCGGACCTGGAGTTTATGGTGATACTGGCCAGGTATGGCAATCTGGCTGCAGCTGCAAGAGCGCTGAATGTGACGCCGCCGGCGGCGACCAGGCGCCTGGCGTTGCTGGAAAAGCGGCTGGGGGTGCGACTGGTGAATCGCACAACGCGCAGCTTCAGCCTGACCAGCGAAGGTGAAACCTATCGCCAGCACGCGGCCCGGATACTGGGCGATATCGTGGATATGGAGGACATCATTTCGTCCAGCCGCAAACCGCGCGGGCTGCTGCGGATCAACGCGACACTGGGGTTTGGTCGGACCACGGTCGCGCCATTGGTGTCCGGGTTTACCAGGCGATATCCGCAGGTTGAGGTGCAAATGGAAGTGACGGACAGGCCGGTAGACCTGGTGGAAAATGGTTTTGATCTGGCGATTCGTTTTGGCGCCTTGCCGGATAAACGCCTCAATGCCCGACGAATTCTATCCAATCGGCGTTTTCTTTGTGCATCGCCGCTATACCTGGAGCGTCATGGCACGCCCGCAAGCCTGGCCGATCTGGCACAGCATCGCTGCATTATTCACCGGCAGAACGACGATGCTTATGGTATTTGGCGGTTTGCCCATCACGATCACAGTGAGGTGGTGAAAGTCCACGGGATGCTGTCGAGCAACGATGGGGATATTGTGCTTGGCTGGGCATTGGATGGGCACGGCATCCTGATCCGATCCGAATGGGATCTGGCTAAATATCTGGAAAGCGGTCGACTCCGGGTCGTCCTGCCTGACTTTACGCTGCCGGATGCAGACTTATACGTTTACTATCCCAGCCAGCGCAATCTTCCCGCCCGCACCCGGGCATTCATTGATTTTCTGGTTGCGCATTTTGACCAGTCTGGCCGGGCTGAAGGGCACGCCGACAAATCTGCGCCGGCAGGCTGATCGCCTTTATTTATTCGCACATTGTGACCTTGCCACTCGCTTTACGGGGTGTCGCAGGGTATTCGTCATTGCGCGTCAATCTTGCTTATAGGTGTTGTCTATTATTGTATTCTGTTGTATTCAATAGTATATTTAAACGGAATTTCAATCTCAGGAGACGATCCCATGACTTTTTTTAAACCCTGTATGCTCGCGGTCCTGTTGGCCGCGAGTCCGCTAACCGTGCACGCAGCTTATCCCGATCAGCCTATCCGTCTGGTTGTCCCGCATCCTGCCGGTGGTTCTTCGGATATTCTGGCCAGAACCATGGCGGCTGCCATGTCAAAAGATCTGGGGCAATCCATCGTTGTAGAAAATAAAGGGGGTGGCAATGGTGCGATTGCTGCACAGACGGTGGCCAATGCCAAACCCGACGGCTATACCTTATTGCTGGCAACAGCCAGTACCCATGGCATTAATCCCACCTTGTACCGGAAACTGAACTACGACGCCATCAAGGATTTCGCGCCGGTCACGCTGTTTGCCACCGTGCCCAACGTACTGGTGGTGGGAGCTGCGCACAAGCAGATGAACAGTCTTAAGGACCTGCTTCAATTTATGAAGGACAATCCCGGCAAAACCAATATGGGCTCGGCCGGTAGCGGTACGCCCGGTCATCTGGCCGGCGTCATGCTTAAGGATGCGGAGCATCTGGATCTGGTGCATGTGCCGTTCAAGGGTGGTGCGCCGGTGATCAGTGCACTGATCGGCGGGCAGATTGATTTCATGTTTACCACCATCCCCGGGGCGATCAGTCACATCAAGGCCGGGTCCATCAAAGGCCTTGCCGTATCGTCGGCCGAACGCTCCGATGCATTGCCTGAGTTGCCCACGGTTGCTGAAGCGGGCGTGCCTGGATTTGAAGCCGTTTCCTGGCATGGTCTGGTAGCACCTGCCAAAACGCCGCAACCGGTGATCGATGCTCTGTATCAGGCCGCCAGCAAGGCGCTGAACAGCGAGGATGTCAAAAGCAAGCTGGCGAACGAAGGGGCCAGGGCCGCCAAAATGACACCGGATGAATTCGGCGCTTTTATTCAGGCGCAAATCAACGCCTGGGGTGCGGCGGTCAAATCATCGGGCGCGCGTGCAGACTGATTACTCGCGATCAAGCAGGAAGCGACTCAGCCGGACTTTATAAGCCTCGCTGATATGCCGGCTGGATACTTCCTGCGCCTTATCCGGATCGCGTTGCTCCAGGGCATTGATAATTTGCGCATGTTCTTCGCGTGCCGTTGATGGGCGTCCGCTTTCGGCCAGGGTGCTTTTGCCCAGCAACAACATGGCATTTTGCAGCACCTGCAAGGTTTTGAGCAGGTAGCGATTATGGGCACATTGATACAGAGTCTGATGAAACAGCCGGTTGTTATAGGACAGGGCGGCGGGATCGTTCAGTGTCTCATCCCGATCGATGATCTGCCTTAAGACCGCGATTTCAACGTCTGTGGCGTGGCGAGCCGCCAGCGCGGCAGCCGTGCTTTCCAGCACCCGGCGCATCTCGTATAGCTCGCCCACCATGTTCTGGTCCAGTTCGGTAATGATCAGCCCACGCTTGGGATCGTTGCTTACCAGTCCTTCGGACATCAGGCGGTTCAGTGCTTCACGAATGGGTGTGCGGCTCAAGCCGATATCAGCGGCCAGCTCAGTTTCACGCAAGCGCGTGCCGGGCGGCAGGGTGCCGTTTTCCAGCGACTGGACAATATAGCTGTATGCCTGATCGCTTAATGTGACGCCGCGATCGTTGGCTTGTTCCGAATCGGCATCGGAGCGCTGGGTAGCGGGGGAGGGTTTGGATTTGGCCATGAATGATTCCTTGCTGCAAGTGCTTTTGCACAGCATAACGCAATTGTGGTGTTCTGCGGTTAATTTGGTCATGCTTAAGCACAGGAGAAAATATTTGTGTACAATAGAATACAACAGTATATTTAAAAGTATTTTTATTAGGAATTCAGCATGAAGGATACCTTGGCGTGCGATGTTCTGGTGATCGGAGGGGGCAATGCGGCGCTGTGTGCGGCGCTGTCGGCCGCGGAACAGAAGGCATCGGTCATATTGGTCGAAAGTGCGCCGCGTGCCTGGCGTGGGGGCAATAGCAGCCATACCCGTAATTTTCGCTGCATGCACAATGAACCCACAGACGTACTGACTGACCGTTATCAGGAAGATGAATATTTCCAGGATGTGTTCCGGGTAACCGGGGGCGAGACCAATGAAGATATGGCGCGCTATGTCATTCGTGAAACGGAAGCCTGTGCGCCGTGGATGAAAGCCAATGGCGTACGGTTTCAGCCATCACTGGGCGGAACGCTGCACCTGGGCCGGACCAATGCCTTTTTTCTTGGCGGCGGCAAGGCGCTGGTCAACGCTTATTACAAAGCAGCCGAAAAAGCCGGCGTGCAGATTCTGTACGAGACCGAAGCCACCACGCTGAATTTTTCAGATGGCAACTGTGAAAGTGTGGAGCTGGTCAGAAACGGTCAGGCGCTCACCATTACAGCCAAATCCGTAGTGATTGCATCGGGCGGATTTGAATCCAATATTGAGTGGCTGGAAGAGGCATGGGGGCCTGCCGCGCGCAATTTCCTGATTCGTGGCACCCGGTTCAATCAGGGCGTCATGCTGCGCGAGCTGATGCGCAACAAGGCCTGTATTATCGGCGACCCCACTCAGGGACATGCCGTGGCCATTGATGCTCGCGCGCCCAAGTATGACGGAGGGATCGTCACCCGGGTCGATTGCGTATCCCTGGGGATCGTGCTGAACAAAGAGGGCCGGCGTTTTTATGATGAGGGCGAAGATTTCTGGCCCAAACGTTATGCCATCTGGGGGCGTCTGGTGGCCCAGCAACCCGATCAGATTGCCTATTGCATTATTGATTCGAAGGCCATTGGCCGCTTCATGCCATCTGTATTTAAGTCGATTTCTGCCGATTCGATAGAAGCGCTGGCCGAACGCCTGGGGCTGCCGGTACAAACGGCTGTAGAAACGGTGGCCGCCTTTAATGCCGCCGTGAAGCCAGGCAAATTCGATCACAGCGTGCTGGATGGGTGCCGCACGCAAGGGCTGCAGCCGGAGAAAACCAACTGGGCACAAAAAATTGATACCGGGCCGTTTTATGCGTACCCGCTGGCCACCGGCATCACCTTTACCTATATGGGTGTGAAGGTCACGAAAAAGGCGCAGGTCATCATGGACGATGAAACGCTGGCGCGCAACGTGTTCGCCGCCGGTGAAATTATGGCAGGAAATATTCTGAGCAAGGGTTACGTGGCTGGTTTCGGGATGGCCATCGGAACAGTATTTGGTCGTATTGCAGGCACGGAGGCCGCAAAACATGCAGCAGCTTGAACAACTTATCGAAGATGCCCGCAATGCGGTGGGCATATGTAACTCCTGTCGCTATTGCGAGGGCTTCTGTGCGGTCTTTCCGGCGCTTGAACAGCGGCTGGATTTTACGCGCGGCGATCTGCATTATCTGGCCAATTTGTGCCACAACTGCAGCGAATGCTATTACGCCTGTCAGTATGCGCCGCCTCACGAGTTCAATGTGAATCTGCCGGTGCAACTGGCTGCGGTACGTCAGACCACCTATCAGACATACGCATGGCCTGGTGCTATTGCGCGTGGCTTTGACAAAAGCGGGCTGTTGGCCAGTATGGGATTTTTGCTGGCGCTGATTGTGCTGCTGGGGTTGGCGGCGCTGATCGGCGGCCCGTCGGTAAATGACCTGAATGGCCAGTTTTATGCCATTTTTCCGCACGGTGTGCTGGCGACGGTTTTCGGGCTGGCAGCCTTGTGGGTTGTTGTTGCCATGGGAATGGGGTTTCGTCACTTCCTTCGGGATGTTGGAGAGAGGCCTGCCTTGCTGCTGAACTGGAAACATGTTCGGCAGGGCATGGCCGACGCGTTAAGCCTGAAGTATTTGCATGGCAATGTGAAGACCGGCTGTACTTATCCGGATGATAATATTTCACCGTGGCGCCGCCGCTTTCACCATTTTACGTTTTATGGATTCATGTTATGTTTTGCGGCCACCGCGTCAGGCACCGTGTTCCATTATGTGTTTGGCTGGGAAGCACCTTACGCCTTTTTCAGCCTGCCCAAGCTGACCGGTACACTGGGTGGCATTTCCCTGGCGGTGGGCACGGCAGGGCAGTTCTGGCTCAAGCGCAAAACCGATCCCGAGATCCGCAATATCCGGCAAATGGGCATGGACTATGCTTTTATTGCCCAGCTGTTTCTGGCTGCGATAACGGGTCTGGCCTTGATGGTCTTGCGCGAAACCGCCGCACTGGCACCGTTGCTGGTGATTCATCTGGCTGTGATCCTGTCGCTGTTCATTACGATGCCGTTTGGCAAGTTTGTCCATGGCTTGTACCGCAGCGGTGCCTTGATTAAATATGCAAAGGAACAGCCCGCTTCGCACTGAAGTCCCGGGGGTTTGATTTACAATAAATGGTTAATTTTCAGGCAAGTTGAGAATAATCAAACACAAGGCTGTTCTGTCACAGGCAGGGCAGCTAAAATGAAAGACTTGCCCCATACCCCCATTTCAGTTCTATGTCTCATACCATTGCCGCCCTATACAAGTTTGTTGATCTTCCCGATTTTGAATCGCTCAAAGAGCCGTTGCAGGCGTTTTGTGAGCGCCATCACGTTAAGGGGACGCTGCTGCTTGCCCGCGAAGGAATCAACGGTACGATCGCCGGTCCCAGGGAAGGCATTGATGCCGTTCTGGCATACCTGCGCAATGATCCACGCCTGGCGGACCTTGAGCACAAGGAGTCCTGGTCCGACGAACGCGATCCCTTTCACCGGATGCGCGTACGCCTGAAAAAGGAAATCGTGACCATGGGGCAGCCCAACGTCAATACCAACAACGCGGGTACCTATGTGCCGCCGGAAAATTGGAATGACCTGATCTCCGATCCGGATGTGGTGCTGGTAGACACGCGCAACGATTATGAAGTGGATATTGGTACGTTCAAGGGCGCGGTCAATCCCAATACCGTCACATTCCGCGAATTTCCCGGCTGGGTGCAAAGCCAGTCTGCCGAAGGCGGGTTGCTGGATAAAAAGCGTACGCGCAAGGTGGCCATGTTCTGCACGGGTGGTATTCGCTGTGAAAAATCCACGGCCTATATGAAGTCTCAGGGGTTTGACGAGGTTTATCATTTGCAGGGCGGGATTCTGAAATACCTTGAAACCGTTCCGCCCGAGCAAAGCCTGTGGGAAGGCGAGTGTTTCGTTTTTGACGAACGGGTTTCTGTTGGTCATGGCCTGAAACCCGGTCCGTATATTCAGTGTCGCGCATGCCGTCATCCACTGAGCGAGGAAGAACGCGCCTCGCCCAAGTATATTCGTGGGGAAAGCTGCCCGCATTGCTGGGATGACAAAACAGAGGAGCAACGCGAGCGCTTCCGTGAACGCCAGCGGCAGGTGGATCTGGCAGCAGCGCGTCACGAGGAACATATTGGTGCAGATATGCAGGAGCAGATTCGCCAGCGACGAGCCCTGAAAGAGGCGCGTAAAGAGGCGGCGCGTCAGCGCGCCTTGCAGAAATCGACACAAAAAGGTGCAGAAAACTAATGGAAAATGCTAAAAACTAGTGCATTCCCTAAGTGTCATATATAGGAATCACGGGCATAATTTGTCTCATGCAGGTGAGGAGACAAACGCTCTGCATGAGCAGGCTTTACCACTTGATTGAAATATTTAGTTAAGTGTGTGCACAATAGCTGTATCCATAACAAAAATAAACGAAAGGCGGAAAATCAATATAAATTGATTCCGCCTTTCTTTTTTTCTGCCGCCTGAATATTTAAAAAAAAATTGCACATGCCATTGCTGACCGGGTAGCATGCTGCCTGGCTCTGGCTCTGGCTCTGGCTCTGGCTCTGGCTCTGGCTCTGGCTCTGGCTCTGGCTCTGACCAGCTCTGCCGCTTAACTCACAAACCGGTCTGTTCCGTTTCCCCGCCAGCGCGCTGATGAGCCGAATCAATCGCTTTCAGAGGTCTTCAGCAGAACGATCTGGGCTCCCGTACCACCCATATTTTCAGGGGCTGGCGCAAATGCCAGTACGGCATCCATGTTTTTCAGCCATGCCAGTACCTGGTCTTTCAGGACGGCATTCCCGTCCGCAGAGCCATATCCCTTGCCATGCACAATGCAAATGGCGCGGACCCGATGTTCAAGACAGGAATGAATGAAGCGATCAAACCGCTCTGCTGCCTGGGCTGAGTTGGCGCCGTGCAGATCCAGCGTTGCGCCCACCGGCCACTGTCCGGATAGCAGTTTCTTGATTAAATCGACACTATCGGTTCGCTGTACATAAGCGCCTTCGGGCAGTGCGGCAGCTCGACGGCCTTTAGGGACGGCCGCTGAACTGCGCTTTTTCTCGGTGCCACGGTCAGGGGAGGCCGGTTTATGCGGTTCAGGCAGTGCCGCGCCTTCTGCCTGACGTCGTTTAGCACGGAAATATTCATTATTGCCATAATCCAGTGCCTGTCGCGGGTAGCGGTTGGCGGGTGGCAGCGGTGTGACGGATCTGACCGTCTGGCGAAACAATACACTGTCCTCTGCTGTAAAAACAGCAGGGGCAGCGGTGCCGGTTGCGGTCTTGCCGGGCCTGGGCGCGTTCTGTTGTGCCTTGGCGCGGCGTGTTTCTTCACGGGCTTTGGCTTTTTGCAGCTGGCGCAGGTCTTCGAGCTTACCTTTGATGGGGGTAACCATAGCAATTGCGGCCCGCAGCGCTGGCTGGCGGGCCTGTCCTGTTTTACTCAGGCTGGCTTTCGAGCCAGCGCTGTACATCCAGTGCCGCCATGCAGCCCGTGCCGGCGCTGGTAATGGCCTGACGGTAAACATGATCCTGCACATCACCCGCAGCGAAGACGCCGGGGACCGAAGTCATTGTGGCAAAACCACCGTGGCCGCCTTTGGTCACGATATAGCCATTTTCCAGCTCCAACTGGCCTTCGAACAGCGTGGTGTTGGGGTGGTGGCCAATGGCGATGAATACACCGGTTACCGCAAGGTCTTCCAGGTGCCCGTCTACATGACGCAGCCGTGCTCCGGTCACGCCGCTCTGGTCGCCCAGTACTTCTTCCAATGTGTTGAACAGTTTCAGCGACATGGTGCCGCCGTTCACTTTTTCCATGAGCTTGTCTACCAGGATGGGCTCGGCGCGGAAGGTGTCGCGACGATGCACCAGCGTGACGTGGCGGCACAGGTTGGATAGATACAGCGCTTCTTCAACGGCTGTATTGCCGCCACCCACTACAATAACGTCCTGATTGCGATAGAAGAAACCATCGCAGGTGGCGCAGGCAGACACGCCTTTGCCCATAAAGGCAGTTTCGGAAGGCAGGCCCAGGTATTTGGCCGAAGAGCCGGTCGCAATGATCAGCGCATCGCAGGTGAAGGTGGTACCCGATTCAGAAACCAGCCGGAACGGGCGTACTGACAGATCGGCTTCTTTAATATGTTCCTGAACAATGTCGGTGTTAAAGCGCGTAGCGTGTTCCAGAAAGCGTTGCATCAGGTCGGGGCCCTGCACGCCCTGGGCGTCAGCAGGCCAGTTGTCCACGTCTGTCGTGGTCATGAGCTGTCCGCCCTGTTCCATACCGGTAACCAGCACCGGGCTGAGGTTGGCGCGGGCTGCGTAAACGGCGGCGGTGTAGCCTGCCGGTCCGGCACCCAGAATCAGCACTTTTGCATGTTTGGTTTTGTCAGCCATTGAGTCTTATCCTAAAAATCCAATGGGCAATTATAATGGATCGCTGCGTGGCGCCGTTCAAAACCCCGAAACGGCCACGGTTTTGCAACAGGCCCGGAATTGGCGCCCAATGGCGTCTATTTCACCGCAAAATACGGAAACTGAGCAGGGTGGTTTTGCCTCATTGGAATAAATTATATGGGGACGAGTCCTGTTAAAACAACAGCTTACGGAGAATTCACAATCAATGAGTATTCGCCGGCTAGAATATAAATAACATTTAATATCAATAAGCTATAATGCTTTATTGACCGAATTTATAGTTATGGCACGCACTTCAAATACCGCAACCACTCGTCCCGCCCGCAACAGTTCCGCCCGCAATACACGTAATGCAGGGGCACGATCATCCGCCAGGAATGCGCGCAACGCACAGAATGCCGAACCCAGCCGGCTGGCCGCCATGTTTACGGAAGCCAAATGGGTTCTGTATGCTGCGTTGGCCGCAGCCCTGTCGGTCATGTTGTTTACCTGGCATCCGAATGACCCGGGTTGGGTCAGCACCTCGTCATCTACCCTGGTTCATAACCGGTTGGGTGCGGTGGGTGCGTACGTGTCCGATATCCTGCTGTATCTTTTTGGCTTGTCGGCCTGGTGGTTTGTTGCCTTGTGTCTCAAACGCATGTGGGTGGGCTACAAAATGCTCATGAGTCGCATTGTGGCCAATCCCGATGCCGCGCTGCCGCGTGTGCACTGGGAGCAGGGCGTGGGTTTCGCTTTGCTGTTTGTCGGCTCAATGGGTTTTGAAGCCAGTCAGCTGGCGCACATCGGCTCGCAATTGCCGGGCGGGGCGGGCGGCGTACTGGGCCAATATGTCGGCACCTTGTTCTCGACGGCCGTGGGTGTGCCGGGCGCAGTGCTGATTCTGTTTTTCATGGTTGTGCTGGGTCTGGGCCTGTTTCTGGATTTTTCCTGGTTGTCACTGGCTGAGAGAATCGGCTCGACCATCCAGCGTCTGTTAAATGCACTGATCAATCTGAAAACCGCCCGTCAGGATCGCAAGGCTGGTGAAATTGCCCAGGTCGCGCGCGAAGAACAGGTGGTGGTGCAAAAAGAGCAACTGGTGCACGAAACCTCGGTACGCATTGAACCGCAAATCACGGTATTTCCTACGTCCGAGCGCGTGATCAAGGAAAAGCAGCGCACGCTGTTTGAACCGCCCAAAAATGCCAGCGGTGAACTGCCTGCGCTGGAGCTGCTGGACCCGCCCGGTGAAAATATCGAATCGGTTTCCCCTGAAACCATCGAATATACCTCGCGCCTGATCGAGAAAAAACTGCGTGACTTTGGCGTGCAGGTGACCGTGGTCACTGCGCAGGCAGGACCGGTCATTACCCGCTATGAAATCGAGCCGGCAACCGGTGTCAAGGGCAGCCAGATCGTCAATCTGTCCAAGGATCTGGCGCGCGCGCTCAGCCTGGTCAGCATTCGCGTGGTTGAAACCATTGTTGGTAAAAACCTGATGGGTCTGGAGTTGCCCAACCCGCGCCGCCAAATGGTCCGGCTCTCGGAAATCATTGGCTCCAAAACCTATCATGACAATGCTTCATCGCTCACCATGGCGCTGGGCAAGGACATCGCTGGCAATCCGGTGGTGGCCGATCTGGCAAAAATGCCGCACTTGCTGGTGGCCGGTACGACGGGCTCGGGCAAATCGGTGGGGATCAATGCCATGATTATCTCCCTGCTTTATAAGGCCGATGCATCGCAGGTCCGCCTTATTCTGATTGACCCGAAAATGCTGGAAATGAGCATTTATGAAGGCATCCCGCATCTGCTGGCGCCGGTGGTCACCGATATGCGCCAGGCTGCCAATGCGCTAAACTGGTGTGTGGGCGAGATGGAAAAGCGCTACAAGCTCATGAGCAAAATGGGCGTGCGCAATATCAGCGGCTTCAATAGCAAAATTCGAGATGCGGCCAAGAAGGGCGAATCCATTCCCAATCCGTTCTCACTCACACCTGAAGAGCCGGAACCGTTGAAAACACTCCCCATGATCGTGGTGGTGATTGATGAGCTGGCCGATCTGATGATGGTGGTGGGCAAAAAAATTGAAGAGCTCATTGCCCGTCTGGCGCAAAAGGCGCGGGCAGCCGGTATCCATTTGATTCTGGCAACGCAGCGCCCCAGTGTCGATGTGATTACCGGTCTGATCAAGGCCAATATTCCAACGCGCATCGCGTTTCAGGTGTCCTCTAAAATTGACTCGCGCACGATTCTGGATCAGATGGGTGCCGAGGCGTTGCTGGGCCAGGGCGATATGCTGTATCAGCCACCCGGTACCGGTTTGCCGAATCGGGTCCATGGCGCCTTCGTAGACGATGATGAAGTGCATCGTGTGGTTGATTATCTGAAAGAGCAGGGCGAGCCCGATTATGTGGATGGCCTGCTGGAAGGGGGCGTCGCGGGTGAGACCGGTGATGGTGTAGGCAGTGTCACCGGCTTTACCGATAATGAGTCTGATCCCCTGTACGATCAGGCGGTGGCTGTGGTGTTGAAAAACCGTCGTGCCTCCATTTCATCGGTTCAACGGCATCTGCGTATTGGCTATAACCGTGCCGCGCGGCTGCTGGAGCAGATGGAGCAGTCTGGCATTGTGTCGACCATGCAGTCTAATGGCAACCGGGAAATTCTGGTGCCTGCCGGACAGGAAGAGCCCGACGCGTAAAGCGGGCGTTGCAGGCATGGCAGTTCCTGTCTGTAATGCGCAGTAACCAGCAGGTTTTCGCCTGATTGTCTGGCAGTATCTACGGCATCCCTTGCGGATGCCGTAAGTATTTTGTAGCGCTGTGCCAAATTACAGCGATGCAATTGTATTTACGATTTTGTAACATCCTTCTCTGGCCAGTTAATGTTAAAACAGGTCATGTTTCCGGTGGTATTCACAGGGCCTGACCCGACTGCCGGAAGGAACAACAACAGGAGTTCATTCATGAAAAAGACCTTACTTGCGATTTGCCTGGCGATGGTTGCAGCGGTACCCGTTGCGACAATGGCGCAGGACATTAAAGTGAACCCCGATATGATGAATCCGGATGCCGGCCTGTCCACCACGCTGGAAGGCGTAACTTTCGAGAAAATTCCCGACGTTAAAAACACGCAGCAGACAGATGCCCGGCAACAACTGAAGGATTTCGTGGCGCAGGTCAGATCGGCCAGTGGCGAATTTGCCCAGAAAACATCCGGCGGCAAGGCCAAGAACAGGGCGGCTCAGACCGGCACCTTTTCTTTTGAGCGTCCGGGAAAATTCAACTGGAGCGTGGTCAAGCCCTATGCGCAAAGCGTGATTTCCGATGGCAAAACAGTCTATCAATATGATCCCGATCTGAAACAGGTGACCGAACGTCCGGTAAGCAAAGCGGTGGGTGCGTCGCCGGCGGCCATTCTGTTTGGCTCGGGTACGCTGGATGATTCGTTCACGCTGTCTGCGCTGCCAGACAATAATGGCATGGTGTGGATGCGTGCGACGCCTAAAGTATCGGATGCCGGCCTGGCGCATGTGGATATCGGCTTTGCCAATAACCTGCCGGCCGAGCTGGTCATCCTGGATTCTTTCGGCCAAACCACGTCGATCAAATTGCGCAATTTCAAAAGCAACGCGAAAATTCCGGCCAGCGCTTATCAGTTCAAGGCCCCTCCTGGCGTAGATACCGTTAAAATGTAGCCTGATAAAGGGCCTGTACCCTCACTTCGCTGTTCAGCTCAAGGGCCGTTGCGACGGTCCTTTTTGTACCTGGCTGCGGTTCACCCCTATGCGCAGTGATTCTGGAAACCCAATATAGTTATGACCGATTTTTCCGATAGCGATCTGTTCAATGGTGCCGGTGCAGGCGCGAATGCCCCGCTGGCCGAGAGACTGCGTCCGCGCAATATCGACGAGGTGATCGGACAGTCGCATCTGCTGGGCCCGGACAAACCCTTGCGGGTGGCGTTCGAGGCGCGTCGTCCGCACTCCATGATTTTCTGGGGGCCGCCAGGTGTCGGGAAAACCACGCTGGCGCGCCTGATGGCCGACGGTTTTGATGCGCATTTTATTGCCATCTCTGCAGTGCTGGGTGGCGTCAAAGATATTCGTGACGCGGTTGTCAAGGCCCAGGTCGCGCAGGCGCAGGGACGCAAAACCATTCTTTTTGTGGACGAGGTGCATCGCTTTAACAAGGCACAGCAGGATGCATTCCTGCCTTATGTTGAAAGCGGCCTTTTCACCTTTATAGGTGCCACCACCGAAAACCCGTCGTTTGAAGTCAATTCGGCGCTCTTGTCGCGTGCCCAGGTCTATGTGCTTACCGCGCTGTCGGACGAAGAACTGGGCCAGTTGCTGTTGCGTGCCAAAGAGAGTGGGGCGATTGATCTGGATTTTGATGATCAGTCTATCGCTGTGCTCACCGGCTATGCCGATGGCGATGCCAGACGGTTTTTGAATTTACTGGAGCAGACCAGCACGGCTGCGATGGCTGCGCAGGTTACACAGATCACGCCCGAATTTATGCAAAACGCGCTCACGCTGAATCTGCGTCGTTTTGATAAGGGCGGTGACAGTTTCTATGACCAGATCTCTGCGCTGCATAAGTCGGTGCGGGGTTCGCATCCTGATGCAGCGCTGTACTGGTTCACGCGCATGCTCGATGGCGGCGCCGACCCCAAGTATCTGGCGCGCCGCATTGTGCGCATGGCCTGGGAAGATATCGGTCTGGCCGATCCGCGCGCCATGCAGATGGCCAATGAAGCGGCCACAACCTATGAGCGCCTGGGGTCGCCGGAGGGTGAACTGGCATTGGCGCAGGCGGTGATCTATTTGTCTATCGCGGCCAAAAGTAACGCGGGCTACAACGCCTATAATCAGGCGCGCGCTTTCGTCAAGCAGGATAAATCGCGTGAGGTGCCGGTGCACCTGCGCAATGCGCCTACCAAACTGATGAAAGAGCTGGGTTATGGCCATGAGTATCGCTATGCCCATGATGAGCCCAATGCCTATGCCGCCGGCGAGACCTATCTGCCCGATGGAATGCGGGAGCCGGGCTGGTATCGTCCTGTGCAGCAGGGGCTGGAAACGAAAATTACGGAAAAACTCAATTATCTGCGCTCATTGGATCGCGAGGCGCGGCAAAATAAAAAGACCAGATAACAAAAGAACCAAAAGGGGCAGATAATAATAAAAAGGCCAGATAAATAATAATGGCAAGTGGCATATTGGCCAGAAGCCAGAAGCCAGAAGCCAGAAGCCAGAAGAAGCCAGTTGCGCAGTGCTCGCTCGATGGGTTGCGCATGTCTGCCGAATGTCAGCTCAAAGACAGTTACATAATACTTCGTACAACGACGTAATAAACTCCCCGTTTCTATTGTCTAAGGTGTAAGTTAGGCGTAGCTGGCTATGATCTCTGGTCAGGGCCTGACTACCGTGCATTGAACGGCATGAAGAATAATGGTGCCGGACGAAGTGCATGGTCGGGTACGTTATCAATAACTGGAGCAGAACATGAAAAAGACCGTTATAGCGACACTGGCAGGAGCCTTCACATTGGCGCTGGGTATGCATTCAGCGATAGCGGCAGACATGAAAATGAATGCCGACAGCAAGATCGATCAGAAACCCATGCATCAATCAGGCACGACAGGTACGCCAACGCCGGGTTGGGAAAAACTCAGTAAAAACAAGAACTGGAAGCCTGCAGCGTCCGGCGCGGGTCAGCCGCATGCCAGTCCTGTGAAAGCGGACAGCAATGTCGTTCCCGAACACCAGGGTACGAGCGGGATGCACACGTCGCATGCCAGCAAAAGTAAGCCTACAGCAGCGGCGCCTAAGCATAAAACGAGCATGGCGGTCAAATCCGACCAAGGGCATAGCGGGCACATGAAGTCCGGCGCGGCCAAACCAGCCGGGCAGGGTGGTGCTATGCCGATGCAGCACGGCACCTCTGGCATGAAGTCGGACAGCAATGTGGTTCCGGTGGAGCATGGGCAGGCTCACAAACCAGCGATGTAAATGAAAGACCGTGCCCGGCGGCAGTCGCTTGCCTTTCGGGCCGGAAGGCTGATTTTTTCTCCGGGAAAGCAGGTCGCGGGCGCGCGTTGTTCTATCCGCGCCCACTGCCGGCGTATAGCTGTATATAATGATTACCCTATACTTCTCCCACACGACACTCAGAAAAAATCATGTTAGATCCTGTTTTACTGCGAAAAGAGCTTCCCCTTGTCATCGCCGCGCTCAAGCGCCGCAACGTCGATTTTGACGAAGCCCGCTTCAATCAGCTCGAAGCCCGGCGCAAAGATGTACAAATTCAGACCGAGACCCTGCAGGCGCAGCGCAATGCACTGGCCAAACAAATCGGTCAGCTGAAATCGCGTGGAGAAGACGCCAGCGCCGTTATGGCCGAATCACAGGCACTGCCCGGCAAACTGAAGGAGCTGGAAGAAACGCTGGCAGGTATTCGCAGTGAACTGGATGGCTGGCTCATGACTATTCCCAATCTGCCACACAGTTCCGTGCCGGAGGGCAAGGACAGCGATGACAACGTCGAGGTTCGGCGCTGGCTGGGCGTACAGGCTGGCTATGTGACGGATCAAAGCGAACCGCCCGCCAAAACCTTCGAGACCCAGGATCATGTGACGGTCGGTGAACGCCTTGGACTGGAATTTGATACGGCTGTGAAGCTGACCGGCGCGCGTTTCTCCTTTATGCGTGGCGGCATGGCCCGCCTGCATCGGGCCCTGGCCCAGTTCATGCTGGACTTACACACGAGCGAGCATGGCTATACCGAATGCTATACGCCGTATATCGTCAACAGCTCAACCCTGCTGGGCACTGGTCAGCTACCCAAATTCAAGGACGATATGTTCTGGGTCACCAAGGGCGGCGAAGACGAACCCCAGACTGACCAGCAGGGCAGGCCAATTGAAAAAGAAGATCTTTATCTGATCTCCACTTCCGAAATTACCCTCACGGCTACGGTCAAAAACGAAATCGTGCCTGGCGCCAGCCTGCCCTTGCGGCTGACGGCGCATACGCCATGTTTTCGCTCCGAGGCCGGTAGTGGCGGTCGCGATACCCGGGGCATGATCCGTCAGCACCAATTTGACAAAGTGGAAATGGTGCAGATTGTTCATCCGGACACCTCCTACGATGCGCTGGAGCAGATGGTCGGGCATGCTGAAAAAGTGCTGCAATTGCTGCAACTGCCTTACCGTGTTGTGCAGCTGTGCACGGGCGATATGGGGTTTGGCGCGGCCAAAACCTACGATCTGGAAGTGTGGATTCCGGCGCAGAACACCTGGCGCGAAATATCTTCTGTGTCCAACTGCGAGGCCTTCCAGGCTCGGCGCCTGCAGGCGCGTTTCCGCAACGAGCAGGGCAAAACCGAGTATCTGCATACGCTCAATGGTTCCGGCCTGGCGGTAGGACGTACGCTGGTCGCGCTGATTGAAAACTATCAACAGGCCGATGGCAGTATCGAGATTCCTGCTGCGTTACGTCCTTATATGGGCGGTGTGGCGCGTCTGACTCCGGCCGCTTAGTAATGATGGTCATGTTCTGCCGGGCTTTGATGGTCGGCAGGCAGACCTGCTTTGTCATGATGTATTGACGACGTTCCAGGCTACCGACGGGAGCGGCGTTCACTCCAGATTCACCCCTATTCCATTCAAGGTTGTCCGTCATGCTTTTTCTGCTTTCTCCTGCCAAAAAACTCGATTACGACTCTCCTGTTTCCACCCGCACGCATACCCAGCCTCTTTTTGTCAAACGCTCAGCAGAGCTGATCAAAGTGCTTAAAACCAAAAGCGCCGAGGATATTGCCGGGCTGATGAAGCTGAGCCAGGCATTGTCCGAGCTGAACGTACAACGGTACGCGGAATGGAAACCCAAATTTGATCAGAAAAATTCCCGGCAGGCCGTGCTCGCTTTCAATGGCGACGTATATGAAGGACTGGCTGCAGAGACGCTGAGCGAATCACAACTGACATGGGCTCAGGAACACGTGGCCATTCTGAGCGGCTTGTATGGGGTGTTGCGCCCGCTGGATCTGATGCAACCCTATCGGCTGGAAATGGGAACGCGCCTGCAAAATAGCCGAGGCAAGAATCTGTACGAGTTCTGGGGTTCTGAGATCGCTCAATACCTGAATGAACGCCTGGCTGATCAGCCCTCGCGTATTGTGATTAATCTGGCTTCGGAAGAGTATTTCAAGGCGGTGGATCTGAAGGCGCTGGATGCCCGTGTGGTTCAGTGCGTATTTCAGGACTATAAAAACGGCGTGTATAAAATTATCAGTTTCAACGCCAAGCGTGCGCGTGGGCTGATGGCGCGGTTTGCCATAGAAACCAAAGCCAAGACGCCGGCAGCCCTGAAAAAATTCAATGTCGAAGGCTATGCCTTTGCCGCCGAGGAGTCTACGGAAGATAAACTGGTCTTCCGGAGAAAACAATGAGCCGCCAGGCCGCGATAAGAATTTTTGCGCTTTTTGCGCTGGGTTATTTTCTATCCTATGTGTATCGCGGCCTGAATATCGGCTTTGCGCCGTTCCTGTCGCGCGAGATGGGTCTGACCGCCAGCGATCTGGGCTTGTTGACCAGCTTTTATTTTATCGGTTTTGCGCTGGCGCAGTTGCCTGCCGGGCTGGCGCTGGATCGCTATGGCGCGCGCCGCACCGACGCGGTTCTGCTGCTGGTGGCTGCGGTAGGAACAGTGCTCTACGGTATGACGCATAGCATGCAGGGGCTGATTGTCGGCCGCATTCTGATCGGCGTAGGTGTCTCTGTTTGTCTTGGCGCCGGCTTTCTGGCAATCGCCCAGAATTTTCCGTCCTCGCGCTGGCCCCTGCTGAATGGGCTGATGGTGGCGCTTGGCGGTATGGGCGGGGTGGTGGTAGGGACGCCGCTGGCCGTCTTGCTTACGCAATACAGCTGGCGCGAAATCAGTATAGGGATGGCGGTGTTCACGGTTGCCGTGGCTGCCGTGATCTGGTTGCTGGTGCCCGAATCGAAGCAGCGTCATGCCTCGCATGAATCAGTCTCCAAGCAGATTCATGGCATCCGTATTATTCTTAAGAACAGTGTTTTCTGGCGCGTCGTGCCTTTCCCGTGCGCGGTCGGCGGCGCCTTTTATGCAGCCCAATCGCTTTGGGTTAAACCGTATCTGACCGACGTGTCTGAATTGACAGCGCGTCAGGCTGATAGCCTGGTGTCCATGCTGGGCCTGACCATGGTGGCCGGCACCGTCATTACCGGTATGGTCGCGCGCAAAATCGAGCGATACGGGCTGGGGCTGCGTGCCTTCTGCGGACTGGGTATGGCGCTGTTTGTGCTGGTGCAGTTGCTGATCCTGTTCCGGGTACCCGTTTCTCTGACCCTGATCTGGGGGGCTTATGGGTTTCTGGCAGCCAGTTGTATTCTGGCGTATGCTTTACTGGCCGAAGTCTTTCCACGCAAGGTGGTCGGCCGCGTCACAACCGCCTTCAATATGATTTTTTTCATCAGCATTTTTTCCATGCAGGTGGGGGTCGGGTTTGTGCTGGATTTCTGGCCTGCAACGGAAGGTCATTATCCGGCGGTTGCCCATCTGACCGCCTGGGGTATGATGGTTGCCATCCAGCTGCTGTCGGCGATCCTGTATTTCTGGCCCGGTGCCTTGAAGGTGGATGAGCAGTTGTTTGAATAGGTAATTGCATATGGCATATACCCATGGCTGCCGGTATCTGGCGGTTATGGATGAAGTGCTGGCGCGCAGAGGCACAGAGGCACAGAGGCACAGAGGCACAGAGTTGCGCCGTGCGCCACTACACCCTCAATCGCGATGCCACACTCTTAATCAAGAATAACAATCCACCGTCAACCATCCACCCTTAACGCCCTGTAGGGATGCGCGCGAACCCGTCGTTCCCCGCACAGAGCGGTACCGGTTCTGTCAAACCGCGGCTATCCTGCTTACATCAGGCCAATATTGGTGGACTGCTGGCGGATGCGCAGCGCAGCCTGTTGCATCTGTTTTAGCGGGAAGACCAGGCTGCCATATTGGCCCTCGGTTTCAATTTGCGTCGGCGCCTCGGTAATGGTCTGTGCGTCCTTGTCCAGCAGGTCAGACACGTTGGACAGGGTCTGCTGCATATTGGGCGGTATTTTATCCAGGCCCGCCATGACAGGTGCAATGGCAGCAATCTGACTGGCTACGGCGTCGGTCTGTACCAGAATCGTGTTCAGTTCCTTAATGTGGATCTGCTTGGATTTCGGTTCATTCATCATCCTGTAGAAACTGTCTGCAAACGCGCCAAAGGCCGTATGCATATTCTTGCGGGACAGCTGCGCATGTACATAACGTTCGTTTTCAGCCGAGGGGACTTTGTGTTCCGGGTCGGCATGCACCGAGTTGATGTACGCCTGTACCGCCAGAATATACTCGTGTGCAGCCGCTACGGCCTCTTGCGCCAGCGGCATGATGCGCTGCTTTTCCCACCAGGGCAGAATCGAACCGCAGGCAAAGGCCAGGGCACAACCGGCCAGGGTGTCCAGCGCGCGTTCGCCGATAATCAACAGATTGCCCGGGCTTAGGAAGTGAAAGGCAATCAGGATATAGATGGTCATCAGCAGCGAGCTTAATGGATAGTTGGTCAGGACAAAGGCATTGCCCAGCACCATCGCCGGAATCATGATGGCAATAAGAATAAATGGGTTGCTGGTCAGGTTAAAGAGGGCAATGGTGATCAGGCAACCCACCAGCGTTCCGACCAGTCGACCAATGGTGCGCTGGCGGGTGAGGGCGAAACCCGGTCGCATGATAATGAGCACCGTCAGAATGATCCAGTAGCTGTGCGAAGTAAACGCCTGTACTAATTCGGAATGACCGTAGACCAGACTGACCACAGTTGAAATCAGCAGCACCAGCGTTACCACAAACGTGGTACGCAGGGCGTAGCGGAAGATCGAGGAGTTGAAATTCAGATTGCGTTTGAACGGGCCCAGGGTAATCGACTGCGGCGTAATGAAACGGCGCAGCGACTGGTCACGCTTGAGGCTGTCTACCGGTTCCAGGCGCATGCCGCGCAGATTGTCGGCCATCCGGTCCACAAACCGGCTGGCGTTACGCAGTCGACGCACAATCTGCACCAGCAGCATATAGGTTTCGGGCTCAGTACGCTGAATACCGTCCTGTTTCAATTGCAGCAGTTCGTATTCCATGGCGCGTAACTCGGCTTTCACGCTATTGCGGTAATCCACCGGCTTGTTGCGCGCCAGGCTGTAGGCAGTGCGATTGAGCGTACGACTGATCTTGAACAGGGTATCGCGCATGAACAGCAGGATATCGTGGTCCTGAAAGCGTGCGCGCAGGGTGGCGTAGTCAGTTTGTGATGCCACCATGGTATCGAGCAGTGCAATCATGTCGATGAACACATTCCACAGCAATATGCGCTGCTGGTCGCTCGCGTCGTTGTCGCGCGGCAGATTGCGCAGCACCACGTCGCGCGCACTTTGGTGTTGCTCTGTCATGGCGATCATTTGCGGAATCAGTCGCCGATAGCTGTCGTCCAGGTTTTTGTGGGTGTCGTAAAAATCGGCGCGGGTGCTCACATAGGAAGCGGTGGCATACAGGGCGGCAGACAGGGTCTGCCGTTCTTCGCGCAGCTTGAACAGGTGGCTGATGGAGGTGCTGTAAAGGATGTAGAAAATACCACCCATGGCAGTATAGCTGGTATGGGTAAGCGCCTCGTTGACCGACATGGGGGTGTGCATGGACAACATCATCTGCAGCAGGCAGCCGAACCCAATCAGGCCGCCGCGCCGGCCATAGACCGAGAGCATGGAATAAAAGAATACCTGAGCCGATACCACCAGCCAGAGCAGAGCAGGATAGGGGCTGGCCAGCCCGGTAAGCAGCCCGGAAATCTGCCCCAGGACGATGCCGCCCAGCATTTCATTCAGGCGCGAACGCTTGGTGCCGCCAACCTGATCAATAATGGCCGGACACAGGGCGCCGGTCGCCAGCGCGACGCCGATAAGAGGCTGATTGAACAGCCCTGCCATCACGAATACCGGTAGCAGGACTCCCGTAGCCTGGCGCGTTCCGTGGAAAAAATGGGAACTGTAGAAGAATTTGATAAAATTTTCTGCGCGGATATCCATACACCAAACCAGTGAAAAGACCGGGGTTCACAATCGCCTGCCGCCAGACGCCTACCGAATCCTGCAGGTACGGATAGGGTGGCAAAAAAACCTATTGTACCGTTGCTGCCGAACAAATTTACACATAATGAATATTCCTGATTGCGTTTGATGTTGCAATACGGTACATTTGAGGACTATACCTGCGCACAATCCGTCGCCGGTATGAACGGACACCTGATTTTAGCTACCCGCTACAATTTTGCAGTGCGCCTTAAATGAACGAACAATAGCGGTTATTCGTGCCAAAAGCGTGAATAAACGTCTCCATTTCGAACTCTCCCGCACCCAGTGTGCGCGCAGACCCAGATTGATGGCCAGGCTGGTACATCAGTGTCTGCAGGTGGCGTTCCTCCGTGAGGAACAAAGCGCTGCAGATGTTGGCGGATCCTTCCGAAGCCGCAGGTCACAGGACCAATCAACGCGGGAATGCTGGTTATGAAAGGAAATAACATGGAACTCAATGGCGCCGATATCGTCGTGCGCTGCCTGGCCGAAGAGGGCGTCGAGCACGTTTTCGGTTACCCTGGTGGCGCGGTGCTCTACATTTACGACGCAATTTACAAACAGAAAGACTTCAAGCATATTCTGGTACGACACGAGCAGGCTGCCGTGCACGCTGCTGATGCCTATTCGCGCTCCTCCAATAAGGTTGGCGTGTGTCTGGTTACCAGCGGCCCGGGCCTGACCAACGCGGTCACCGGCATTGCCACTGCCTACATGGATTCCATACCGCTGGTCATCATCAGCGGACAGGTACCCACCAAGGCCATTGGTGAAGACGCCTTCCAGGAATGCGATACGGTCGGTATCACCCGACCCTGCGTTAAGCACAATTTCCTGGTCCGCGACGTACGTGATCTGGCCGATACCATGCGAAAGGCATTTTATATTGCTCGCACTGGCCGTCCCGGCCCGGTTTTGGTGGATATCCCCAAAGATATCTCCATGACCATGTGCAAATACGCGCCGCCCAAGTCCGAAATCAAGATGCGTTCTTATGCGCCGGTGGTCAAAGGTCACCTGGGTCAGATCAAAAAAGCAGCCCAGTTGCTGGCCAGCGCTGAACGTCCCATGATTTATGCAGGCGGCGGCGTTATCCTGTCCGATGCCTCCGAGGAACTGCGCGAACTGGTGCGGCTCAGCGGTGCACCGGTCACGACCACCCTGATGGCGCTGGGCGCACAGAACCCGGATTCAGAACAGTATCTGGGTATGCCGGGCATGCATGGCACGTATGAGGCCAATATGTCCATGCAGAACTGCGATGTGCTGATCGCTGTTGGCGCGCGTTTTGACGACCGCGTGATCGGCAATACCAGGCACTTTGCACAAGCACAGCGCAAGATTGTTCATATCGATATCGATCCTTCGTCCATTTCCAAGCGGGTCAAGGTGGACATCCCCATCGTAGGCAATGTCAGGGAAGTGCTGCAGGAAATGAACCCGCTGGTCGCAGACGCACTGGCCGAACAGAAAAGTGGTCGTTCGCTGCAGGCCTGGTGGAAGCAGATCAATGAATGGCGCGGCCGTGATTGCCTGAAATACGATCGTGGCAGCGACCTGATCAAGCCGCAATTTGTGGTTGAAACCCTGTGCAAAGTGACTGAAGGCAACGCTTTTATCACTTCCGACGTGGGTCAGCACCAGATGTGGGCGGCGCAATATTATCGATTCAACCATCCGCGGCGCTGGATCAACTCCGGCGGCCTGGGTACCATGGGCGTTGGCCTGCCATACGCCATGGGCGTGCAGATGGCGCACCCCGATGCACAAATTGCCTGCATTACCGGTGAAGCTTCAATCCAGATGAATATCCAGGAGCTGGCAACCTGCACACAGTATCATTTCACGCCCAAAGTACTGTGCCTGAACAATCGTTATCTGGGCATGGTGCGGCAATGGCAGGAAATTGACTATCAGTCCCGCTATTCGGAGTCCTACATGGATTCCATCCCCGACTTCGTCAAACTGGTCGAAAGTTATGGTCATATCGGTCTGCAGATCGACAAACCGGCAGATGTCGAACCGGCGATCAAGGAAGCTTTCGGCAAGCACAAAGACCGTCTGGTCTTCCTGGACTTTATCACTGACCGGACCGAGAACGTCTGGCCAATGGTCAAGGCAGGCAAGGGCCTGACCGAAATGTTGCTGGGTTCAGAAGACTTGTAAGGGGAAACCATGAAACACATTATCTCCATTCTGCTGGAAAATGAGCCCGGTGCGCTGTCCCGTGTGGTGGGCCTGTTCTCGGCCCGGGGCTACAACATTGAAACGCTCACCGTTGCACCGACCGAAGACGCAACCCTGTCGCGCCTGACCATCATGACTGCGGGCTCTGAAGATGTTATTGAACAGATCACGAAACACTTGAACCGTCTGGTTGATGTGGTTAAAGTAGTTGATCTGACCGAAGGGGCACATGTCGAGCGTGAACTCATGCTGGTCAAGGTACGTGCAGTGGGCAAGGAACGCGAAGAAATCAAGCGCCTGGCCGACATCTTCAGGGGCCATATTGTGGATGTGACCGACAAGTCCTACACAATTGAACTGACGGGTGTACAGGAAAAGATCCAGGCATTTCTGTCTGCGCTGGATCGCAGTGCGATCCTGGAAACGGTTCGTACAGGCGTGTCCGGTATCGGGCGCGGCGAACGTATTCTGCGGGTGATGTAATCGGGTAGTGAAGCGCAGTAAGCAGACATTCAAACAAATTTAACTAATTTCTTGAGGCTTTAAATGAAAGTTTTTTACGACAAAGATTGTGACCTGTCCCTGATCAAAGGGAAAAATGTTGCCATTATCGGTTACGGCTCCCAGGGTCACGCCCATGCACTGAACCTGCATGAATCAGGCGTTAACGTCACTGTCGGCCTGCGCAAAAACGGCGCATCATGGAACAAGGCTGCCAATGCCGGTCTGAAAGTGGCCGAAGTGGCTGACGCCGTTAAAACAGCTGATCTGGTCATGATCCTGTTGCCCGATGAAAACATCGCCCAGGTATACAAAGAGCACGTGCACGGCAATATCAAGGCCGGTGCGGCATTGGCTTTCGCTCACGGCTTTAACGTTCACTATGGCCAGGTTGTTCCCCGTGACGATATCGACGTCATCATGATTGCCCCTAAAGCGCCAGGTCACACGGTTCGTGGTACATACTCTCAGGGCGGCGGCGTACCTTCACTGATCGCTGTACACCAGGACAAATCCGGTGCAGCACGCGACGTCGCACTGTCTTACGCCAGTGCTATCGGTAGCGGTCGCGCCGGTATCATCGAAACCAATTTCCGTGAAGAAACCGAAACCGATCTGTTCGGCGAACAGGCCGTCCTTTGCGGTGGTGCCGTTGAACTGATCAAAGCCGGTTTCGAAACCCTGGTTGAAGCCGGCTATGCGCCTGAAATGGCCTATTTCGAATGCCTGCACGAACTCAAACTCATTGTTGACCTGATCTACGAAGGTGGTATCGCCAACATGAACTACTCCATCTCCAATAACGCCGAGTATGGTGAGTACGTGACCGGTCCGCGCATTGTCACTGACGAAACCAAACAGGTGATGCGTGAAGTGCTGAAAGACATTCAAACGGGCGAATACGCGAAAAGCTTCATCATTGAAAACGCCGCTGGTGCACCTACACTGACGTCACGTCGTCGCATCAACGCCGAGTCCGATATTGAAGTCGTGGGTTCAAAACTGCGCGCCATGATGCCATGGATCGCTAAAAACAAACTGGTTGATCAAACCAAAAACTAAGTGTAGGCTTGAGCGCCAGAGGCTCCTATCTGGTTCTGGCGCTGGTTTATACTGTCAGGCCTCTGAGTAATCAGAGGCTTTTCTCTTTTTTCAAGGCGGCAATTATGAATATTAAAATGCTCATTGCGGCAGGCATCCTTGCCGCCGGCACCATCAGCGCGCCTGTATGGGCCCAGGAAGTGCTCAAAGTCGGGGTCGAGGCCCTGTATCCTCCGTTCGAGAGCAAAACCCCCGACGGCAAACTGGTGGGCTTCGATGTGGAACTCAATGATGCGGTCTGTGCCAGGCTCCAGGTGAAGTGTGAATGGGTCGAAACCAGCTTTGACGGACTGATCCCTGCGCTGAATGCACGTAAATTCAATTACATCAATTCGGCAATGAATATTACCGAGCCGCGCCAGAAAGTGATCGATTTCACTGTGCCTATCTACGATGTCCCCAGCCAGCTGATCGCCAAAAAAGGATCGGGTCTGCAGGCCACGCCGGAAAGTCTGCAATCCACGGTTGTAGGCGTACTGCAGGGATCGGCGCAGGAAGCCTTCGTTAAGAAGCACTGGGCGCCCAAGGGTGTAAAAATTGTCTCTTACGCCTCTCAGGATCAGATTTACCAGGATCTGCGAAGTAATCGCATCCAGGCAGCGGTGCAGAAAACACCGAGTGCAGTCAGTGCTTTTCTGGACAAACCCGAAGGCAAAGACTACGAAGTAACGGGCGCACCGCTGGACGATACCTCGGTGCTGGGTGTTGGGACCGGCTTCGGTATCCGCAAGGGCAATGACGAACTTAAAAAGCGTCTTGACGGCGCGATTGATGCCCTGAAGAAAGATGGTACGATAAGCAAACTTACCCAAAAATACTTCAACGCCGACTGGGTCGCCAAATAAGTCGATTGTTTGACAAGCGCAACCGGCCCGGGCGGCCGGTTTTTTTCATTTCGTCTATCAGGTAACGATCATGCAGATCCGTTCAAAGCTGCCCGCCGTGGGCACCACTGTTTTCAGCGTTATCGGTGATCTTGCCGAGCGTCATCAGGCCATCAACCTGTCGCAGGGCGCGCCCAACTTCCCGTGTGCACCGGAACTGATTGATCACGCCATCGACGCCATGTCCGAAGGGCACAATCAGTATTCCCCGATGATCGGCATTGAGTCCTTGCGCAACAAGATTGCCGAAAAAATTCAACTGCTATACGGGCATAGTTACGACGAACTCAATGAAGTAACGGTGATGGCCAGTGCCAGTGAGGCCCTGTATTGCGCCATAGCAGCATTGGTTCATCCTGGCGATGAAGTGATTTATTTCGAACCCTGTTTTGACAGCTACGCACCCATTGTGCAGTTGCAGGGGGCCGTGCCGGTGGGCATCAAACTGTTGCCACCTGCCTACGGAATAGACTGGGACGCGGTGCGCGATGCGGTGAATGATCGCACGCGAATGATTATTATCAATTCACCTCACAACCCCAGCGGTGCCGTGCTGTCTGATGCGGATATTGCTGCCTTGCAGGATATCGTGGCCGATACCAATATCGTCATCCTCTCTGATGAAGTGTACGAGCATGTGGTATTTGATCAGGACATTCATCGCAGTATGTCGCGCTACGCCGGCCTGCGCGAGCGTGCGGTAGTGGTCTCGTCTTTTGGCAAGACATTTCATGTGACCGGGTGGCGTGTCGGTTATTGTGTCGCGCCGACTGCAATCATGGCTGAAATACGCAAGATTCATCAATTTCTTATGTATTGCGCCGACACGCCTATGCAGTATGCGCTGGCGGCCATGATGGAGACACCTAATCATTACCTGAATCTGTCTACCATTTATCAGGAAAAGCGTGATCTGCTGGCTCATGCGCTCAAAGAGTCAAAATTTGAATTGCTGCCAAGCAAAGGCAGCTTTTTCATGCTGGCCCGCTTTCATCATTTCAGCTATTTGTCTGACGTACAACTGGTGCGTAAGCTGATCGAAGAATTCGGCGTGGCCACCATCCCGGTGTCCGCTTTTTATTCGGATGGCACCGATTTAGGGGTGATCCGTCTGTCCTTTTCCAAGGATGACGCCACCCTGGAAGAAGGCGCAAGACGCCTATGCAAATTATGATATTAAGCAGTCATCTCGTTCAAGGAAAAACAATGACAAACTTCAGGAAACTGACCATTAGTTCGGTTCTGGCAGCCAGTGGTGTGCTGGGCCTGTCGGCTACTGCAGCAGCCCAGGACAACTGGCCCGCTAAACCCATCACATTTATTGTGCCCTACGCAGCCGGCGGTTTTGCCGATACCCGTATGCGCCTGCTGGCGGAAGAACTGAGCAAGGAACTCAAAGCCAACGTAGTGGTAGAGAACAAAGCCGGAGCGGGCGGCGTGATTGGTACAGACTACATTGCCCGCGCCAAACCAGACGGTTATACCATTGGCAGCGGCAACCTGGCACCACTGTCGGTTAACCCAACGCTGATGCCAAAAAATGTCAAATATGATGTGAGCAAAGATCTTGCGCCCGTCATTCTGATCGAAGAAAGTCCGCTGATCCTGAGCGTTAACAATAAGCTGGCAGTGAAAAACGTGGCTGATCTGATCGCAATGGCCAAGAAAGAACCCGGCAAACTTACCTTTGGCTCGTCCGGTGTAGGCGGCGCGCACCATCTGTCTGGCGAGCTGTTCGCCACCGATGCGCAGATTGAGCTGACTCACGTCCCTTACAAGGGCGGCGCCCCTGCCGGCAGCGACCTGATGGCGGGTCACATCGATATGATGTTTGAAATGGGTTACGCTGCCATGCCGGCGATTCAGTCTAAAAAAGTACATCCCCTGGCCGTGACCAGCGCCAAGCGACTGCCATTGCTGCCCGATGTGCCTACCATGCAGGAAGCGGGCCTGAAGGGCTTCGAATCTTACAACTGGCAGGGCGTGATCGCGCCGGCAGGCACACCTGAGCCGATCATCAGCAAACTGAATACGGCATTCAACAATATCCTGAAAAAGCCTGAAGTGCAAAAGGCGTTTGAAAGTACCGGCGGGCAGTCTGCCGGCGGCACACCTGAAGATTTCGCTAAATTCATTCAGAGCGAAACAGCCAAGTGGGCTCAGGTGATTAAAACGTCGAATGTGACGGTGAACTAAACGGGTTTTTGCGATCTACTGTTGTTACCCGTAGCGGGCGGCTGCCAATTTGGCGCCGCCCGTTTTTTATATGGCCGAGCGTGACCATTTGCGGTTATGGGGATTAGAAAACAGTCGTTCGTCGTGCACTGTCAACGTGTCATCGTATGATGCGTGACGCATACGTTTTTGGCAATCTCAACTCAATCCGTCTTGCAAAAAACGGCAATTCAAAATCTACATCAATGCATATTCCCGTATCTCAAAAGTAAGATGACCTCTTTTTAGTAATAGAAATGCGTCTCAAAATAAATTTCATTAATACAGAAAACCATAATTGGGCGACCAGGCGATAACGTAACGGAGAATTTATGGCTAAAAACAAGCATAGACTTCTTTCTTTGCCGACAACACTTGCGCTGTTGTTTGGCATTTTCCCTGGCTCGCTGCTGTGGGCTCAGGACGCGGAGAGCGAAGCACTTCCAACTGAGAAGCTGGAGCCTATCGTAGCGGTGGCAAGTGCAACGCCACGGTCAATCGAGGAGATAGCTGCGACCGTTTGGTTTATTGACAGCAAGAGGATCGCGCAGTCCAGCGCAATGGGTAAAACGCTGGGGCAAATCCTTGGCGATGAGATTCCCGGTCTGGATGCCAGCAGCGGTGGGCGTACGAACAATGGCCAGAATTTGCGGGGGCGCGGCATTCTGGTCATGATAGATGGTGTGTCGCTCAATTCTTCGCGTCAGATCAGTCGACAGCTTGATTCGATCTATCCCAATAATATCGAGCGCGTCGAGGTGCTGTCCGGCGCTTCTGCGGTCTACGGCGGGGGCGCTACCGGGGGCATTATCAATATCGTTACGAAGAAATCCGATTCAGGCATTCAGGGTAGTTTCTCCGTGAATGGTGTCTCCGGGTTCAAAGGCGGCCAGGACGGCGATTATTCCATGTCCGCCGAGGTCAGTGGCGGTAACGAGCGTATGTCTGCTCGGGGTGCAATCTCTCTGGGGCGCAATCGGGCTACGTATAATGCAGATGGTGAGCTGATTGTGCCTGACATTACACAGGGGTCGCTTCAGTACAATCGGACGGCAGACATTATGGGCAGCACCCGATTCAATTTTGATAACGATAAAGCCCTTGATCTATCAGTACAGTATTATGAAAGCAAGCAGCGTAACCGGTATGGTCTGAATTTTGGAAAAAACTTCAAGTCTTTTCCTAATTTTGAAATTTCTGACGGGTATGAAGCCGACCGTCAGGGAGCGACGCGTCGCTGGGCGATTAACGCACAATATAGTGATCAGGATTTTTTGGGGCATCGTTGGTATAGCCAGTTATCGTGGCGACGCGAAGTGCTGGACTTTATACCGTTTATCTATACACGGCCAGCTCCGTACTTTGCCGCTTCGCAGCAAACGACAAGTGTGCTTTCCGCGCGGACGGCCCTGGAGAAGCAATGGAATAATCTCAAATTCACTTACGGGTTTGATGGCTATATCGATAGACTCGATAGCAACCAAATTATTTTCGACAGAAAAATGAGTGCAGCCAGTGGTGGCCTGATCAATGAGCGATACAAAGAAATAGGCCGGTACCCAGGGACACGGGTTTCGTCTGCTGCTGGATTTCTGCAACTGGATTACGCAATTTCGCCTCAATGGCAGGTCTCTGGCGGCTATAGGTACCAATACCTGAAGAACCGGATTGATGATTTCATTGGCGCGGCACAGCAGACACGGCTGGCTCTGGGTTTAGGGCGTTCTGCCGATCATATTGCCGGTGGCACGAACAGTTACCGTGTAGGGTTGTGGAATCTCGGCACCGTATACAAATTCTCACCGCAAACCAGATTATGGGCAAACTTTTCACAAGGGTTTGAATTACCGGATCCCGCCAAATTTTATGGACAGGGCAAATATGTGTTCTCACAGGGACATTACAAACTTGTTAACGGCTCCAATGTGAGCGGTAGTCGCCTCAAGGGCATTAAAACCGATAGTTTTGAAGTTGGCGGTCGCTATGCGGACAGCAGCGCCGAGGCGCAAATTAGCGCGTTCTACTCTATCTCTGATGGCAGTATTGATTATGATCGCAAGACCTTACTGATTACGCAAAGCGATAATAAAAAGCGCATTTTTGGTGTAGACGGCAAGGTGAGCTATTGGCTTACTAAACAGTTGCAATTGGGCGGCCTGGGGCATTATGTGAACACCCGCATTAAGTCCGGTGACCGTTGGGCCAAGGCCAGCATTACCGATGCCAGCCCATCCAAAGCCAGTGTGTGGGCCTTATGGCGTACCGGCACTTTCGATGCAAAAATACAGGCTAATCGCATCTTCAGCATGGAGGATGGCTCAGGCCATCGTTTGAATGGTTACACCACGGTGGATGCCTCATACCTACAGCAACTGGGAAGGGGTGAGATAACCATTGGCATTCAAAACCTATTCAATAAAAAATATACAACGGTTTGGGGGCAACGGGCGAAGGTGTTTTACGCAGTTGGTGGTATACCGGAATCTATGTTTGATTACCAGGGGCGGGGCCGCACGTTCTCGCTGGGCTATACCTACGCATTTTAATTGCATCTGCAATTTTCAGTCCTCACCTGGTGGCGTGGCTTGAGTAAGAAGCCACGCCTTCTATCGCTAAGGCGTGGCCATTACTATTGCTTATCTGATCAGTACGCTGGCTGCAACGAAGGATTTTGCGCCGATGCATCAACCAGTTCACCCAGCATCTGCGCTGTGATGGCAGACAAAGTCCATCCCAGGTGCCCGTGTCCGGTGTTATAGAATACGCCGGGTTTGCGCCCGCGGCATACGCGCGGCATCATATCGGGCATCATCGGACGCAGGCCGCACCATGGCACCACGCGTCGGGTCGCAATCTCGGGAAACAGGCGGCGGGTCCAGTCGATCAGAGGCTGTACCCGGTCAGCGCGAATGTCTTTGTTGAAGCCGTTGAATTCGGCGGTGCCGGCCACACGGAAGCGATCGCCCAGGAAGCTGGTGACGATTTTGGCGTCTTCGTCCAGCAGGCTGACCCGCGGCGTTGCTGCCAGGCTGGCTGCATCGTCCAGATGAACACTGATGGAATAACCTTTGACCGGATACACATTCATCGTGTCGCCTAGCATGCGGGCAATGCTCCGGCTGCCTGTGCCTGCGCACACAACGATCTTCTCGGCTTCAATAAAGGCAGACTCGCCGTTGTCGTAACGTTCATGGAAAATCTGGTGCTGTTGCCGATCGCTCGCGATGCGGGTGACAGAGGTATCCATGATGAAACGCACCCCCAGCCTGCGGCATGCGGCAGCCAGGCCATTGGTGAACTTGTGAATGTCGCCGGTGGCGTCCGATGGGGTATATAGGCCGGCAAAGAAATCAGCTTTCAGTGTGGGTTCAATGCTGAGGGCTTCATCGCGCGTGACTGCATAGCGTTCCAGCCCGCCAGCCTGTAGCAGCGCATTGCTTTTGACGGCCTTGTCAAAGCTGCCCTTGTCGTAATAAATGTGCAGAATACCCCGACGCTCCAGATCAAAATCAATGTTTTCCTGCTCTGCCATGGCATATAAATGACGACGTGCTTCAATCGCCAGCCGGGTGGTTTCGATGGTATTGGTTTTGTGGTTGGGGATATTGCGAATGAATGCCGCAAGCCAGCTGTATTTATGCCAGCTGAAAGCAGGATTGAGCAGCAGGGGCGCATTGCGTTTGCCGATCCAGCGCAGCCCTTTCATTACGGTAGCGGTGCTGTTCCAGACTTCTGCATTACTGGCCGAGAGCTGGCCGCCGTTGGCAAACGAGGTTTCCATGGCAGGATCCCGGTTCTTGTCCAGGACAGTGACCGAATAGCCGAGTTTTGCCAGAGTATAAGCGGTGGTGATGCCGGTAATGCCGGCGCCGATGATAGCGACACGTGACATGAACGTCTCCGATAGGGATGATACAGACCACACGATCTGCATACCCCATCTGTCACGGTACCTGAGAGTTTCACCGGCCTGAATGAAGCCGGTTCCCCTTCGGTGGGCGCGTGCGCCTCTCTCCAGAGTGTCGCGTTATTTGCAGTCCTTTTGCCTGAGAGTTTCCGGGGTGGTTGCTCCGTCGGCGCCAGCAGGGCTGATCTCTCCTGCAAACACGTATGTCGACAAGGCATATGATAGCCATCTGTTGCAAGACAACAAGCCGGGGTTTACCCTAAGCAAGGCGATCCCGGTCGACCACTGGCCGGGTGTGCGATCCTGCCGGTTTATGTTATTTCAAATGAAAAAACTGGTATTTCAAATGAAAAACCCGGCTGGCCCACATTAGGGCAACCGGGCTGCTGATGCGCCAATGCAGTGACTGCGAGGTTATTGCACCGTAATATTATTTTCCTTGATGATATTGTCGTACAGTGCAGAATCCCGTTTAATCAGTTCGCTCAGCTCAGCGGCGGAGCCACCGACAGGTACAAAACCGGCGGTTTTAAACTTGTTCTGCACATCCGGGTCTTTCACGATCTCAGCAATTTCCGATGAGACGCGATCCACGATGTCCTGCGGCGTTCCTTTGGGAGCCAGCAGCGACGTCCATGAGTTCATCACAAAGCCCTTGAAGCCGGCCTCTTCCATGGTGGGGATGTCGTCTTCACCGTCCCAGCGTTTGGCCGAGGTAATGGCCAGCGCATTGAGTTTGCCTTCCTTCACATAAGCCATAGGCACCAGGATCGGATCAAAGACCATGGACACCTGGCCACTGAGCAAATCGGCCAGTATCGGTGCGCTGCCTTTATAGGGAACGTGTGTCATTTGAATGCCGGCCTCGTCGGCAAAATGCGCGCCTGTCAGGTGTGCGCTTGAGCCTGTGCCGCTGGACGCATAGGTCAGGTGATTTTTCTTGCCATATTCCACCAGCTCTTTGACGTTTTTGGCAGGTACCTGCTTGCTGACGAACAGAAACAGGGGCAAGTCTGCAATATGCGATACCGGGGCGAAATCGTCGTTGCTATAGTTCAGTTTATATAAATGTGGATTGGCCGAATAGGCTGCCAGGACGGTGACAAACGTATATCCATCAGGTTTGGAGCGCGCAGCCTGACTGGTGCCGATGGTGCTGTTGGCGCCTGGCTTGTTTTCAATAACGATGGGTTGCTTGAGCTTTTCCGACAGTTTTTGCATGACCACGCGGGTGACGGTGTCGGTTGCGCCACCGGGGGTATACGGAACGATGACTTTGATGGGTTTATCGGGCCACGCTGCTGCAGCCGTGATGGGCAGAGCAAGGGCAGCCAGCGCGGTGTACGCAAGAAGAGATGTCCCTTTTATTTTCATTTTGAATGAATCCTTATGAGATTTGGATAACCTGACAAGGATAACAAACATTAATCAAGAAAAAGTAGTCTGTCGATGAAATAAAGAAGGAAATCGCCTTGTTTTTACAAAATGAAAAAAGCCCGCAGAGCGAGACTGGGCGGGCTTTTGCACAGCGGAACAAAATTCGGATGGCAGGGGCAATATGACCGCTTACCGTGTTCCGCCTACTGCGATGAATTTGCCTGATGCAGACGGCGCTGCAGGCCAGGCAAATGCAATTTAGGCAAAGACGCGGAAGCGTTCTTCGTCGTTCATATACTCTTTTTCGCCGGCTGGGCTGACGATGCTGCCAAAAGGCATCTGGGCACGCAATTTCCAGCTGGAAGGAATATTCCATTCTGCTTTGACTTTATCGTCGATCAGCGGATTGTAGTGTTGCAGTGAGGCGCCAATATCGTGTTCAGCAAGCGCTGTCCACACGGCCAGTTGAGCCATGCCGGTAGAGTGCTCGGACCAGATAGGGAAGTTGTCTGCATACAGTGCAAATTTTTTCTGCAGATCGCCTACAACATCCTGATCTTCATAGAACAGCACGGTGCCGTAAGCAGCCTGAAAACCACTGAGTTTTGCTTCGGTGGCTGGGTAAGCATCAGCCGGTACGATGGCTTTGAGTGTTTCCTTGGCAATTTCCCAAAGACGGTCCTGGTGTTTGCCCAGCAGGACAACGGCACGGGACGTTTGGGAATTGAAAGAGGAGGGCGCTTGCTTGATGCTGTTTTGGATCAGGCTGACCAGTTCCTCGTTACCGAGTTTAACGTCGCGACCCAGCGCGTAGATGGTACGGCGGTTTTTCAGGTGCTGCAGTACATTTGCGGACATGATAGTAAAACCTTCAAAAAATGTTTAATGGATAGTCTGTTTTTTAGATGCCGCAATTCATTGCGGTCTTTGCATAGTCAATATTATGCTGCAATGCAGGGTGAGTTTGTTTCATCTGGTTTGTAGGATACATTCAAAATATTTGAATGATAAGCTTGTGAATAAGTCTAAAAGGCGTGTTGGCACCGTTAAACGGGGATAGACGGAGGAGCACGCAGAACCAAATGGGCGGTAATGACCCATGGTAGTGATGGCGATTCGGCGGCGGATGTAATTCGTGCTGACGGGCTTGTCAGCGTGCCGCTGGGGTGCGGGCTTTGATGTGACCTCTGACCTCTGTCCGGTACCTGCAGAAAATCAGAACCAGACAGAGGAGAGGGTAGTGAGGCGTTTACTTTTTCCTGAACCCCAGTGATTCAAGCACTTTGCCTTCGTCTGCGGTGGTTTTCTTCGCAAACTCGGTGTATTGCTGGGTGCTCATATACAGTGGCTCCATGTCATACTTTTCCAGCGCTTCGCGAAAATTAGGTTTCTCCATAGCCAGCTTGAGTGCGTCATGCAGTTTTTTCACGATGTCCGGATCGGTGTCCTTGGGCACCGCCAGGCCGAAAGGAGACAGCTGGACACGGTCGATACCAGACTCTTTGAGGGTAGGCGCGTCAGGAAATTTTTTGCTGCGTTTTTCACCCCAGGTAGACAACAGGCGCAGCTTGCCGTTTTCTACATAAGGCGCCCATGCGGGCGTATCTGCCACCGACATCACAAACCCGCCAATAATCGCCTTGAGTGATTCGGCATTGCCTTTATAGGGAACGTGAACCAGCTTGATGCCGGCATCCTGGGCAATGGCCTCCATGGTGATATGCAGGGTAGTCATAATGCCGGGCGTTCCATAGGTGAGTTTTTCCGGATTCTGTTTGGCGTATTCGATATATTCCTGCATTGATTTGATTGGCGAATCGGCCGGCACGACCAGCCCGAAAGAATAACCGGCCAGGCCGATCACATAGGTCAGATCGGTTGCCGGGTTCCAGTCAATCTTGCTGATGTAGGGAAGGCGAAACACCGGCGTGGGTGTCTGGGCAAGGGTGTAGCCGTCGGGCTTCTTGCTATGTAGTTGCATGGCCGGTAAAACGCCGCCGGCCCCCGGTTTGTTTTCAACAATGACCGGTTGCTTGAGAATGCCTGTCAGGTTTTCTGCCAGCACCCTGAACGGGATGTCAGTTGAACCCCCGGCCGTGTAGCCAATCACGATTGTGATTGGCTTGTCAGGAAAGTTCTGGGCGGCTTCAGACATGGCCTGAGCGGACTGCATACCGCCAGCCATGAAAGCAGCAATGGCGGCGGTATAGATGGACTTGCCTGGTTTTATCACACTTGTCTCCTATTTTTTTGGGTATTGCGGATAATGACAGATGGCTCGTCTGGATGTGCGATCAGATTGCTGCAGGATCTTACAAATCAGATATTACCTTCTTTAATCAGATCCTTTGCAATAATGATTTGCTGAATTTGTGAGGTGCCTTCGTATAGACGGAAAAGGCGTACATCGCGATAGAAGCGTTCGATCGCATATTCTGAAACATAACCCGACCCGCCATGGATTTGTACTGCTCTGTCAGCAACGCGGCAGCACATTTCAGTTGCAAAGTATTTTACGCAGGAGGCCAGTGCTGACACACTTTCACCGTTGTCGCGTCGGCTTGCGGCATCCAGCAACATGCATTCGGCTGCGTAAATCTCGGTTTTGCTATCAGCAAGCATACCCTGAATCAATTGAAAATCAACTAGAGGATGCCCGAACTGCTTGCGGTCTTTGGCAAAGCTGAGTGCATCGCTCAGCATGCGTTTGGCCGCGCCAATCGCAACAGCGGAAATATGCAGGCGGCCTTTGTCCAGGACTTTCATCGCGGTCTTAAAGCCCACGCCTTCTTTGCCGCCAATTAACTGACTTGCCGGGATGCGACAGTTCTCAAAAATCACATCGCTGGTGTGAGCACCTTTCTGGCCCATTTTCTTGTCGCGTTTGCCTATTGTCAGACCGGGCGTGCCGGCTTCAACAATGAACGCTGAGATACCCGAGGCACCCTTGATGTCCGGGTTGCTGCGCGCCATGACGGTAAATATGCCAGCATGCGGTGCGTTGGTAATGAAGCGTTTGGTGCCATTGATAATGTAATGATCGCCATCACGTACGGCGGTCGTGCGCAGGGAGCCTGCATCGGAGCCGGCTTCCGGTTCAGTAAGGGCAAACGAGCCAATCAGGTCGCCGCTGGCCAGGCGTGGCAGATATTGTTCTTTTTGTTCCGGGGTGCCGTCGATCACAATACCCGAGGAGCCAATGCCGTTGTTGGTGCCGATGTATGAACGGAACGCAGGGGAGGTGCGACCCAGTTCCATTGCAATGCGTGCTTCTTCTTCCATGGTCAGGCCAAGGCCGCCATATTGTTCAGGCAGCGCCAGGCCGAACAGACCCAGCTCTTTCATCTGGTCGCGGATCTGCTGGGGGATTTCATCGGTCTCGGCCACTTCGTTTTCGGCCGGGACGAGGACTTCGCTAACGAAGCGACGAACGCCTTCTTCAAGAAGGCTCTGGGTTTCCTGATCACGTATCATGAGTGTGATTAATCCTTATAAAAAATCGTTATTTCGCCAGAAAGCGGCTGAATGCCGCCTTGGCTTCAGGCGATGCCAGGCATTGCACAAACCGTTCTCTTTCGGCATCCAGGGTGGCTGCAACGTCCTGGGCCGCAGCACGCTGCAACAGCGCTTTGGTGCTGGTCAGGGCCAGTCTGGACTGACCGGCCATGTCGCGGGCCAGTTCCTGGGCCGTGCTTTCGGCCTGGCCGGCCACCACCACGCGATTGATCAGCCCTGCCTGCTGGGCTTCTTCGGCTGTAAAGGGCGTGCCACGGTAGAGCCATTCGTTCGCCTTGCGGATACCCACATAACGGGCCAGCAGCAGGCTGGATGCGCCTTCGGGGCACAGTCCCAGTGGCACGAAGGGGATGCGAAACTGTGTGCCGGTGCCGGCAACCACAAAATCACAGTGCAGCAGCATGGTGACGCCAATACCAATGGCACCGCCTTCGAGAGCAGCGATGATGGGAATGTTGACTTTGCTGATGGTTTTGAGAAAAGTCAGCGCCGGGCTGGCGCCTCCGGAGGCATTGAGAAAATCCTTCAGGTCGTTGCCGGCTGTGAAATATCCGCCAGCGCCGGTGAGCACAATGGCGTGCAGATCGTCCCGCGCAGTGGCCTGCGCCAGTGCAGCGGTGAGCGCGTCATAGGTGGCGCCGTCCAGGGCGTTTTTCTGAGCAGGTCGGTTGATGGTCAGCGTCAGCACGCGTTCGCTTTCGTTGATCAGCAGGGTGTTCGTCGATTGGTTCATTATGCGTTCTCGCTGGCAATGCGCTGGCGCGCGGTCTGGTATTCCTGTTGCATGCGCTGGGCAATCGTGGCAACGGGATCGATTGAGTCGATGGTGCCCACGCCCTGACCGGCACCCCAGACATCCTTCCATGCCTTGACACGGGTTGAGCCAAAGTTGGTCGATAATTTGTCCTGCTCCTGCAGGTTGTTCGGATCCAGACCTGATGCAGTAATGCTCGGCGTCAGGTAATTACCGGGGATGCCAGTGAAAAACGGCGTGTACAGAATATCCTTGGCGGCGGAATCGACGATCATCTGCTTATAGCCTGGATCGGCGTTGGCTTCCTGGCTGGCGATAAAGCGTGTGCCGATATAGGCAAAATCGGCGCCCATTGCCTGAGCGGCCAGAATGGAGCCGCCGTTGGTGATTGAGCCCGAAAGAATAATCGGACCGTCGTAGAATTTACGTACTTCAGATACCAATGCGAACGGACTTAACGTGCCGGCGTGACCACCCGCGCCCGCGGCAACCAGAATCAGGCCGTCCACACCCGCCTCCAGTGCCTTTTCGGCATGGCGGATCGTTGTGACATCGTGAAAGACCAGGCCACCCCAGCGATGGACTGCTGATGCGACGTCAGTCGGCGCACGCAGGCTGGTGATAATGACGGGGACCTTGTATTTTTCGCAGGCCTGCATGTCGTGATCCAGCCTGTCGTTTGAGGTATGAATGATCTGGTTGACGGCAAAGGGGGCGATTTTCTGCTCCGGATGCTGCTTGCGTTCATCATCCAGCGTGCGGGTGATTCGATCCAGCCATTCATCCAGCAGCGATGCCGGACGGGCGTTTAACGCCGGGAACGATCCGAGCAGCCCGCTTTTGCATTGTTCAATCACCATGTCCGGATTGGAGACGATGAACATGGGAGAGCAGATTACGGGAAGCGACATTTGAGCGCGCAATTTTTGTACGACAGGATGAGCCATAAATACAAACCTCAGTCAAAGAATTTCATATGCACTATTGGCAGCGAACGGGTGCAGGAGCATGCCGGAACGGGTCGAGGCCGACAGCACGGTTGGTGTGGCAAGCCGGCTGCACGCGGCTATGATGGGGACCGGTTAATGGAAATATTGAAATAAAATTCCGCATTGCGGTACAATTCATAGCGTCGTGTGTTGACCTTAAGCGCTTTATAATAGACTACTCTGCTTGCGCGGGCAATGAAATTTTCTTTTTAAACATAGTATAAAACGGGTATTATTATACTATTGAGCAACGGCAGGAGGCACAATGCGGCTCGCGAAGCGACGCTGTATTCTATTCTGCACATTGGAATTTTTCCGGCAAACTTATTTATGACATCTGACATTCGCAAAACCCTTAACAAACCGCCCCTGGCCAGCGAATACGAGGACGATCGCCATTTCATCACGGCCATCGCCCGCGGCCTTGATGTATTGGCCTGCTTTCGCTCCGGCAACAAGGTGCTGGGCAATCAGGAGATTGCGCAGCGCTGCAAGCTGCCCAAGTCAACGGTGTCGCGTATTACCTATACGCTTACGCGGCTGGGTTATCTCACTCATAACGAGGACAGCAGTAAATATCAACTGGGTATGGCAACACTTTCACTGGGCGTGGGTTTGCTGGCCAAGCTCGATATCCGTCAGGTAGCCCGGCCGCTTATGCAGGCATTGGCCGAAGAAACCCAGGGCATGGTCACGCTGGGGACGCGTGATCGTTTGTCGATGTTATATCTGGAGAACTGCCGCAGCCGTTCGGCGCTAACGCTCAGTATGGACGTGGGCGCCCGCATCCCTATCGTATCAACAGCCATGGGCAGGGCCTATCTGGCGGAGATTCCGCAGCAGGAGCGTGAAGAGATATTCGGTCGGGTGCGCGAACTCGATGAGCTGGCCAGTGATGCGCTTATGAGCGGTATCACCGCTTCGCTGGCCGATTATGAGCGACTGGGATGTACCTGCTCGTTTGGCGATTGGCAAAAGGATGTGAACGCCATTGCTGTGGGCTTGAATCTGGGGCGGCAGTTTCCGATCATGGCGATCAGCTGCGGCGGGCCGTCCTTCAATTTATCTGAACAGTACCTGCTTGAAGAAGCGCGGCCCAAATTGCTGGAAGTGGTCAGTAAACTTAAAGAAACGGTGGGCCAGCCGGCCTGATGTGCTGGTGGCAAAGTGCCTGTTGGCGAACCCATCAGGCGCCTTGCCGGCTGCTTAAGCTGCCGGCAGTGTGTTCACATTTGCTATTTCTTGTCTATCATTGAAAACAAGGCAGTCGCAAAGGCCACTTTTTTATCCCCTACGCGCAAATCACAGTTGGCAAAAATAACCCGCTTGCCCTTGCGCTGAATATCCACGGTTGCTTCCAGCCAGTCACCCTCACGCACCGGTGACATGAATTCACAGGTGAGCGACATGGTCACAAATGCCACGGGTTCATCATGCGCGTTGAGTATGGCATCGCCAAAGGCATTGTCTGCAACGGTCATGATAAGGCCGCCATGGGCAACACCCACCTTGTTCAGATGTGTCGCTTTTACTCTTACGCCAAGACCTGCATGGCGCTCGTTTATGACTTTTTCATAGAAAGGTCCGGTCAGGTCCGAAAAGGTGCTGAACCGGTTCAGCAGGCGGTAGTGTTCTGGAATCGTCTGGTCAGTCATGATACGGGTGTTTCCTCAAGCGGCGTCCTGGGTTTTTTGTGATGTTAGCAAACTATCACTATAGCGCTGCAAATGGAAGTCGGCATCGCCATACTGGCTATTGAGTACGGTCACCCGTTTGAAGTAATGAGGTACCGCCAGTTCGTCGGTAACGCCCATGCCACCGTGCAGTTGCACGGCTTCTTCGCCTACGTGGCGCGACAGTTTTGCCAGCAGCACTCTTGCTGCAGCGCCTTTGATGATGCGGTCCTGCGGGTCATCGCCAGCCTGGCCGATAGCGGCCAGCAACGCCATGGAGGTGGCCTGTTCTGCCGCGATGGCCATATCGGCCATGCGATGCTGCAGGGCCTGGAATGTGCCAATGGCCACGCCGAACTGCTTTCTGGTTTTCAGGTATTCCAGCGTTGCCTCGTTCAGTGCCTGAATCAGGCCCGCTGCCTCGGCTGCCAGTGCGGCATTGGTGGCGGCCAGTGCCTGCATGATGGCGGGGTAGGCTGTGTCGGCATCGCCAATCAGGGACTCTGGCGGCAATTGTGCGTTGTTGATCACCAGATCAGCGGCCAGATGGCCATCATGCAGGCGGTACGATTTGGCAGTAATGCCAGGATGGTCTGCTTTGACCAGAAAGACAGACAGGCCGTTGCTATCGTTATTCTGGCCGGCGGTTCTGGCCGTAATCAGCCAGTGATCACATACCGGCGCGTCAATCACGACGGCCTTGTGGCCACTCAGTATCCAGTTGCCTGCTTTGTTTTCAGCCTTGGTATGGATGCGTGATTCCTGATAGCGCGATTGCACATCGTAGTGGGCAAAGGCAAAACGGGCTGAGCCATCGGCGATGGCGCCAATCAGTACGTTGCGCTGCTGCGCAGTGGCGTGCTGCTGCAAAAACGTTCCGGACAGCACCACCGTACTGATGTACGGTTCAAGAATCAGCCCTTTGGCCAGTGAGCGCATAACCAGATAGGTATCAAGCGGGGTGCCTGCCAGGCCGCCGTCTTCCTCAGCAAAGGGCAGGGCGAGAATGCCCAGCGCTGCAAAGTCCGCCCAGGTCTTCTCATTTATATGCTGGTTGGCGGCAAGATTTTTGCTGCGCTGCTCAAAGGTATAGTCTTTGTCGATATAGCGGGTAAGGGTGTCTTGCAGGGCAAGTTGTTCTTCGGTAAAGGTAAAGTCCATGTGGATGACTCCGTAGCGTATTTGGTACTGTATCGGGATGGGACGACAGGCCGTTTAAAGCCCCAGAATCATCCTGCAGATAATGCTTTTCTGTACTTCATTGGATCCGCCGTAGATGGTGGTTTTGCGATAGTTGAAGTACTGTGATGTCATATGTTCCTGCGCTTGCGGGAAGGCGGCAGATAATTCGTGTACCTGATCGTCTGGCAGAATATGGGCTGCGGCGTACGGGCCGGCCACTTGTGACGCCAGTGCGGTAATGGCCTGCTGAATTTCCGAGCCCTTTACTTTCAGAATAGAGGCCTCGGGTCCTGGCGCATGGCTGCTGCCTTCCTGGGAAATCAGTTTGAGATTGGTAACCTCAAGTGCCATTAAATCCATCTCAACCTGCGCCAGCCGATCACGAAAGCGTGCATCCTGCAATAAAGGCAGACCATCATTGCCGATTTGCCCGGCCGCGGCTTTTTTGACTAGTTGCAGTGCCGCCTTGGAACGGCCCACGCGGGCGATGTTGGTTCTTTCGTGGCCAAGCAGGAACTTCGCGTAGGTCCAGCCTTTGTTTTCTTCACCGATCAGGTTGGCGGCGGGAACGCGGACATTCTCCAGCCACACTTCGTTGATTTCATGGCCATCGTCCAGCATGATGATGGGGCGTACGGTAATGCCCGGCGTTTTCATATCAATCAGCAGAAAAGAAATGCCTTCCTGCTTGCGCACTTCGGGATTGGTACGCACCAGACAGAAAATCCAGTCGGCATGCTGGGCAAGTGTGGTCCATGTTTTCTGACCGTTAACGATATAGTCGTCACCATCGCGCACGGCGGTGGTTTTCAGTGAAGCGAGGTCAGAGCCGGCGCCGGGCTCGGAGTAGCCCTGGCACCACCAGTCCTGGCCGGAGATAATGCGTGGCAGGAAGCGTTCCTGTTGTTCCCGGCTGCCGTATTTCTGAATAACCGGTGCGACCATCTTCAGGCCGAAAGGTAATTGTTCGGGTGCGCCGAAGGCGGCGCATTCTTCCTCAAAAATGTGGCGTTGCACTGCATCCCAGCCGGTACCACCGAACTCCACCGCCCATGAGGGCGCTCCCCAGCCCTGTTTGAACAGATCACGTTGCCATTGCTCGCGTTCGGCTTTGGACAGTGGCAGGCATTGTTGTGTTTTGTCGCGCACAGCGGCTGGCACCACTTCTTTTAGAAAAGCACGAACCGAATCGCGAAAGGCCAGTTGTTCAGGTGTGTAGCGGATATCCATGGACGGAATTCCTTTTCGGGTAATTGAGCGGCAGAAGTGAAGTCCCGGTGTCGAAATGCGGTGTGTAATCGCATGCGAGAACTTGTTCTGCTTAGCGGAACATTCAGTTGATTTATGGAATTGATTATAGCGACCATTGCGTTAAATGAAAAGACTGGCTGATATAAAAGACAGAAATGCTCTTAACCGACAATTCGCTTTACACCGAATACTGCCGCAGAGTATTATCGAAGAATTCTTAAGGTACGTAAGTTCTGCTATGCGAAACTAAGGTGGCATGGCTAAGACGTGCCATGTATTTCATCGGATCGGACAAGGAGACACGCCATGGATCACGCTTTTTACGAGGAAAAGGACGGGATAGCCGTCATTACATTCAACAACCCACCGGTCAATGGCCTGAGTCACGGGTTGCGCAAGGCCATTGTGGAAGGCGTTGATCGTGCGAATAATAATACGGCCATTCGGGCCATTGTTCTGGGCGGCACCGAGCGGGCGTTTTCCGGTGGCGCCGACGTGACAGAGTTCGGTACGCCAAAAGCGGGGCAGGCGCCCACTTTGCGTACCGTGATAGAGGTGCTTGAGCAATCGGCCAAGCCGGTCGTGGCTGCCATCAACGGCGTATGTCTTGGCGGTGGCCTGGAGCTCGCGCTGGGTGCGCATTATCGCGTTGCCGCTGCAGCAGCACGGGTGGGTCTGCCAGAAGTCAAGCTTGGTATCCTGCCCGGCGCGGGCGGCACCCAGCGCCTGCCGCGGGTGTTGGGTCTGGAAAAGGCGCTTAACATGATTGTGTCCGGCCAGGTTGTCAAGGCGGCAACGCTTGCCGATAGTGCATTGTTTGATAAAGTGGTCGAGGGCGATCCGCAAGCGGCAGCCATTGACTTTGCCAAAGGCCTGGCCAGCGATGTGCCGCTGAAGCGGGTTCGCGATCTGGCAGTGAGCGATGCGGATGCCGATGCCTTATTGCTTAACGCCCGCAATGCGGTCAAGGCGGGATCCGCACGCTTTCCTGCGCCGGCTGCCTGCGTAGAAGCGGTAGCAGCCAGCACCAATATGGCTTTTGATGACGGGCTGGCATTTGAACGCCAGCAGTTTACACAGTTGCTGAACTCGTCCGAATCGCTGGCGTTGCGTCATGTCTTCGCGGCGGAACGCGCAGCGACAAAAATTCCCGATGTGCCTGCAGATACGCCGTTGCGTCCGATTAACCGGGTTGGCGTAATCGGTGCCGGTACGATGGGTGGCGGCATCAGTATGAATTATCTGAATGCCGGCATTCCGGTGGTCCTGCTGGAGCAGAAGGAAGAAGCGCTGCAGCGCGGCGTGGCCACGATTCGCAAGAATTACGAAAACACGATGAAAAAAGGGCGGATTACCGCAGAACAGGTGGAAGAGCGTATGAATCTGCTCAGCACGACCCTGTCCTATGATGCCCTGGGCGAGGTAGACCTGGTGATCGAAGCGGTTTTTGAAGATATGGGTGTCAAGGAAGTTGTATTCCGCGAGCTTGATCGCGTGATCAAGCCTGGCGCGATCCTGGCCTCGAACACCTCCACCCTGGATGTCGACCAGATCGCTGCGTTTACCAAGCGTCCGCAAGACGTGATCGGGCTGCATTTTTTCAGTCCGGCCAATGTCATGAAGCTGCTGGAAATCGTGCGTGGTGCGAAAACCGCCAAAGATGTGCTGGCCACATGTATTGACATGGGTAAGAAAATCGGCAAGAAGCCTGTGGTGTCGGGCGTCTGCGACGGCTTTATCGGCAATCGCATGCTGTATGCCTATCGTGATGCGGCCGATGAAGTCATGCTGCAGGGTGCCGCGCCGTCGCAGATCGACCGCGCTCTGGAAAATTTTGGTTTTGCAATGGGCCCGTACCGCGTGGGTGATCTGGCCGGGCTGGATATTGGCTGGGCGATTCGCAAGCGCAAGAAGGAAGCCGACCCACAGGGTTATGAAGAGGTGGTGGCCGATCGCCTGTGCGAGGCCGGCCGTTTTGGCCAGAAAACAGGTGCAGGCTGGTACCGCTATGTGGCCGGCGATCGCAAGCCGCAGGTGGACCCAGAGGTGGAAAATCTGATCGAAACCTTCCGCAAGGAAAAAGGCGTGACCTCACGCAAAATCAGTGATCAGGAAATTGTGGAGCGTTGCGTGTATGCGCTGGCCAACGAGGGGGCGAAAATTCTCGAAGAGGGCATTGCCCTGCGCGCTTCGGATATTGATATTGTTTACCTGAACGGCTACGGCTTCCCGTTGCATCGCGGCGGACCGATGCATTACGCGCAGCAGGCTGGCCTGTTCAACGTGGTGCGCGCGCTCAGGCAGTTTGGCGCAACCTCGGCCCGGCCCCAGGCCTGGCAGCCGGCAGCCTTGCTGGAAAAACATGCAGAAAGCGGCGACGCGCTGAAATAGCGTAGAAGGCGTGGCGGCAGGTGCGCAAGCGCCTGCCAGCGTTGGTATAACTGATTATTTTCTGTTCCGATACAATTGAAGTTCGCGTTGGTTGGCCATGATGTTGGCACAGTGCCGCCATAATGTCATGTGTCCGCCCTGGAGAAGAGACATGAGAGAAGCCGTTATTGTTTCAACCGCCCGCACCGGATTGGCAAAATCCTGGAAGGGGGCATTCAATATGACCTATGGCGCAACACTGGGTGCGCATTCGGTGTCGCACGCGGTGGCGCGCGCGGGTATTGATCCCGCACAGGTCGAAGATATTATCATTGGTTCGGCCCTGCCAGAAGGCACTACCGGTGGCAATATTGCCCGGGCGATTGCCTTGCGTGCCGGCCTGCCGGTCCGTGTCGGCGGCGTTACCGTCAACCGGTTCTGCTCGTCGGGGCTGCAGGCCATTGCCATGGCAGCGCAACGCATTATTGTCGACCAGGTGCCGGTGATGGTGGCTGGCGGCGTGGAAAGTATTTCCTGCGTACAAAACGATGCCAATACTCTCATGCGACAGGATCCCTGGCTAAAACAGCACAAGCCCGAAGTGTACTGGAGCATGTTGCAGACCGCCGAAACGGTGGCCAGGCGTTATGGTATTTCGCGCGAGGCGCAGGATGAATACGGCGCCCGCAGTCAGCAACGTGCTGCCCGTGCGCAGGCGGAAGGTCTGTTCAATGATGAAATCGTGCCCATGACAACCGTCATGAGCGTGTTTGATAAGGCAACGGGCGGCATTGCCCGGCGCGAGGTCACCATCGCCGCCGATGAAGGTATTCGTCCCGATACCACGCTTGAAGGCGTCGCAAAAATTCGCACGGTGTTTCCCAAGGGCGTCATTACCGCGGGTAATGCCAGTCAGTTCTCTGACGGTTCTTCGGCCTGCGTGCTGATGGATGCCGAACTGGCGCGTCAGAGCGGCCTGAGCCCGCTGGGAATTTTCCGCGGCTTTGCCGTGGCAGGCTGCGAGCCCGATGAAATGGGTATTGGTCCGGTGTTTGCTGTGCCTCGTTTGCTTGATCGCGCCGGTTTGAAGGTTGACGATATTGGCTTGTGGGAATTGAACGAAGCCTTTGCCTGCCAGGTACTGTATTGCCGGGACAAACTGGGTATTCCCGATGATCGACTGAATGTGAATGGTGGGGCGATTGCGGTTGGTCACCCGTATGGTGTGTCTGGCGCGCGTATGGTCGGCCACGCTCTGATCGAAGGCAAGCGCCGGGGCGTTAAATACGTGGTGGTCACCATGTGCATCGGCGGCGGACAGGGCGCAGCAGGACTGTTCGAAGTGGCATGAACCGCCCCGATTATTCTGCCGTCTGGCCGCGTGGACGCAGTCGTTCGCTGAGTGTGCCGGGAACGGCATTGCATGCCAATCTGGACATATCGGCCCTGCGTTATCCGCAAAAGCCGTGCCTGGTCTATTACGGTGCCCGCTACACTTACGCGCAGGTGCAGCGTCAGGTACAGGCGCTTGCCGGGTTTTTGCAGCAGGATTGCGGCGTGGGCAAGGGTGATCGTGTATTGCTGTATATGCAGAACAGCCCGCAATTTGTGCTTGCCTACTATGCCATTTTGCGGGCCGATGCCGTAGTCGTGCCGGTTAACCCCATGAATCGTGCAGATGAGCTGCAGCATTACATTCGTGATACCGGTGCCACCGTGATCATTTATGGCCAGGAACTGCACGAGCAGGTGGCTGTGCTCGGCGCTGCGGCGCCGGCCAGCAAGCTGGTGGCAGCGTATCATGACTATCTGCCCTCGGAGGGCTCAGACCAGAACGTGCCGGATGTGGTTGCTGAACCCGCGCAGGCGCTGACAGGCAATGGCGTTGTGCTGTGGCGTGATGCGCTGGCGCGTGGGCGTACCCCGTTACCTTCATCGGTCGTGTCGGCAGATATGGCGGTCATGCCCTATACATCAGGTACTACCGGTCATCCCAAAGGGTGCATTCATACCCATCATTCCACTATGTATAACACGGTGGCCGCCGCGGTGTGGTATGACGGTGGTAATCAGGACGCGGTTTTTCTGGGTGTGCTGCCGTTTTTCCATGTTACCGGCATGGAAGGCGTGATGAATAGTGCCATTTATCTGGGCGCGACCATCGTCATTATGACGCGCTGGGATCGCGTGGTAGCTGCTCAGTGCATTGAACGCCATCGCGTTGGCAGGCTGGCGCTGATTGCCGCCATGGTGGTGGATCTGCTCGCCATGCCCGATCTGGCAAACTATGATTTATCCAGTATCGCCCGGGTCAGTGGCGGCGGTGCGGCCATGCCCGAGGCCGTTGCCGAAAAGCTGCAGCGCGACTTTGGCCTGACCTACATCGAAGGCTACGGTATGTCGGAAGCAATGGCGCCCACACACATCAACCCGGAGCGGAACCCGAAAAAACAATGTCTGGGCATTCCGATTTTTGATGTGGATTGCCGTCTTATTGACCCGGTCACCCTGCAGGAAGTGCCACAAGGCGAGGTTGGTGAAATTGTCGTGCATGGACCGCAGGTCATGCAGGGTTACTGGAATAACGCACAGGCCTCGGCTGAAGTGTTCACTGAGATTGATAACAAGCGTTTTCTGCGCACCGGAGATCTGGCGCGCATGGATGAGGACGGCTACTACTTTATGGTAGACCGGCTCAAGCGCATGATCAATGCCTCTGGCTTCAAGGTCTGGCCAGCCGAAGTCGAGTCCATGATGTATGCACATCCGGCCATTCTGGAAGCCTGCGTTGTCGGCGTGACAGACGAAAAACGAGGTGAAACCGTTAAGGCCTGGGTGGTGTTGCGCGAAGCGTGTCGCGGCAGTGTCACCGAGCAGGAGATTGTGGAGTGGTGCCGCGAGAAAATGGCTGCGTACAAGGCGCCGCGGATTGTGGTATTTACCGATGCGTTGCCCAAAACGTCTTCAGGAAAAGTGCTGTGGCGCGCGCTTGGGTAAAGAACACACATGAAATATGAAATAATGGCTTGCTCCAGCAATGGCACAAATACAGATTCAGACAAAAGAGAATACAGGTATAACAGATGATCAATAAATTTATAGACGATATACAGGAAGCGGTTGCCGATGTCTTTGATGGCGCCACTGTGCTTATCGGCGGATTTGGTGGCGCGGGCCATCCGACAGAACTGATCCATGCCCTGATTGATCAGGGTGCAAAAGAGCTGACTGTCGTCAACAACAATGCAGGTAATCATGATACGGGGCTGGCCGCGCTGATCAAGGCGGGTCGCGTACGTAAAATGATCTGCTCCTTTCCCAAGGCCTCTCATTCCTACGTCTTTAACGAGATGTACAAAGACGGCAAAATCGAGCTCGAGTGTGTACCGCAGGGCACGATTGCAGAACGTCTGCACGCTGCCGGCGCGGGGATTGGCGGGTTTTACACGAGAACCAGTTATGGTACAGAACTGGCCAAGGGCAAGGAAACGCGCAATATTGATGGCGTTAACTATGTATTTGAAAAACCGATACACGGCGATTTTGCGCTGGTGCTGGCCGAGAAGGGCGATCGCTGGGGAAATCTGATTTATCGCAAGGCTGCCCGCAACTTCGGGCCGGTCATGTGCATGGCCGCCAAAACCACCATTGTTCAGGTTAAGCAGAAAGTCGAACTGGGCCAGCTTGATCCGGAAACGATTATCACCCCCGGTATTTTTGTGAATCGGATTGTCGAAGTCGCCAATCCTGCCATCTCCAGTTAAGCAGGTCAAATGATGAATAAATTGAATAGAAACCAAATGGCCGAACGCCTGGCCAAAGATATCGCTCCCGGCAGTTATGTCAATATCGGCATTGGCATGCCCGAGCTGGTCGCCAACTATCTGAAGCCGGAAGATGAAATTCTGCTGCACAGTGAAAACGGTATTTTGGGCATGGGCCCTGCGGCAACCGGCGATGATATTGACGGCGAATTGATCAACGCTGGTAAAAAACCGGTCACATTGCTGACCGGCGGCGCGTTCTTTCATCATGTAGACTCATTTGCCATTATGCGCGGCGGACATCTGGACCTGTGCATTATGGGCGGGATGCAGGTATCTGCAGACGGCGACCTGGCCAACTGGTCGCTGGGCCGCCCGGGCGAGCCGCCGGCGGTGGGCGGCGCCATGGATCTGGCGGTGGGCGCCCGCAAGGTATTTATCCTGATGGAGCACAACGCCAAAGATGGATCGCCCAAAATTCTCGAAAAATGTACGCTCCCGGTCACAGGCCTGGGCGTGGTCAGCCGTGTATACACCGATATTGCCGTCCTGGAGGTCACGCCGGCAGGCATGACCGTGGTGGAAAAGCTCGTGGATATCACAAATGAACAATTGCAGTCACTCACCGGCGCGAAGCTGATTTTCGCCTGAGTATCCGACAGTTTATTAATATGAAGTAACACAGAGGAAAGGTATGAATAACGCTTATATTTGCGATGCTGTCCGTACGCCGATTGGCCGCTATGGTGGCGGTCTGTCTACCGTGCGCACCGATGATCTGGCTGCGTTGCCGATCAAGGCATTGATGGAACGCAATCCGAACGTGGATTGGAACAAAGTGGATGACGTGATTTACGGCTGCGCCAACCAGGCTGGTGAAGACAACCGTAACGTTGCCCGCATGGCGCTGTTGCTGGCCGGGATTGATGTTCAGGTGCCGGGCGCAACATTGAATCGTCTTTGCGCTTCCAGTCTGGATGCCGTGGGCACTGCGGCACGCGCGATCAAATCGGGCGAAGTGGATCTGATGATTGCCGGTGGTGTGGAAAGTATGTCGCGCGCGCCCTTTGTGATGGGCAAGGCCGAGTCTGCCTATTCACGCTCCGCCAAAATCGAAGACACCACGATCGGCTGGCGTTTCGTCAACCCGAAAATGAAAGCTGCGTATGGCGTAGACTCCATGCCGGAAACGGCTGAAAACGTTGCCGACGACTACAAGATTTCCCGTGCCGATCAGGATGCATTTGCTCTGCGCAGCCAGCAGCGCGCCGCAAAATCCATTGCCGATGGGGTGTTCAGGGAAGAGATTATTCCCGTGAGCGTACCGCAGCGCAAGGGGGATCCGGTTATTGTTGATACCGACGAACATCCACGCGCAACAACGCCGGAAGCGCTGGCTAAACTCAAGGGTGTGGTGCGCCCCGATGGTAGCGTCACGGCAGGTAATGCATCAGGCGTGAATGATGGTGCCTGCGCCCTGCTGCTGGCTTCGGAAGAGGCAGTTAAAAAGTATGGCCTTACACCCAAGGCCCGTGTTGTGGGTATGGCTGTGGCCGGTGTTGCACCTCGCGTCATGGGCGTCGGCCCCATTCCCGCAGTGCGCAAAGTGCTGGAAAAAACCGGTCTGACGATCGAACAAATGGATGTGGTTGAGCTGAACGAAGCCTTCGCTGCACAGGCACTGGCGGTAACACGTGATCTGGGCCTGGCAGACGATGCGCCTCACGTGAACCCTAATGGCGGCGCCATTGCTTTGGGTCATCCCCTGGGCGCATCAGGTGCTCGTTTGGTAACAACGGCTATGTATCAGTTACAGCGTACTGGTGGTAGTATGCCTTGTGCACCATGTGTATTGGTGTGGGTCAGGGCGCTGCGGTGATTATCGAACGCGTTTGATAAGGTTTTGCAGCAGTCAATGCTGCAGTACAAAAAAAACCGGCCTGCTGGCCGGTTTTTTTGATGGTACGGGGAGTTTAATGCCCCAGGATTTTTGACAGAAAGTGTTTGGCCCGGTCAGAGCGCGCTTCCTGATTACCGAAAAACTCTTCCTTGTTGCAGTCTTCGACAATTTGCCCAGCATCCATGAAGATCACGCGGTCAGCCACTTTGCGGGCAAAGCCCATTTCGTGGGTCACCACCATCATGGTCATGCCTTCTTTGGCCAGATCCACCATGACATCCAGTACCTCGTTGACCATTTCAGGGTCAAGCGCAGAGGTGGGTTCATCAAACAGCATGGCTACCGGATCCATGGCCAGTGCGCGGGCGATAGCCACGCGCTGTTGCTGCCCGCCTGAGAGCTGTCCAGGGAACTTGTCCTTGTGCTGGATGAGTCCGACACGATCCAGCAGTTTGCGGCCGCGTTCCATGGCCTCGTCCTTGGAGCGATTCAGCACCTTGACCTGGGCCAGAGCCAGGTTTTCCATCACGGACAAGTGTGGGAACAGCTCGAAATGCTGGAACACCATGCCGATTTTGGAGCGCAGTTTGGGCAGATCGGTTTTCGGATCGCCTACAGATACGCCGTTGAAGAAAATTTCGCCTTTCTGGAATGCTTCCAGGCCGTTGGCGGTTTTGATCAGTGTGGATTTGCCCGATCCTGACGGACCGCAAACCACCACAACTTCACCTTTGTTGATTTCGGTTGTGCAATCGGTCAGAACCTGGAATTTTCCATACCATTTACTAACGTTTTTAAATTCAATCATAGCCATGGAGAAATACCTTATCGAATAATCGTCAAACGCCGATCGATCACTTTGACCAGACGAGAGCAAACTAAAGAGATGACAAAATAGATAGCCGCTGCGAATATGTACAGCTCAACCGGGCGGCCGGTAATGTCGGCGTTGATGCGTGCCATACCCAGCAGGTCATTCAGTGACAGTACGGTCACCAGCGACGTATCCTGGAAAAGAACAATCATTTGGGTGAAGATCACCGGCAGCATATTGCGGAAAGCCTGAGGTAGCACGATAAGTCGCATGACCTGAAAGTACCGCAGACCCAGCGCGTAACCGGCGCCCACCTGTCCACGAGGGATAGACTGGATACCGGCACGCATGATTTCGCAGAAATAGGCCGCTTCAAACAGCGTGAAGGTAATCAGTGCGCAGGTAAACCCGTTCAGCGGTCGTGAGACCATCCTGGCCGATGCGTTGCCGTCTATGTAGGTCGCCCACATGAAGTCGATCCAGCCCAGGATATAGGGAACCAGAAAGAAGAACCAGAACAGGATCAGGATCAGCGGCAGTGACCGCATAATGTTGACATAGGAACCGGCGAACCAGCGGAAAATGCTGATTGATGACAGTCGCATCATGGCCAGCACGGTACCCCAGATCAACGCCAGGATCGTGGAATAGAGCGTTAGCTTCAGGGTAAAGACCAGGCCTTCTTTTAACAGCGCAGGTGCGGCATGCTGGATGACTTGCCAGTCAAAGGCAGCAATACTGACCGAGGAGGAGGAAATAAGTAAATCTTGAAAATTCATCATGTGCTCCTACCCTTTACCTGAAATAAAGCCAGGAACACTGAAGAAACGTTCAACGGCTGACATAATTACCAGAATCAATAAATTGATGATGACATACAGGGCGGTCGCGGCCAGATAGGCAGGGAACGTCTGGAAAGTGGATTCCTGCATCGATGCCGCAGCACCGGTGATCTCCAGCAGGCCGATGGTATAGGCGACCGAAGAGTTTTTCAGCAGGTTGAGCATTTCAGATGTGAGCGGTGGCGTAATAATGCGCATGGCCATGGGCAACAGCACATATTTATACATCTGAAAGCGCGTGAGCCCAAGCGCGGTCGCTGCCATGGATTGACCGCGTGGCAAAGAGCGAATGCCCGATGACAATTGAATGGCTATCCGTGATGAGGTAAACAGACCCAGACACAATACCGCTGGCCAGAATACAGAGTACGGATATTGCATGTTGATGATGGCTTTACCCATGGATTCCGGTAATACCTGAGGGACCACGAAATACCAGAGGAACAACTGTACCAGCAGGGGAATATTCCTGAACAGCTCGACATAGGCCGAGCAAAGTTTAGATACTAACCTGTTCTGACTGGTCAGCCCGATACCCACCATGATGCCCGTCACAAACGCAAGCACCCACGCGACCGCGGACAGTTGCAGCGTCCACCCTACAGCCTCAACGAAAGCGGCAAGATAGGAGTTGCCGCTAGGAGACATCTGGCAGAACAGGGACGCGTTATCGAGATTGGCCGGGTCACAAAATAATGTGGAAATTGACATAATTTGAAACGCTATTTATAGAAAACAAAAAACGGCACAAAACCCGCTTTCGCTGTGTTTTGTGCCGTCGGACCGACGCGATTTATTGGTATTTCGCCGGGTCTGGTGAGTCTGTTGGATTGGCCAATGCTTTTTTGAGCGATTCAGACATTGGCAGGTTCATATTGATGTTTTTCGGAGGGATTGGGCTTTCGAACCATTTTTTGTAAAGTGTTTCGATTTCTCCGCTTTTGATCATGGCAATCACCGCATCATCTACGGCTTTTTTGAACTCAGGATCATCTTTCGGTTCGATCATGGCGTAGGGTTCGGTAGTCAGCGCTTCATCGCTGATGACCCATTTGGACGGATCTTCAGAGTTGGCTACCAGGCCTGCCAGCAGTACGTCATCCATGAAGAAGGCTTTGGCGCGTCCGGCCTGAACAGTCAGGAAGGCACCCGCGTGATCTTTGGATGGAATGATGTTCATGCCCAGGTTGTCCTTGGCATTGGTCGCAGCGAGCCATTTGATGTTACTGGTTCCGGCAGTCGAAGTAACGGTCTGACCCTTGAAGCCGGACAGATCCTTGATGTTGTCAGCCTTTGCGGAAACGAAGCGGGTCGCTGTTACAAAGGTGGTTGGTGCAAAGCTAACCTGTTTCTGACGCTCGGCGTTGTTGGTGGCGGACCCGCAAGCCAGATCGATCGTACCGTTCATAATCAGAGGAATCCGGCTGGCAGATGTCACAGGAACCTGTTTGACAGTCAGTTCCGTTCCCAGCTGTTTTTCGAGTGCTTTGACGATACCGTCGCAAATTTCTTTGGAGTATCCGACGGGTTTGCCGCCATCAAGATAGGAAAATGGAATGGACGAGTCCCGATATCCAAGGGAAATTGTTTTTGTACTTTTGATTTTGTCCAGGCGGCCTTCGGCGTGGGCGGACAAACCAATTGAAGAAATAAGTGCAGCAAGCACGAGACTTGATAACTTCATGGAGAACTCCTTTATAACGGTGATGCTAGTATGAACGAAATGCTCATGCTTAGGGTTCAGGTTTTACCCTAATTTTTGACAAACTTAACAAACAGTATTTTCAACTAAACTACACTGCAGCCGTCTTTTTAATGGATTTTAGCGTACTTTAAAACAAAAGATACATAAAGATACATATTGCATTGATGTGATATTGCACTGCACCAAAGTGAATTTGCCAATGTGCCATATCAGTGCGATTTACCTGATCGTATCCAAGTTAGAAGACAGACGGAAGACAATCGGCTGCCTACAAAATTATACATTTGCGGTATCCCCTCTCTTCGCAGCAGGTGTTTGCGACTAAAATGACATTTTAATAGCCGGTTTCCAATTGCATGTATAAACCCTCTTACCCGCATCCTGTTCTGGCCCGAGAGGGCTGGCCCTTTATCGCCGGTTCCATCATCCTGGCGCTGCTGGTGTCGTGGTGGTCCGTTGCTGCAGGGCTGATCTTCTGGCTGCTGGCCATTTTTGTGATTCAGTTTTTTCGTGATCCGCAACGTCAGGCCCCGGATGGCGAGCGCGTGGTGCTCTCGCCGGCTGACGGGCGCATTGTATCGGTAGACAAAACCACAGACCCGTACACTCAGCAGCAGGCCCTGAAGATCAGTGTGTTCATGAACGTTTTCAATGTCCACTCCAACCGTTTCCCGGTGGGTGGTCGGGTAACCCAGGTTCAGTACTATCCTGGCTCGTTTGTAAATGCCGCGCTGGACAAGGCGTCGGTTGAAAATGAAAGAAACGCAGTTCATATTGCGCTCGATTCAGGCGAGCAGGTAACGGTGGTGCAGGTGGCCGGGCTGGTGGCCCGGCGTATCCTGTGCTATGTCAAGCCCGGCGACAGCCGGCGGGCTGGCGAGCGTTACGGATTTATCCGTTTTGGCTCCCGTGTCGACGTCTATCTGCCACCGGCTTCCCGCCCCAGGGTCGCCATTGGCGACAAAGTGTCGGCTACGTCTACAGCACTTGCTGACCTGCCCGAGCCCGCTGCTGTGGTCAATCAAAGTGAAACGTTATGAACGAAAATCTGCCACGTCCGCGCAGCGCGATTTATCTGCTGCCCAATGCATTTACAACGGCTAATTTATTTGCCGGCTTTTATGCCGTGGTGCAGGCCATGAGCGGGCGCTTCGAGATTGCTGCCATTGCCATTTTTGTGGCCATGGTGCTGGACGCCATGGACGGTCGCGTGGCGCGCCTGACCAATACCCAGTCGGCTTTCGGTGAGCAATATGATTCCATGTCCGATATGGTGTCCTTTGGTATCGCCCCGGCTTTGGTCATGTATGAATACCAGTTGCAGGCGCTGGGGCGCTGGGGCTGGATCGCTGCCTTTATTTATGTCGCTGGCGCCGCGTTGCGACTGGCGCGTTTCAATACCAATATCGGCGTGGTCGACAGCCGGTTCTTCCAGGGCTTGCCCAGTCCTGCGGCAGCGGCACTGGTGGCTGGTTTTGTCTGGCTGTCGGTTGATAACCGTATCCCGGACTATGAATCGCTGGCCTGGCTGGCCTTTGTGCTCACGGTATATGCGGGTATCAGTATGATTTCGAATGCGCCGTTTTTCAGCGGCAAGTCGCTCGCGCTTGAGAAAAAGCTATCGCCGCAAAATATCATGCTGGTGCTGGTGCTTGTTTTTGCCTTTGTTTCATCCGATCCGCCGATTGTGCTTTTTCTGTTGTTCATCGTGTATGGCTTGTCGGGGTGGGTTGTTTGGTATTGGCGCTGGCGCCGCGCGCAGCAGCTACATGATAGTCGTCGCGAGAGCAGGGTAGCGGAAGCGGCCGACGCAACAGGCGTTGTAGCAGGCAGACCGGCAGAGGGTACTTCGGCAGCGCACCAGTCGGGCCTGGATGAGCCGGCTGTGAAAGAACCGGTAGAACAGGCTGGCCCGTCATCGTCTTCATCTCGTAATGAGCCGCATATTGCAGAAACACCGGCTCAGGACAAACCCAAAGACTGGTTCAGAAAAAACTGAGCGGACGCGTGCCGGAACCCGGCACGCTTTTAAAAGCCCATGAATTCGAACTCACGCTCATAGGCAGGATCAGGGCCGGGATGATGACGTGTAACCTGCTGGCCGTCGCGGCCCAGATATACGTACATCAACGAGTTCCAGACGTTGGACTGTTTGTAACGGTATTCCCAGACCACTTCATTTTTTTCACCCAGTCCTACGCGGGTCACCCTGGCAGGCGGGCCGAACTCGCAGGTAACGTCCTGTGGTGTCCATACACCGTTGTCCAGCTTACGGAAATTCTCATCGGTCAGGATGGATTCCATCCGGTCTGCGATGCCGGCGCTGGAAAAGCGTGTGCCGTAAGCATATTGACCGTTAGGCTGCAGGGTCCAGATGGCCCGCGTGCCTCCATTGGGCAGGGGGCAGGTGAAATTGGGGGTACCCATGGTTTCCAGTACCACAGATTCGGGCGAGTTGGGTGGCACATCCCGATAGGTGGCGCAGGCGCCCAGCGTCGCGCAAAGGCCGGCCAGACTCAGGTTGCGCAGCAGTTTACCCGGTGCAGCATGCTGCAAAAAAAACGGACTTTTGCGCTGGCGGTGCAGGCCAGTGTTGGAAAAAAAGCCCGGAAGGCGGGAAAAACAACGGAAATTAGGCATATTTGAACCCGAATGGCTAAGGTTTGCGTGTGTTTTTGGGCTGAATCATATATAATTACGGGTCTTGACTGAAAGACAAGTGCAACCCTGCATGACGTGTCGTCTGTTCATTGTAGCGTGTAAATTCGCGTGGGGACAGATTAAACGGGTATGTGGGGTCGGGTATGTGGGATTTACCATTGTCTTTTGCCCGGCTATCTTTTACGCCTAAGGTGGTTCGGTCGGGAAATTATCTAATATTTTATTTTTAATACGTCACGGTAAAGCGCCTCGGTTTTACCGCCAGTTCATGAGGCTTATTTAATATGTCAGTTGCTGATATCAAAAAATCTGAAATTGTTGCTCAATACGGTCGCGCTCAGGGCGATACAGGTTCTCCCGAAGTGCAGGTTGCATTGCTGACCGCCCGTATCAATGAATTAACCGGTCATTTCAAAGAACACATGAAAGACCACCACTCTCGTCGTGGTTTGCTGCGCATGGTCAGCCGTCGCCGTAAACTGCTCGACTACCTGAAAGGTCGTAACCCTGACGCTTACCGCTCACTCATCGAAAAACTCGGTCTGCGTAAGTGATATTGGGTTTGCGCCCAACACAAAACCGTGCAGAGCGCCAGGCTGGCGCCTGGCACGGTTTTTTTTATTGTGCCGGAACGGATTTGGACGCGTACACAGAATCGTGGTGTACGGCTGAAAACGGACAGATCATTCCGGCTTTATTGTAAGGATTGAAAAATGTTTAACAAAGTGACCAAGTCGTTTCAGTATGGCGATCAGACAGTTGTACTGGAAACCGGCGAAATCGCTCGTCAGGCTTCAGGCGCCGTTGTGGCTTCAATGGGTGATAGTGTGGTGCTGGCCACCGTTGTTGCTGCAAAAAATGCCAAACCCGGCCAGGATTTTTTCCCGCTTACCGTCGATTATGTAGAGAAAACCTATTCTGCCGGTCGTATTCCCGGTGGTTTTTTCAAACGCGAAGGTAAACCGACAGAAAAAGAAACACTGACGTCACGCCTGATCGACCGTCCGCTGCGTCCGCTGTTTCCTGAAGGCTTCTACAATGAAGTGCAGGTGATTGTTCACGTGCTGTCGGTTGATCCGCAGATCGATCCTGATATCGCTGCATTGATCGCCAGTTCTGCCGCTTTGGCTGTCTCTGGCATTCCATTTGATGGCCCTATTGGTGCTGCACGTGTTGGCTATAAAAACGGTCAGTATCTGCTGAACCCAACGCAGGACCAACTGGCTGATTCAGAAATGAACTTGGTGGTTGCCGGTACTGAAAATGCGGTGCTGATGGTTGAGTCTGAAGCCCAGCAGCTGTCCGAAGAGGTGATGCTGGGTGGCGTCGTATATGGCCACGAGCAAATGCAGGCAGCCATTAACGCTATCCACGATCTGGTCGCCGAAGCTGGTAAACCCGAGTGGGACTGGCAGCCTGAAGCCAAAAACGAAGCGCTGATTGCTGCGGTTACCGCCGCTGCCGAAGCCGGCCTGAAAAGCGCCTATGAAATTCGCCAGAAACAGGAACGTACAACAAAGCTGCGTGAAGTGACTGCTGCGGTTAAGCAAACGCTGGCTGAACAGGCAGAGCAGGCTGGTCAGCCTGCCCCCGACGGCGTTGCAGTAGACAATATTCTGTTTGATCTGGAATCCAAGATTGTTCGTGGTCAGATCCTGGCCGGTGAACCCCGCATTGACGGTCGTGACACCCGTACGGTACGTCCTATCTCTATCCGCCTGGGCGTGTTGCCACGTACTCATGGTAGCGTACTGTTCACTCGTGGTGAAACGCAGGCGCTGGTGATCGCCACGCTGGGCACCAAGCAGGACGAACAAATCATTGACTCGGTTATGGGCGAGCACCGCGATCGTTTCATGCTTCACTACAATATGCCTCCGTTTGCAACGGGTGAAACCGGTCGTTTCGGTGCGCCAAAACGCCGTGAGATCGGCCATGGCCGTCTTGCCAAGCGCGCACTCGTGTCTACACTGCCTGCGCACGAAGACTTCCAGTACACCATTCGTATCGTATCTGAAATTACAGAGTCCAACGGTTCTTCATCCATGGCTTCCGTTTGCGGTGGCTCACTGGCGATGATGGATGCCGGTGTGCCTGTTAAAGATCACGTGGCGGGTGTGGCCATGGGCCTGATCAAGGACGGCGGCAAGTTCGCTGTGCTGACCGATATTCTGGGTGATGAAGATCATCTGGGCGATATGGACTTCAAAGTGGCAGGTACCAAAAATGGTATTACTGCTTTGCAAATGGATATCAAAATTCAGGGTATTACCAAGGAAATCATGCAGGTTGCGCTGGCTCAGGCCCGCGACGGCCGTATGCATATCCTGGGCAAAATGACCGAAGCGCTTACCGGTTCACGCCAGGAATTGTCTACTTTTGCACCACGCATGTTGTCCATGAAAATCAATCCGGAAAAAATCCGTGACGTGATTGGTAAGGGCGGCGCCACGATTCGTGCGCTGACAGAAGAAACCGGTTGCCATATCGATATCAGCGATGAGGGTGTTGTTACCATTTCCAGCGCCGATCTGGAGCAGGCTAAAGAAGCGGAACGCCGTATCGCCGAGCTGACTGCTGTGGTTGAGGTGGGTCAGGTTTACGAAGGCACGGTACAGCGTTTGCTGGACTTCGGCGGTATCGTACAGATTCTGCCAGGTCGTGACGGCTTGCTGCATATTTCTGAAATCGCCAACTACCGCATTGCCAACATCAATGATGTGCTGTCAGTCGGACAGAAAGTCAAGGTCAAGGTTATTGAGGCGGATGATCGCGGTCGTCTGCGTTTGTCAGCCAAAGCCCTGGGCGGACTGGAAGGTGCACAGGAAAATGCACCTGCAGAAGCTGGCGAGCAGTCTGACAAGCCTGCAGAATAAGTTGTACTGCATTACGTATTGCTTCAACAGAGGCAATACGCTGTTCTGGCGGAGCGCTGCAGCACGGGTCAGGTCAGTTTACTGTTGGCCTTGTTGTTGGCGGATTTGTCAGGCAATAAAAAAACCGATCACTCTGAGTTGATCGGTTTTTTTATTGCCTGTTCAGCGCAACCGAAAGCAGCAGGTGCTGCCTGCGGTTGGTTCGGCGGGCGGGTTAGACGGCGCCCTGGTCAATCATGGCATCTGCAACCTTACGGAAGCCTGCAATATTGGCGCCGAGCACCAGATTGCCTGGCTGGTTGAATTCGTCTGCCGTTTCCCATGCGTTGGTGAAAATATTCTTCATGATGTTTTTCAGACGCAAGTCAACCTCGTCAAAACTCCACTGAATCATGGCAGCATTTTGTGCCATTTCCAACTGGCTGGTAGCAACGCCGCCGGCGTTGGCAGCCTTGCCTGGTGCGTAATGGATACGTGCTTTGAGAAACTCTTCTACAGCTTCAGGTGTGGATGGCATGTTGGCGCCTTCTGCAACCAGTTTGCAGCCATTGGCGAGCAATGCCAGCGCGTCGGCCTGATTCAGTTCGTTCTGGGTTGCGCTGGGGAAGGCCAGATCGCAGGGAACAGACCAGACCTCGTTGCGGCCTGCAGCATAGTCGGCCACTGCCTTGTAAACGGCATCCGGATGCACGTCCAGATATTTTTCCAGCGGTGCCTGCTGCGTTTCCTTGAGCTGCTTGAGCGTTTCCAGATTGATACCGGATTTGTGATAGATCATGCCGCGTGAGTCGCTGCAGGTTACTGGCGTGGCGCCCAGCTGATACAGTTTTTCGATCGTGTAGATGGCTACGTTGCCGGCGCCTGATACGGCGCAGATCTTGCCATCCAGGTGGTCGCCGGCGTTTTGCAGCATGTTCTGCGCAAAGTACACCGCGCCATAGCCGGTCGCTTCGGTGCGTACCAGTGAGCCGCCCCAGGGAATACGCTTGCCTGTAAGTACGCCTTCATAGCGGCCGGTCAGGCGTTTGTATTGACCGAAAAGATAGCCGATTTCGCGGGCACCCACGCCAATATCGCCGGCAGGTACGTCGATGGTGGGGCCGATATGACGGTAGAGTTCTGACATAAAGGCCTGGCAGAAGCTCATGATTTCATTGTCGGACTTGCCTTTAGGGTCAAAATCGCTGCCGCCTTTACCGCCGCCGATGGCCAGACCCGTGAGCGCGTTCTTGAACGTTTGCTCAAAGCCCAGAAACTTGATAATGCTGGCCGACACGCTGGGGTGGAAGCGCAGGCCTCCCTTGTAGGGGCCGATGGCAGAATTGAATTCGATTCTGTAGCCCTTGTTGACGTTGATTTTGCCTTTGTCGTCTACCCAGGTAACCCGAAACATGATCTGACGCTCAGGCTCAACGATACGTTCAATGATGTTCTGATCCAGATAGTGCTTTTCTTTTTCGAACAGCGGCGAAAGTGATTCCAGCACTTCCTGCACTGCCTGATAGAACTCCGATTGCGATGGGCTGGATTTGGCCAGACGGGCCAGCGTCGTATCAATATATGTCATATGTGTTGAATGTAATGAGCGGGTTAGGGGTTGCAGGGACGCAGGCCAACGATGCGCGCGGGGTTTGCCCGGCACGCAAAAGCGGCAGGGCGAAAACAGCGGGGTGCGCAATGATTGTTATGCGAGGGGTGAATATGATACCGCTATATTATGTGCAGCGCAGCGAAAATCGCACTATCTAGGTGATTGCCCTGATTTATTTTGGCGCATTTTACTGAACCATATAAATAAAATGGGTTTATTTGGTGCGTTTTCGCTTTTTTGCTTCATTATGGGGCGTTATGATCGCTCCAGCACAGCAAGCCTAGGCCCATGGGCGACGCCATGGTGCCCGCCGGCGGCTAGCAAATGCGTGACGCAACCAGCCGGCGGTACAGGTGCCAGGTTGAATCAGCCTGTAATCGCGGCGATGCCGGCGAGGGCTGTTTCTGCATCCTGGCTGGCCTGAACGCCCGATACGCCAACGGCGCCAATGGTCTGGCCATCCACGATAACCGGAACGCCGCCCTCGAGCATGCCAGAAATAGCGGGTGCAGACAGGAATGCGTAGCGACCGTTATTGATCATTTCTTCGTAGCCTTTGGTTTCACGGCGACCCAGCGCTGCAGCATGCGCTTTGGCGGGGGCAATATGAGCGGAGACCGGGGCCGCGCCGTCAAGGCGTTTCAGGGCCAGCAGATGGCCGCCATCGTCAGTCACGGCGATGGTAACGGCCCAGTTGTTTTTGCTGGCATGCGCGGCCGCTGCATCGATGATTTTCTGAACGTCTTCCTGTTCGAGTACGGACTTGGTTTTCATAGTGGCTCCGAAATGGGTTATCAAACCATCTATTATAGTGAGGAACCACGGTTGCTTTGTAACTTCTGGCGTTAAAGCGGTGTGCACCAAAGTTTCGAATCGGCTTGCACGCGATCAGGAGCGGGGCAGAGCAGCGCCCGCTCTTGATGCCGTTATGCTGCCTTGCTTAATGCGGTGCGGCGATAGGCTTCGAGCAGTTGCACTCGGCGCGCCGCTGCCTTTTGCATATTTGCCTCTTTGACGTGACCATAGCCACGGATATCGTCGGGCAGGCGAGCCAGCGCAACTGCCGCATCGTAGTTGGTGTCACTCAGGCTCTGATTGATTTCATCCAGTAATGCGAAATACTCGTCAATCAGGGCCCGCTCGGCACGTCGTTCCTCGGTGCGGCCAAACGGATCGAGTGCCGTGGCACGCAGTGACTTGAAGCGCGCCAATAGCCTGAAGGCTTGCATCATCCAGGGACCGTATTTCTTCTTGATCAGATGGCCCTTTTTGTCTTTCTTGCTGAAAGCGGGTGGCGCCAGATGTACATGCAGCGCATAGTCACGACCCGGTTCTCCTTCAAACTGCGCCCGCAACTGATCAAAATAGGCCGGTTCCGTATACAGGCGCGCCACCTCGTACTCGTCCTTATAGCTCATTAGCTTTGCCAGATTGCGCGCTACCGCTTCGGTGAGCGTATGGCCGCCAAAGCCGCCGGCTTTTTCCGTCTCGCGAATCCGTGCGACCGCCTGGGTAAAGCGCTGTGCATACCGGCTGTTCTGGTAATTTGTTAGGTGCTGCTCAAGACGCTTGATCAGTGTGTCGATACTCTCGGGCATGCTGATCAGGTTCTCGTGACGCGCCGTGCGTTTGCTGTTGCCTAACGGTATAGACTGCAAGCCGTGGTGGGCCAGATAGCGTCCCCATTCAAAGGCAGCCAGGTTCTTCTCAATGGCAACGCCATTGAGTTCGATGGCGCGCTCCAGGCTTTCGTGGTGCAGCGGAATCCAGCCTTTTTGCCAGGCGTAACCCAGCATCAGCGGGTTGGCGAAAATTGCATCGCCCAGTAGCGCAACCGCATAGCCATTGGCGTCCAGAAAATCACATTTGTCCCGGCCCAGCAGATCCTGCATATCCTGTTCGGTTGCGACCGAAGGAAATTGCCATTTGGGGTCCTGGAAAATTTCCGCTGTTGGTACTTTGGCGCTATTGATGGCGGCTACCGTGATGCCCTTACGGGTTTTGGAGGTAATCTCGCGCGATGCAGCCACAATGGCATCACAGCCAATAATCAGATCGGCTTCGCCCATGCCAATACGGGTTGAATGCAGGTCTGCCGGCTGGTAACCGATTTGCACGTGGCTGACGACCGCGCCGCCTTTTTGTGCCAGTCCGGTAATGTCCAGTACGTTAACGCCTTTTTGTTCCAGGTGAGCAGCCATGCCCAACAGGGCACCAATGGTCACCACCCCGGTACCGCCTACGCCGGGCACCAGAATGTTGTACGAGCGCTCGATGACAGGCTGTGCCGGCACTGGGATATCGGCTTCTATCTTCTCGAAAGAAAGTGTGGCTGTCTGGGGTTTGCGTACCTTGGCGCCTTCCGCCGTCACAAAGCTGGGGCAGAATCCGTTAAGGCAGGAGTAATCCTTGTTGCAGGAAGACTGGTTGATACGGCGCTTGCTGCCCATCGGCGTATCAACCGGTTCGACGGACAGGCAGTTTGACTTGACCCCGCAGTCACCACAACCCTCACAGACTGCTTCATTGATGAAGACGCGTCGATCCGGGTCGGGATAGGCATTGCGTTTGCGACGCCGGCGCTTCTCGGTTGCGCAGGTCTGGTCGTAGATCAGGATGGTTGTGCCTTCGGTATCGCGCAATTGCAGTTGTACGTCATCGAGCGAGTCGCGGTGGAAGACATCGGGATTGCCAATAAGGCTGACGCCTTTGTATTTTTCCGGTTCGTCACTGACGATCACGATACGGGTGGCGCCTTCTGCATGCAGCTGGGCATTGATTTGTGGCACCGTCAGCGTGCCATCTACCGGCTGTCCGCCTGTCATGGCAACGGCATCGTTGTACAGAATTTTGTAGGTAATGTTAACCTTGGCCGCAATCGAGGCGCGGATCGCCAGAATGCCTGAGTGAAAGTAAGTACCGTCCCCCAGATTGGCGAAAATATGCTTGGTGCTCGTAAAATCTTTCTGGCCGATCCATGGTACGCCTTCGCCGCCCATCTGCGTAAAGGTATCGGTGCTGCGATCCATCCAGATCGTCATATAGTGGCAGCCAATACCGGCCACGGCTCGTGAACCTTCCGGTACGCGCGTGGACGTATTATGAGGGCAGCCGGAACAGAACCAGGGTTTGCGATCCTGTACCACAACCGGGCGTTTGGCGTCCTGTTCCTTAGCCTGAATAATGGCGATGCGGGCCTGAATGCGGGCGCGCACGTCGTCGGGCAGCGCATGTTTTTCCAGGCGCTTGGCAATGGCCTTGGCAATAATGGCAGGGGACAGTTCGTAATTGGCCGGCAGCAGCCACTTGCCGCGCGGGACTGACCATTCGCCGCCGCCATCGTCGCGCGCATCAAATTTACCGTAAACGTCGGGGCGAACATCGTCGCGCCAGTTATACAGTTCTTCCTTCAGTGCGTATTCCATGATCTGGCGCTTTTCTTCAACCACCAGAATTTCATCCAGCCCTTGCGCAAAGTGTCGGGCGCCTTGCGCTTCCAGCGGCCACACGCAGCCCACCTTGTACAGGCGGATGCCGATGTCGGCACAGGTTTGCTCATCCAGTCCGAGGTCGGTCAGCGCCTGGCGTACGTCCAGATACGCTTTGCCGGCCGTCATAATGCCGAACCGGGCTCTGGGTGAGTCAAAAATGATCTTGTCCAGCTTATTGGCCCGCACGTAGGCCAGTGCTGCGTAGAATTTATAGTTGTTGAGCCGGGCTTCCTGGTCCAGCGGCGGGTCGGGCCAGCGAATGGACAGGCCGCCTTCGGGCATCTCAAAATCCGATGGCGTAATCGTCTGAACGCGATCCGGATCCAGTTCAACGGACGAGCTGGACTCAAGTACGTCGGTCACACATTTCATGGCTACCCACAGGCCTGAATAGCGGCTCATGGCCCAGCCATGCACGCCAAAGTCCAGGTATTCCTGCACATTGCTGGGGTAGAGCACGGGAATGCCGGCAGATTGCAGGTTATGCTCGGACTGATAGGCGACGGTGGACGATTTGGCGGCATGATCATCGCCTGCCAGCAGCAGTACGCCGCCAAACTGGCTGGAACCGGCCGAGTTGGCGTGCTTGAAGACATCCATGGAACGATCCAGGCCCGGTCCTTTGCCATACCACATCGCAAATACGCCTTGTTTGGTGGCGCCGGGAAACAGATTAACCTGTTGTGAACCCCATACCGCAGTGGCACCAAGCTCTTCGTTCACGCCAGGCTGGAATGAAATCTCATGTTCAGCGAGGTATTTCTTTGCCTTCCACAGGCTTAAGTCCAGATTGCCCAGGGGAGAGCCGCGGTAGCCGGAAATGAATCCGCCGGTATCAAGGCCGACGCGTCGGTCACGGTCTTTCTGCAACATGGGCAGACGCACCAGCGCCTGGGTGCCACTCATATAGACGCGGCCTCTTTCCAGGCTATATTTGTCGTCAATGGTGGTATTCTTCAGGGCATCCTGTGCCACTTTGGGTAGTGGGGCATTCATACTTTTGTCTCCGATATGGTCCATATGCTTATATGCGCATGATTCCCTGACATTGTCACTGCCGTCTTGTGAACGGTATGAACAACGGCCTGGAATGTTCACCGCCTTTCGGGGCGATGCTATATCGTCCTGATGAATGGCAGCTGACTCTTGCTGCAACTCATCATGTCTGCCTGCCAATGTGAGCCCGGAGTTGCAGCGGAGTCACCGGAAGTAAAAGTCAGCAGGCAAATTCTTTAATTGACGTTAACGTAAAGTTAAGGCATTTTCAGCTACAGCGAAACAAAAATAACCCGCATTAGGGTATATCCTAGAATCATGTTAGTCGTGTGCGCAACAAAGCGCAAGAATCGGGAAAGAAAAGTGAAAGGCGTGTTGTCGAAACTGGAAAACTTCATCTCTGCTCTGGGTGCCAGGCCGTTCGCGCTTGGCATGTTGCTGAGCGTTATATTCTGGATTTTTCTTGGCAATTTTGTAGTGGCTGCCTGTGCCGGCCTGTTAGTGTCTTTTTTTATTGCTGCAGCGGTATCGGTGTGGAAATTGAATCGTCGGCCGCGTGATGAGTAGTGAGCTGTGTGACTAAGAATTTCTCCGCACGTTTGATCATCAAATTTGCGCTTTCAAATGCCTTCATCATTTGGCGCTCAGATCGTTCGCGCATTTTTCTTGTTAACTCTGCGGCACTGTGAGAAGTTAGCTTTTGATAGTCAGGAGAAGGTTGCAGCGTGAAAAGATCAGGTAACGTCCGAAGCACCTTAGCTGCTTTGCGCATGGTTCGTGATCTCATACATCGCCCCTAATAAGAAAACGAGATTTGCAACAAGAAAGCCTTCCAAAACGAGACAGAGCTTGAAGCTACTCTTTTAAAGATTAAAGAAAATTGCGTTACAAAATGTCACTAATATTCAATTGGCAATAAAGCACAGTCACCCCCTACCTCTGCAATAGCCTTGCGCGTATTACGACGACATAACTGTCCACCCTGCTTATTCCCGGCAGGGCTCCTTTGCGTCAATTGACGGGGCGCAAGAATCAGAGCCCATCAATGTTGAGGTGCGTTTCAGTTAAGGATTGGGGCAGTCAGGGAGCTGAATTATGTGGTGTTACAATGCCACGAATTTTAATTATTGTTTTTCTGTTCTAATGTAACGAGTTCGTATGCCTGGACATTTATCAAAGGCATTGATTCATAAAAATAGTACTGGGGTGACTGATGGGGCTCGAACCCACGACAACCGGAATCACAATCCGGGACTCTACCAACTGAGCTACAGTCACCATCCGAGTAAGCATGAGAGTATAGCAAGTATATATTCAATATACAAGATAAAACTGGCGCAACACGCTATATTGTTGTCTTTTTAGTCGTTATGAAGGTAAGCGGGTGTCTTTGTGATGTCTTCTCTGTGGGAATTTCTGGTTGAATATCAAACACATCTGATTTTCGCAGCAAGTGTGGTTCTCAGCGTTTCGGCAGCGGTTCATATCGCGCTGACCAAGCGTGATGTTCGCGCCGCGATTGCGTGGGTCGGCGTCGTGCTGTTTTCTCCCTTTCTGGGGCCGATTCTGTATTTTATTGTGGGCATCAACCGCATCCGGCACACCCGGATCAGGTCCCATCGGGACAGGCTGCTAAAGGAGGTCGCCGACCACACCGCCGTCACGGTCAGTGATCTTGCGCGTCATGCCGCTCCTCAGTGTTTATCGCTGAAAAAAGCCAGCGACACCGTCACCCGTTTCCCCTTGTGTGGTGGTAATGAAATCATTCCGCTCAACGGCGGAGACCAGGCATATCCGGCCATGCTGGCGGCGATTGACGCGGCGACAGACTCGGTCGTGTTGCAAACCTATATTTTCGATAATGATATTGTCGGGCATCGCTTTGCCGACAGTCTGATTGCTGCATTCCAGCGCGGTGTTCGGGTTCGGATACTGATTGATTCCATCGGCGTGCGCTACTCTCATCCTACCATCGTGAATCGCTTAAGACAGCAGGGCGTCATGGTGGAACTGTTCGAAACCAACGCCGTCACCTGGCGCATGCCATATGCCAACATGCGTTGCCACCGTAAAATTCTGGTGGTCGATGGCGAATACGGCTTTGCTGGCGGCATGAATATTCGTGAAGAATTTCTGACTGAAATCACACGTGACGAGACTGCACGTGATATTCATTTCCAGGTGCGTGGTCCGATTGTGGCGCAGTTGCTGGTGATTTTTTGTCATGACTGGCTGTTTTCCACTGGCGAACAGCTGAAGCTAAGCGAGTGGGTCGCGGCCGAAGCGGCCTTTATGCCCGCCGATATGGCCGCGCGTTGCGTTCCTTCCGGCCCGGATCGTGAAATCGAAAGTACCCACAAAGTCTTGCTGGCTGCCTGCGCCGTTGCCCAACAGCGGATCCGGATTCAGTCGCCGTATTTTCTGCCAGATCAGGTTCTGATTGGAGCGCTCACCACCGCCGCCAGGCGCGGGGTGCAAGTGGATATTGTGATCCCGGGCAGGAATAATCTGCGTTTGGTTCAATACGCCATGATGGCGCAGATTGATCAGATGATTGAGACCGGCTGCCGGGTATGGAAAGGGTCCGGCAATTTTGATCACTCCAAGCTGATGACTGTGGATGACAGCTGGTCGCTGATCGGATCGTCCAACTGGGACTCACGCAGTTTGCGACTTAATTTCGAAATCGATATCGAGGTGTACGATCGGCGCCTGGCCGGTTGGATTAATGGCGCCATCGATAACGAAATTGCCCACGGCGAGCGCTTGACCGTAGAGGCCTTGCGTAAGCAGGGCCTGCTGGCGATTCTCAGGAATAAACTGATCTGGCTGGCTACGCCGTATTTGTAGTGTATAAGGTGCGAATTCCATCCGATTATCCAGACACAAAAAATATTTGATAAGAAAGAAAACGGCAGTATGCAATGCCAACGTGTGTATCAGTATTTACCAAGAGGAGAAGTATCAATGAGACAAACGCAATTGGAACAGTGCAATGCAACGGCGGACGGTCACGCAACACGTTCAAATATATCGGGTACTGCCATGAGCCGTCGGGGGTTTCTTGCTGCTGCCACGGCAACGACAGCAACGGTGCTCGCCTCCACTGTTGCTGCCAGACCAGCAATAGCACGCAATTTCGGTCCACAGGCAGAACCGATACGTTATCCGGATCCTGATATTGTCGTGCTCGACAAGCGCTTCAAATACAAGCTGGGCAACGCAGCCATCATGCGACTGCATACCGGTATGCAATGGGCCGAAGGTCCCGCCTGGAATGCAGTGGGTCGCTATCTGATATGGAGTGATATTCCCAACAACGAACAACTGCGCTGGTCTGAAGAAGACGGGCATGTAGGGCGCGGTTTTCGCTCACCGTCAGGCAATTCTAACGGCAACACCTTCGACTTTCAGGGCAGGCAAGTGGCTTGCGAACATGGCGAGCGTCGTGTTGTCCGTTATGAACACAATGGCCAGGTGACGGTGCTTGCCGACAGTTTTGACAATAAAGGCCTGAATGCGCCGAACGATATTGTGGTGCATCCGAATGACGGTTCGATCTGGTTTACCGATCCGGGCTATGGTGCTCTGATGGAATATGAAGGCCACCGACATCCGTCCAGCGCCGATTCAGTGAGCCCGATACAGAAGGAGGCGATCTATCGGATTGACGCGCAAACCGGAGCCATAACCAAAGTGGCCGATCAGCCATTTAAACCCAACGGCCTGTGTTTTAGCCCGGACTACCGCAAGCTCTACGTTGCGGATACCGGAAACTCACACTATCCTTCAGAAAAGAATCAGATCTGGGTCTTTGATATAGATGGTGCCAAACTGACTAATCCCCGCACCTTTGCGACGATGGAGTTTGAAGGTAAGTCAGGCTCAGCAGACGGTATTCGCTGTGACGAAGACGGTAATATCTGGGCCAGCGCCGGCTGGGGAGGAGAGGGTTACGACGGTGTGCATATTTTCGCGCCCGACGGCGTGCGTATCGGGCAAATCCGTTTGCCGGAAATCTGCTCCAATCTATGTTTTGGTGGAGCCAAGAGGAACAGGCTTTTTATGACCGCCAGTCAGTCGTTGTACGCCGTTTATGTGGAAACGCGGGGAGCGCATATCACCTGAGTCGTTATTGACAGGTATTGTTTTCGACAGTGTAAAATCGGCACGAGCAACATTGCCAAGCGTATTGTTAGGTAGTGCCGGCATGTTCAGGGCGTTTCGTGATTCGGGAAAAAACCGAAATAACGGCTATTTTAGTATTATATTTAACAGCCACAAATTGATTTTGGTGCCTCCGGCGGGACTTGAACCCACAACCACCCGCTTAGAAGGCGGGTGCTCTATCCAGTTGAGCTACGGAGACAACCTAGCCCGTGATTCTAACCCGAACAGGCACCCTATGTCACTCAATTCGCTACAATAGGCGCATAGCCAGCCACAAAGTGAAATAATAACTATGTCGATACTTTTTGATGTACACCCGGTCAATCCGCAGCCACGCCTGCTCAAACAGGCGGCACAATTGCTGGATAATGGCCGTTTACTGGCCATTCCCACCGATTCCAGCTACGCGCTGGTGGCTCGTCTTGACGACAAAACGGCTGCGGACGGTTTGCGCCGCCTGCGCGGTCTGGACGAACGCCATCACCTGACGCTGCTGGTGCGGGACCTGGCGGAAATCGCCAAATTCGCCAAAGTGGATAATGCGCAATACCGCTTGCTGAAAAATGCAACCCCCGGGCCCTGGACTTTCATCCTTGAAGCGACCAAAGACGTACCCCGGCGGGTGTCGCATCCTTCGCGCAAGACCATCGGTATTCGCGTTCCGGATCATCCGGTCACGCTGATGCTGATAGAGGAGCTGGGGGCGCCGTTATTGTCCACTTCTCTGATTCCGGAAGGTGACGATATGCCGCTGAACGACCCCGATGAAATCACCGATCGTTATGGCCATGCGCTGGCAGGCGTCATTGCCAGCGGGTCGTGCCCGACCCAGCCAACCACGGTGATAGACCTCACCACGGCAACCCCCTCGGTTATCCGCCGGGGAACAGGGGATCCGGCAACAATTGGCCTGTCCGAGTAGGTTTGTGGTTTCCGGGGGCGGTGACATGACGACCTCGGGCGAGACGACCGTGTTGCATCCGCTCGCCTATAGGCGGCAGATGTCAATTGAAACGCGTTTTACGGAATTGTCATTAAATTTTCTATTAATTTTATGCATTTCAATTAAACTACCGAATTAGCTATAGCTAGGCATTTAATATCAACCTTTTCTGGACGTTTCTATCATGGCGGTCGACAGTTCTTCGTATCCTGTATTCACTGGCAGTTTTCCTGCGCTTGTGACTCCAATGCAACCCAATGGGGATATTGATTACGACGCATACAAGAAGCTGATCGACTGGCATATCCAGGAAGGGTCTGACGGTCTGGTGGTTGTGGGCACGTCCGGCGAATCGCCTACCGTAGATGTAACTGAACACACTGAGCTTATCCGGGTTGCGGTGGAGCATACGGCCGGGCGAATTCCGGTTATTGCAGGAGTAGGCGCAAACTCAACCGCAGAAGCGGTTCATCTGACCCAAAAGGCCAGGGAAGTGGGTGCCGACGCCGGTCTGTCAGTCGTGCCTTACTACAATAAGCCTACTCAGGAAGGTCTGTTCCGGCATTTTGAGGCAATCGCCCGCGAAGGTGGTCTGCCTATCATGCTGTACAATGTGCCAGGTCGCACGGTTGCCGATCTGTCCAACGACACGATCCTGCGACTGGCGCACGTTCAGGGGATCATCGGCATTAAGGATGCCACGGCTGATATTGCGCGCCTGGGCTTGTTGCTTCGGGATAAACCGGAATACTTTCAGGTATTCAGCGGCGACGATCCAACTGCAGCGGCACTGATTCTGCTGGGCGGCAACGGCAATATTTCGGTCACGGCCAATATCGCGCCTGCGCTGATGCACGAGCTGTGTCTGGCGGCCAGGACTGGCGATGTGGCGCGTACTCGTGAACTCAATGCGAAACTGGCACGTGTCAATAAAGTGCTGTTTGTCGAAGCCAACCCCATTCCGGTCAAATGGGCGCTTGTACAAATGGGTCTGATCCAGGCCGGCTATCGGCTCCCAATGTGTGATCTGGGCGCCCAGCATCATGAAACTGTTCTGACCGCCCTGAAAGATCTCGGGCTGGTCAAATAATATAGGATTGAGAATATGCGTATGAATGCACGCTTTCTTGCAGTATCTGGTTTACTGTCACTTACTCTGCTGTCCGGTTGTAATGTCATGGACGAAGTCATGGGTGATACCGAGCAGGTGGACTATAAAAGTACCGTGAGAGGTGATCCGCTAAGCCTGCCGCCAGATCTCTCCTCGGCACAGATTAATCCCTCGTACAAACCGCCAGGTGGTTATGCCTCGGCCAATGAATATAACAAAGCCGTCGCTCAGGCCAATCGCGATGCGGCATCCGGCGCATCGGTTCTGCCTGAAACAGCAGGGCTGAAAATTCAGAGCTCGGGTGCCAACCGTTGGCTGGAGGTGAGCCAGGAAGCAGGGCGTGTGTATCCGAAACTGATCGACTTCTGGGTTGATTCAGGCTTTACAATCAATCGCGATAATCCCCAGGCCGGTCTGATTGAAACCGACTGGGCCGAGAATCGTGCAAAAATTCCAGGCAACCTGCTGAACCGGGCATTAGGCGCCATCATCAATATGGTTGAAGACAGCGGCGAGCGTGAGCGCTTCCGTACGCGTCTGGAACGCTCCAATGGTAAAACGCTTGTGTTCATCAGTCACGAGCGTATGGTTGAAACCCCCATGGATCGGGACGGTACGTCATTCAAGTGGCTGCCTGCCAAGGAAGATCCAGGTCTGAACGCTGCGATGCTGTCGCGCTTGATGGTTTTCCTGGGAGCAACCAAACAGCAGGCTGAAGCGCAGGTACGTCAGACTGCCGCCGCTGCTGCTGCGCCAACACATCCTGTTGTGATGGCCGATGTGGCAGCACTGCCGCTGCAAATGGGCCAGAGCCAGGCCTACAATCAGGTAGGCGCCGCGATCAATTCGGCTGGTTTCACCGTGGATAATCGTGACCCGCAAGCCGGTACCTATACTGTTCGTTATCTGGATACCGATACTGGTGAGAAGCGTCAGTCTTCCAACTTTATTAGTCGTTTGTGGGGCGATAAAGGTAATCTGACGCCATTGCCTTATACGATCGTGGTCACGTCCGACTCCAGTCAGTCTATCGTGACGGTTCGCAACGAACAGGGGCAAGCCGACAATAGTGCAACTGCGCGCCGTATTCTGACGGTTCTGGCTGAAAGAATGTAATCAGGCAGTGATTGCAAATAGCGTGTTCTGTAAAAGAAAACCCGGCAAGCGATTGCCGGGTTTTTTACATATGGCTATTGTGCGATTAGCCAGCCGTCGTCCAGCCATTCCTGCAAGAGGGTGAGCGTGGAGGCGCTGGCTTTTTTCAGATCGGCGCTGGTCAATACGCGGGTGTCGGCCAGTTTTTTTAGCGTGGCGTTTGTCTTCTGCACCAGGGCTTCGCCGTTGATGAACAGGTCCGCGCCACGGTAGATCATGCGGCTGCGGCGATCCAGCACCAGCCTGCCGTTGCCCTCGATCACATCTTCCAGATCGACCATATCCTCTGCAATGGGAAATACCGCCAGGGCATTGGGTTCAGTCAGCCAGCAGCCCAGAAAACGTGCGGCCATGCGTTCGTTGAATGTAATTTTCTGTACGGCTGCCAGCGCACTGCGGATCAGTTCGTCCGGCAGGGCGGCCGGTTCCGTGGTGGCGGCCAATTTCTTATCCTGAAACATGCCCGTCAGATCGGGGCCCGGTAATTCCGGGGTGGAATAGGGGCCGAAGCCCAGTCCGTGACGGGCGCTCAGCTGATCGGCTGCCACTTCCAGCAATCCGCGGGCAAGCACCGCCAGGGACGGCGCCCGAAAGCCGATGGAGACGGTAATGCACTCGTCTGATTCGGAGATGCCGTCATGAGCAATGTGCGGCGGCAGATAAAGCATATCGCCCGGTTCCAGCACAAACTCGTCTTCCGGTGCAAAGTGCTGCAGAATCTTGCAGGGAATGTCGGGAACCAGCGACAGGTCTTTTTGCTGACTGATGCGCCAGCGTCGCTGGCCACGACCTTGCAGCAGGAAAACGTCGTAGCTGTCAAAATGCGGGCCAACCCCGCCGTTACGGGAAGCCAGGCTGATCATGATATCGTCCAGACGGGCATCAGGAATAAAACGGAACTGCTGCATCAGCGCCGCCGTGGCATCGTCATGCAGATCCACGCTTTGCACCAGTAAGGACCAGTTGGGCTCAGCTACCTTGGGAAAGCGTGCGAATGGGCCATTTTCCATATTCCATTCGTCATTTTCCTGCCAGATCAGGCGTGATTCTGCATCATCGCGTTTTGCGAGCTTCTTCAATCCGGCTGGCGGCACGGGGCTGGTAAACCCCGGGATGGCCTGTCTGATCAGTAACGGTTTCTTTTGCCAGTAGGTCCGCATAAACTCGGCGGGACTGCGCCCGCCCAGCAATGTTAAGGGTGCGTTAATGTCAATGGTTGTCATGATTCTCCGCCAAAGCGGTTATGCAGTTTATACAGGGCGTCCAGCGCTTCGCGCGGACTCATATTATCGGGGTCCAGTTCCTGCAAGGCATCGCGAAAGGCCGTCAGCTCCAGCGCGTTGTCGCTCTGCTGGTCATCGGCTTCGTGGGTGGCGGTAAACAGATTCAATTGCGAGATGTCGCCAGCCTGGCTTTCCAGACGATCCAGTTCCTTTTTGGCCTGACGGATGACTGCCACGGGCAGGCCGGCGCGCTGTGCAACCTGGATGCCGTAGCTGCGACTGGCCGGGCCTTCCTGAACTTCATGCAGAAACACAATGCCGCTGGCCGCCTCGGTGGCGGCAAGGTGCACATTGATGGCGGACGGGTTCAGATCAGGCAGACGGGTAATTTCAAAGTAATGGGTGGCAAACAGCGTAAGCGCATGGTTGTGATCCAGCAGCCGGCAGGCAATGGCCCATGCCAGTGACAGGCCGTCATAGGTTGACGTGCCGCGTCCTATCTCATCCATCAGCACCAGGCTGTTGGGTGTGCTGGCAGCCAGAATGGTCGCCGCTTCGGTCATCTCCATCATGAAGGTGGACTGGCCGCCTGCCAGATCGTCAGCGGCACCAATACGGGTGAAGATGCGATCAATTACGCCAATGGTCGCCGCCGCTGCCGGTACGAAACTGCCCATGCGTGCCAGCAACACGATCAGGGCAGTCTGGCGCATATAGGTTGATTTACCGCCCATATTGGGGCCGGTAATGAGCAGCATGCGTCTGTCATGGTTCATCAGGCAGCTATTGGGGGTGAACTGCTCGATCGTGTGCTCCACCACCGGATGGCGGCCGGCCTCGATATCGATCACCGGGTGTTCGGCAAGTTGCGGGGCAACCCATTCGTTATCTCTGGCGTGGCTGGCCAGCGCAAGGTAAACATCCAGTTCGGCGATGGCCTGTGCGCAGCGCTGCAGAGGTTGCACCCAATCCTGCATGGTGTCGAGCAACTGCTCGTAGAGCCATTTCTCGCGCGACAAGGCCCGGTCGCGGGCCGACAGCACCTTGTCCTCAAATCCCTTGAGTTCCGGCGTAATATAACGTTCGACATTCTTGAGGGTTTGGCGGCGCCGGTAGTCATCGGGTACTTTGTCGACCTGTCCCTTGGACACTTCAATGAAAAAGCCGTGCACACGGTTGAACTCCACGCGCAGATTGGCAATGCCACTGCGCTCGCGTTCCCTAGCCTCCAGTTCTACCAGAAAGGCGCCATTGTCGCTGGCCAGCGTACGCAGCTCATCGAGCTCGGCGTCAAAACCGGCAGCAATCACGCCTCCGTCGCGGATCATGGCCGCTGGTTCCGCTGCGACAGCTGCCTGCAGCGATGAATGCAAATGTGTGTCCAGTGTCAGTTCGTCATTGAGCACGTCCAGGCGTTCTGCATTAGCATGTTGATTGCGCAAAACACTCTGTAATTGTGGCAATCGTGCCAGCGCATCGCGCAGGCTGGCCAGCTCGCGGGGTCGCACCGAACGCAGGGCGATGCGCGTAGCAATACGTTCAAGATCGGGAAACGCATTCAGTTCGGTGCGCAGGTTGTCCAATGCAATATGCGGATGCACGGGCCCGTCGGGACGCCCGGTCAGCATGGCAGCGACGGCTGTCTGGCGTGCTTCGATCTGGCTATTGGCGCGCAGGGGATGATGCAGCCAGTGACGCAATTTACGACTGCCCATGGGCGTTTCGCAGTGATCCAGTAAAGAGAACAGGGTGGGCCGGCTTTCGCCGCTGATGGTTTCGGTAATTTCCAGGTTCTTGCGTGTGACCGGATCCAGCACCAGATAATCCAGGGCATGATCCACCATGATGTGCTGAACGTGCGACAGCGATTGCGTTTGTGTGCGTTCCACATAGCGCAGCAGGGCGCCGGCCGCACAAATCGCGGCAGGCATATCGGTCATACCGAAGCTGCCCAGTGAGTCTATCTGAAAATGCTGGCAGAGCAGGGTGTTGGCATCATTCAGGTCATAGTGCCAGTCGGCGGTATGACTGATTGACCCCGCGAATTTGGTTTCAAGGGCAAAGGAGTCGGCATGGACGATCTCCGCCGGCGCGATACGGTGGATTTCCGACTCCAGCGCTTCCTTGTCGCACTGGGTGACCCTGAACTGGCCGCTGGCCAGATTAAGCCATGCCAGACCATATTTGGGTGCCTTGCCTTTAGGCGGCAGAAATACTGACAGCAGCGGACGATCCAGTTTTGAGGGCAGCAGGGTTTCGTCGGTCAGTGTGCCGGGTGTCACAATGCGCACGATCTTGCGTTCAACGGGGCCCTTGCTGGTGGCGGGGTCACCAATCTGTTCGCAGATGGCGACTGATTCGCCCATCGCCACCAGGCGTGCCAGATACGTTTCCATCGCATGCACGGGAACACCCGCCATGGGGATCGGCTGGCCGTTGGAGGTGCCGCGCTTGGTAAGCGTCAGATTCAGCAGTCGGGCGGCCTGCTCGGCATCGTCATAGAACATTTCATAAAAATCGCCCATGCGATAAAACAGGAGTACGGAACCGGCCTCAAGTTTAAGGCGCAGGTACTGCTGCATCATGGGAGTGTGGCCGGAAGTCGCGCTTTTACTGGTTTCTGCTGACATGAGTGATGGGTTGTCTAAGGTGTTCTTGCGTTCAATCGGCTATTTTACGATTATCCTGGCCTCTGTTGGGCGAGCAGTCATTCACTATTTCGGATTACTGCCCTGTCAATCCTTTTCCGAAGATCTTTTATTGCCTATGGCGGCGTCACGGTCATCGATTTCCTCCTGTGTTCAAATCCAGGCAACCGGCACGGGCAAGGGTGGTACAAACACAAATCGTATTTTGTTGTACTGGTTTTTATCGTGTTCAGCACTCAGGCATCTATCCGTGATGCAGTGTGTCATGTGCTGTAACGTTTAGTATTACGAATCGCCGCTGCATATTGCATAAAAAATATTAATTGATTTCTGAAGAACGCAGTATTTGAAGAAATAGGGTATTTAAGCAAGCATGTTGTGGGTTGATCGCTAACGCACACACAAAGCAAATTCAGACTGCGATCTCATTGACCGGTATAGCTGGCTTTCCAGCCGATTGAGTAATTATTTCAAGCTGGAAATTTCATTGAAAAAATTTATTTCAAATGAAATAAACCTAGGGTTTTCCATGGTTATATTTCATATAAAAGACGCATTTTTGAATGTAAAAAATATGAGGAGATTACAGTATTGCGGTTGTGCTGCACTATTTATCTATGTTACTTCTATATATGAAGCGATAACCGCATGACGCATGCTATTGGCTTTTCATGTAACGAATTTTATGCATGACAATGCTCGATAGGCTGCGTTTGAAAGTTATTTCAAATGCAATTTTTATCAGGATCGGTTCCAGGTAAAAACTTCAGGATAAATCAACTTCAAGGGGAGTAGAACGATGAATAGAATGCGCAAAACTCAAACCCTGCTGGCTCTCGCTGTAGCAACCGCTGCGGCTTTTGGTACAGTGGCATCCGCTGCCACGTTGCAGGAAATTAAAGACAAAGGTGTCGTGCGAATTGCAGTTGCCAACGAAATACCCTATGGCTTTGTAGATCCCACTGGTGAGGCAAAGGGCGCCGGACCGGAAGTGGCCAAGCATATTATGGAGCAGCTTGGCATCAAGGAAATCAAGTGGGTCACTACAGGCTTCAGTTCACTGATTCCTGGTCTTAAAGCCGACCAGTTCGATATGGTGGCAGCAGAAATGGCGATCCTGCCACAGCGTTGCCAACAGGTGGCGTTCTCTGAGCCAAATAGTTCCTATGGTGAAGGCCTGCTGGTAGCCAAAGGCAACCCGGACAATCTGCACAAATATGAAGACTTCAGCAAGTCAGACAAGAAAATCGCCATCATGGCCGGTGCTGACCAATTGGAAATGCTGCAAAAGCTGGGTGTTGATGACGGCCGTATGGTGACCATCTCCAATAATGCCGATGCAATCTCTACGGTATCTACGGGTCGTGCTGCGGCGTATGCAGCCACCAGCCTGACGGTGAGTGAACTGGCCGGCAAGAGTGATAAAGTTGAAGCAGCAGGCAAATTCGAAGATCCGGTGATCGATGGCAAGCCTGCTCGTAGCTGGGGTGGTTTCACCTTTGATCAGGGCTCGGATGATCTGCGTAAAGCCGTCAACGAAGAGCTGGCCAAATTCAAGAAAACACCCGAGTGGAAACAGATTCTGACCAATTATGGCTTTACCGAGCACGACCTGGAAGAGTCTGATAAACAGACCACAGAACAGCTTTGCGCCGCAAAGTAATCAGGATCTCGCTTTTTTGACGGTTATGCGCAAGCCAGTGGCGTGCGCATATGGGTTCGCGAACGATCGCGGACCCATCATTGGTCTGGCGACTTGAGCCGGACTCAAACTCACCGGCTCGTGCAGGCAAACGCTTGCATCCTTCATTCTTATCTCCAAAAAATAAAAGGCGACCGATGGATTGGAATATATATCTGACGCCCCTGTTGCAGGGAGCGTGGGTGACCGTTCAACTGACAGTCTATTCGACCATACTGGGGGCGATCACTGCGTTCGTGTTCGGTATCGGCAAGCTGTCCGGTAACTGGCTTTATCGCGGCTTCTCAATCTGCTTTGTTGAAATTTTTCGCGGCACCTCTTTGCTGGTGCAATTGTTCTGGCTGTTCTTTGCGCTACCGCTGTTGGGACAGGCGCTGGGTCTGGACTTTCGCATGGCACCGCTGGTTGCCGGTACGCTCGCCCTTGGTTTCAATATCGGGGCCTATGGTGCCGAGGTTGTGCGTGGCGCCCTTCAGGCCGTGCCGCGCTCGCAATTTGAGGCGGCTAAGGCGCTGGATTTTACCCCGCGCCAGACCCTGAGGTTTATCAGCCTGCCACAGGCTATTCCGGAAATGATGCCCAGCTTTGGCAATCTTGCCGTACAAAACCTTAAGGATACTGCGCTGGTTTCGTTAATCAGCCTGGGCGATATGGCGTTCCGTGCCGAACAGATTCGCAATTACACACAGGACAGCACCACGGTGTACACCATTTTGCTGTTCATGTATTTCGGAATGGCCCTGATTCTGACCGGCATCATGAAATTGCTGGAGCGTTCTGTCGGCCGCTGGCGTGCAGGGAGGGCCTGATCATGCTTTTTGGTATTGAATGGGACACCAGCAGCAATTGGGCTTTCGCCGTTTCGATTTTCCCGATACTGCTCAAGGGCCTGCTGGTGACTTTGCAGGCAACGGTGCTGGGCTTTCTGGTAGCGATGGTGCTGGGGCTGATTCTGGCCGCGCTTAAAAGTGCCAGACTGGCCATCATTTCATGGCCTGCAAAATTCATAACGGAGTTTATCCGTGATACGCCCTTGCTGGTACAGCTTTTCTTTCTTTATTATGTGCTGCCCGAGCACGGCATTGTACTGCCTGCTTTTCTGACCGGGGCACTGGCACTGGGCGTGCAGTACAGCGCTTATCTGTCCGAAGTTTATCGCGCCGGTATTGAGTCTATCCCGCGTGGACAGACCGAAGCCTCACGGGCGCTGGATCTGCCTCCTGTGCGTACGTTCGGATTCATTATTTTGCCGCAGGCGATTCCGCGCATTATCCCGGCAATGGGGAACTATCTGGTTTCCATTATGAAGGACGTCCCGGTACTGTCTGTTGTGACTGTGCTGGAAATGCTCAACGTTGCAAAAATCATAGGTGATCGCACCTTCAATTATTTGATACCGCTATCCATGGTGGGACTTATTTACCTGATCCTGACGATCGTCGCCTCCTATGGCGTGCGCTATCTGGATACCCACCTGCCAAAACGAGGAATACCTTTACGATGAATAATCCGATTAATAATGATAATTCGAGTACCGTTACGGATAAGACACAGGACGTAGCGGTTGCCAGTGCAGAGGGTGCTGCAGCATCTGCTGCTGCGGGTGAACCGATTATCCGCTTCGAAAAAGTAGTCAAGAAATTCGGCGAAGTGACCGTGCTGGATGAGCTGGATTTCGAAGTGCGCAAGGGCGAGAAAGTGACCATTATCGGCCCGTCCGGTTCCGGGAAGTCAACGGTGCTGCGTATTCTGATGACCCTTGAAAACATCAATGATGGGGTGATTTATGTGACCGGCAAGCCATTGTGGCATGAAGAGAAAAACGGTGAACTGGTGCCTGCCGGCGAAGCACACTTGCGGGAGATGCGCAAGGAAATGGGTATGGTTTTTCAGCAGTTCAACCTGTTTCCCCATATGACGGTGCGTCGCAACGTGACCGAGGCGCCGGTGCAGGTGCTCAAGCTGTCCAAAGAGGAAGCCAACGAGCGTGCCGACAAATATCTTGAGCTGGTTGGCCTGTCCGATCAAAGCGACAAATTTCCGAGCCAGCTCTCTGGTGGTCAGCAGCAACGGGTGGCGATTGCCCGCGCGCTGGCGATGCACCCCAATATTATGCTGTTTGACGAGCCCACCTCTTCATTGGATCCTGAACTGGTAGGCGAGGTGCTCAACGTGATTCAGCGCCTGGCCGAAGAGCATGATCTGACGATGTTGCTGGTGACGCATGAAATGCAGTTTGCCAAGCAGATTTCCGATCGTGTCTGCTTCTTTGATAAGGGAAAAATTGTGGAGCAGGGGGCGCCTGACGACGTGCTGACCCACCCTCAGGAGCCACGTACGCAGGAGTTTCTCAAAAGCTTTATTGAACAGCATTAATAGATACTGGGCACGGTAACGTGCCCTGATCCGTTTGGTTCACCGTTTGCGTAATCTGAAGGCGTAATCCGAAGGCGTTAGCGGTTACGCGTCAGCTCTTCGCTGTGCACAATCCGGATACCTTGTTCCACCAGCGTCTTGCGCGTGTCTGCATCTGTTTGTCCTGTCACCGGAGCGGTGGCATCCCAGATGACAAATGTATTGAAGCCCGCTGCCCGCGCGTCCTGCGCGCTCCACAGTACGCACACATCCCGTGCCAGGCCGGCAATATATACATCCTGCACCTGCCGGTCCTTCAGCCAGCCGGTGAGGCCGGTAGCCGGGCGCTCACCTGCCTGGTTGTAGTTCTCGCGAAACGCACTGTATGAGTCTACTGCAGAATCGGCGCCTTTACGCACGATAACATGCATCCTGTCCCAGTTGATGCCGCTGTGTAATGCTGCGCCATTGGTTCCTTGCACACAGTGATCCGGCCACAGCACCTGGGGATGGCCGTAAAGCGCAATGCTGTCAAAGGGTTTGCTGCCGCTGTGCGAGGATGCAAAAGAGATATGGCCGCCCGGATGCCAATCCTGAGTGGCAACATAATGCGCAAAACGGTTCTGCGCCAGGATGGCCTGTACGGGCGCCACGATGGTATCGGCCTGTTCGCAGGCCAGCGGGCCGCCAGCCATAAAATCCGGCTGGATATCGACCAGGATCAGTGCGCTATGGGGCAATATGCTATTTGTCATTGCGCTGTTTCGTCCAGCCACTGAGTCAGCTGTTGCTGAACATTGCTTGCAAACTTGCGATAAACCTGTTCGCTGACAAAGCCCATATGCGGCGTGAGCAACACGTTGGGCAAAGCCAGCAATTCGGGCGCGATGCCAGGTTCATCATCAAACACATCCAGCGCAGCAAAGCCGGGGCGACGCTGTTGCAATGCGCTAACCAGCGCCGGAGTATCAATCAGGCTTGCACGCGAGGTATTAACCAGCAGGCTGTCCGGTTGCATCAGTGCCAGTGTGTCGCTATTGAGCAGCTTGCGCGTGGTATCCGAGACCACGATATGCAGTGATACCACATCCGACGTTGCAAGCAGTGTTTCCAGCGATACGCTGCTTGCGTGCTCTTCGCTGGCGCGTTCGGGTGTCATATGCGGACTCCAGACCTGCACTTGCATGCCAAAGGCACGACCAACGGCAGCCATGCGTTTGCCGATGTGTCCAAGACCGATCAGGCCCAAACGCTTGCCTTCCAGTACTTCGGGCAAATGCTGGCAGATGGCGGGGGTACGCCATAATGGCTGCTGGGGAGTGACAAGCAGGTCTGGCAGTTTTTTCAGCGATGCCAGAATCAGCGACCAGGCCAGCTCGCAGGTGCCGGCCTTTGAGGGGCCGAACTCGGTTGCCGTGACCTGAATACCGGCGGCTTCGGCTGCCTGCTGATCAAGTGTATTGTTGCGGGTGCCGGTAAAAATAATCCGTTTCAGCTTCGGCAATTGCGCGATCAGCGACTTGGGAAAAGGCGTGCGATCGCGCATCAGCACAATGCACTGCGCCTGGGCCACTGCAGCCAGCAATTGCTCGTCGCGCAGTCTGTCGTGATAGATGGTCAGTTGGCAGCGGTCCTGAATATCGGACCAGTCGATCAAACGCTCCAGCCCATGTTCCCAGTCATCCAGTATGACAATGTTAGGTTTCATGTAATGCTCCGTGAAAAGGGCAGTGACAGATACATTGCCCGTGTGTCCGGTCACCACAGCCGTGCCGCCCGTTCAGAAAACACTATATTACCGTGCAGATACGCGGCTTGCATGGGAACCAGACGGCTGCGATGATTTGATCGTCTATCCCTGGAACCAGGCCAGCAGGGCAGAGACACTGAAGACCGAGAGCACGGTTGAAATAAAAATGGATTGCGAAACCAGATGCGTATCACGCTGGTACATAGTGGCCAGCATGAACGGGCCGGTGCCGATAGGCAGGGCGGCCAGCAGCACCGCCGCTTCGCGTTGTACCGGCGGCATATCAAAAACGACAAACGCCAGGAACGCCGTGGCACCCGGCAGAAACAGCATTTTCATGAACAGTACTGCTGCCAGTGCCGGATGCGGACGAATGCTGCGTGTTTGCGCCAGGAACAGCCCGATGGTCACCAGGGCGCAGGGGCTGGCGGAACTGCCCAGCAGCCGCGCCAGCTCAGCCAGCGGTGCGGGCAAGGCAATGCCCAGGCCCGACAGTGCCATGCCCGCGACAGGCGAGACAATCAGCGGGTTTTTGGCCAATGCAATGCCGGTATGACGCAGGCTGGTCCATACGCCGCCATGCTTATTCAAGCCGGTTTCCAGACAAACGATAGACAGCGCAAACAGCACGCAGGCGGTTAATATCATGGTAATAATGACCGGTATGATACCGGCCTGCCCATAAGCCAGCATGCATAACGGCAGGCCCATATAGCCGGCGTTGCTGTATGATGCAGACAGGCTGGCCACGCTATTGTCCGGCAAGCTGAAACGGCGCCGCTGCCATACCATGAAAATGAAAAAGGTGGCCAGCATGCCGCCGGTACTGGCCAGGATGAACGGTATCTGATTCAGTTCTTCCCAACTGACCGTGGCCATGGCATGAAACAACAGTGCAGGCAGGGCCAGCCAGACCACATAGCTATTGAGGTGCTGGCTGGCCTGTTCCGACAGAATCCGTCGGCGCGCAGCGATGTAGCCGATCAGAATCAGCGCGAAGACCGGAAAAGCGGCATTAATAACGGAATTCAAAATACAAATTATTATTTAAAGGCGGTTTCGATGAAGCTGCGCAGTTTACGCGAATGCAGTCGTTCCCGGGGCATTTCACGCAGTTTTTCCAGCGCCCGCATGCCAATGCGCAGATGCTGGCTAACCTGTTTTCGATAAAAGTCTGAGGCCATGCCGGGCAGCTTCAATTCACCATGCAGCGGTTTGTCTGACACGCAAAGCAGCGTGCCATAGGGAACGCGAAAGCGAAAGCCATTGGCCGCGATGGTGGCCGATTCCATGTCAAGTGCAATTGCCCGCGATTGCGAGAAACGTTGTACCGGTTCGTGCTGGTCCCGCAATTCCCAGTTACGATTATCAATGGTGGCTACGGTTCCGGTACGCATGATGCGTTTCAGTTCCCAGTCGGCCAGTCCGGAGATTTCCTCAACCGCGTGTTCCAGCGCGATCTGAATTTCCGCCAGCGGCGGCACCGGTACCCATAATGGCAGATCGGCATCCAGCACATGGTCTTCACGCACATAGCCGTGCGCCAGCACGTAATCGCCCAGGCGTTGCGTATTGCGCAGGCCGGCGCAATGGCCCAGCATGATCCAGGCCGATGGGCGCAGCGTGGCAATGTGGTCGGTAATGGTCTTGGCATTAGAAGGTCCCACGCCAATATTGACAAGTGTGATACCGTTGCCGTCCTCGCGTTTCAGATGATAGGCCGGCATTTGCGGCAAGCGTTGCTGCTTTCGGGAAGGATCCGGCTGGCCCTTGCGGGTAATGTGGTTACCGGGTTCAACCAGCGCGCAATAACCTGACGTTTCATCCTCAATCAGTTGCGTTGCCCGCTCGATGAATTCGTCCACATAGAACTGGTAATTGGTAAACAGGACAAAGTTCTGGAAATGTTCCGATGCGGTTGCCGTGTAGTGTTGCAATCGGTGCAGCGAGTAGTCAATCCGCGGTGCGGTAAACGGGGCCAGTGGTCCTGGCTGGCCGGGTTCCTCGCGCAGGGTGCCGTTTACAATGGCATCGTCCATCACCGCCAGGTCGGGTACGTCAAAGAAATTGCGCAATGATGAGCCGATCGTGTCGGCATAGACGCCTTCAACATACTGACCGCCGGTAAAGGCAAAATGCAGTGGAATGGGAATATCGGATTCGCCCACTTCTACCGGTAATTGGTGATTTTTCATGATCAGGCCGATTTGTTCAAGCAAATAGCTTTTGAACTGCTGCGGCTGGGTGATGGTGGTTTGATAAAGACCGGGTTCGGTGGTATGCCCGTATGACAGGCGTGAATCCACTTCCTGATGGTCGGGCACATGCAGGCGAATGGCGGGGTAGCAGGCACGGATGCGCTGATCAGCCCGACCCTCACCGCTAACATAGTGGTAGAAGGCTTCACGGATGAACAGCGTATTGCGTTCGTAGATGCGCTGCAGTTCTTCGAAAGCCAGCAGCGGGTCACGAAAACTGGAAAAACCGATTCTTTGCGGGGAATGAAAGGTAGAAGGCGTACGTTGCTGTGTGTTCATGGATAAGCGCTGATTGTTATGGTCATGGACAAAAGCGGGCCATATTGCAGTGTGATCCCATATGAAAACGTTGCTGTCGGCAAATAGGGTGTGGGAAACTGGCGTCGCTTTGCTGCACTGAAGTATATTCCGTCATTATGACACGTTAAAATCCCGACATAAGGAATGCCCGCTATCGCAGTGGGTCTGTCCGGTGATGCTATCGGGCTTACGCTTTTCTTTAGTCGCAAAATCAGCAAGAGAGATGAAAATGGATATTCAGCAAATTGAAAGCTTTTGGCCGTTTCTGCAGCGGTTTGCGGTGGACCTGGTGGTCGCTTTTATCATTCTGGGCATTGGCTGGACCGTTTCCCGGTGGCTGGGCAATATGGTGCAGCGCCTGAGCGCTCGCTCAGAAAAAATTGATCCCACGATCATCCCCATGTTTCGCACGGTCGTCATCTGGAGTGTACGAATCTTTACCATCATTGCCGTGCTGTCGCAGTTTGGCGTTCAGACGGCCAGTCTGATTGCCGTACTGGGTGCTGCCGGCCTGGCCATTGGCCTGGCTTTGCAGGGCACGCTGCAAAATATTGCAGCCGGCATCATGCTGCTGGGCTTGCGGCCCCTGCGCGTGGGCGAGAGCGTGACCGTGGCCGGGAGTATTTCAGGTACCGTCGACGAAGTCGGGTTGTTCTTAACCCGGATCATGCAGGCCGACGGCGTGCAGGTGACGGTTCCCAATAGTACGGTCTGGAACGGCACGATCGTCAATCTGAGTCGTAACTATAATCGCCGTATGGATGTTCCCGCCTATATCAGCTATGGAGATGACGTCAACCGCGCGATCGAGGTACTGCTCAAATTGATCGACGAACAGTCAGGTGCCCTGAAAATGCCGGCGCCCTCTGTCTTTGTTGGTGATCGCAAGGAGGGTACCATCACCCTCACATTGCGCGTTTGGGCCGGTGTCGACAATTTCACCACTGTGCAGAATGACCTGAATCGCCAGGTGCAGTCGCGCCTGAAAGAACAAGGGTTTGAATGTCCGGGGCCGCTACGGGTGGCGGTGCAGGCAGTGGATACCGGCAGGCAGGCGGGTGATAAATAGTCTTTACCGGGCCGGCGCGGGCGTTCTCACCCGTAATGCCTGAGGGGAGGGCTGAGGGGAGGGCTGACCCTGTTTTTACGGCCCGGGGCAGCGGCAGAGCTGGTCACTCAGGGGCGATAGACGGTTTTCAGAATATTGGTACACACACCGCGCATCATATCCACTTCTTCCTGGGTCATGTGGATGCGCGTGAACATATAGCGCATGCGAGGCATCAGCTTTTTCGGATGATTGGGGTTGAGAAAGTCAATCCCGATCAGCGCGCTTTCCCAGTGATTGATAAACGCTTCCACCTTTTCGGCGGGGGCATAGTCGCGCCCGGAGACATCTGGATAGTGAGAGGCGGGCGCCACAGGCCACAGGTCGGGGCGGCTGGCCGATACCTCGGGCAAGGTGGGAACAGAATGGTCGGGCTGAATGGGCGCCTGGGCTGGGGTTGATGTTGAGAGCGCAGTGGCGGCGGGAGCGACGCCATGACGTACCGGTGCGGGCGCCTGCATGGCGTAGTTCAGTTCCCACGCCGCCAGCAGCAGCGCCTGCGAGACATTCAGGGAACTGTAAGAAGGATTGGCAGGAATATGACAGATGCGATGGCAGCGGCTGATGTCGTCATTGTCCAGCCCGGTTCTTTCGGTCCCCAATACAATGGCAACGCGGGTATCGGCATGATTGTTCAGGTGTGTGCGGGATAGTTGCGCTGTCTGGCGAATGTCCAGCGATGGCGGGCCCATGTCGCGGCTACGGGCCGTGAGGGCAAAGGCCAGGGTAATGCCGGTCAGGGCAGTATCCAGGTCTGGTGCGATCTGCGCTGCTGCCAGGATATCGGTGGCCCCGCTGGCCAGCGCCAGGGCTTCCTCGTGGGCCAGGATGCCGCTATCTTTCGGGCTGACCAGAACCAGATCGCCAAATCCCATGTTTTTGATTGCTCTTGCGGCAGAACCCACATTGCCAGGGTGGGTGGGCGACACCATGATAAAGCGGACCCGGGTATGTAGCGGTGACATAAAATTCCTTCGGACAGCATGAATATGGACAGAAATGATTGGATTTGCAGAAGTCTGCTTTATTGTCCATTAAAATGCGTATTTTACTACTCAACCGAAGTCTGGAAAGCTATGCACCCCATGCTCACCATCGCCGTACGTGCTGCCCGCCGTGCCGGCGCCATTATCAATCGTGGCAGTCTCGATCTGGATAAAGTCCAGATTGCTCGTAAAGGCCCCAACGATTATGTTACCGAAATTGATCGGAACGCAGAACAGGCAGTGATCGAGGTGTTACGCGACGCATACCCGGACCACGCTTTTCTGGGCGAGGAATCCGGCCATATCCCTGGACCGAAGGATAAGGAAAACGAAGTACCGGAATACCAATGGGTTATTGACCCGCTGGACGGCACCACCAATTTTGTACACGGTTTCCCCAATTACGCCGTATCCATTGCCCTGTTGCACAAGGGCGTGGTTACGCAGGCCGTTGTTTATGATCCGGCCCGCAATGAAATGTTTACTGCGACCCGTGGGGGTGGCGCTTTTCTGAACGACCGCCGGGTGCGGGTCGGCAGCCGGACGCGTTTCTCCGATGCGCTGATCGCCGGCCGTTTCCCCTCGGTTTCCGGCTCCACCCGTACCGGCGCCGAGCGCTTTTACGGGCTGGTTGACGATTGTTCCGGTTTTCGCCGCCTTGGCGCAACCGTACTGGAGCTGGCATATGTGGCCACCGGCCGTTTTGATGGCTACTGCGGCGTGCATCTGAAACCCTGGGATGTGGCGGCCGGCAGCCTGCTGATTCTGGAAGCCGGCGGGCTTATTGCCGACTTCGACGGTGAGCAGACCTGGCAGCAAACCGGCAATGTGCTGGCAGCCAGTCCCAAAATCTTCACCCAAATGCTCATTTCGCTGAAGCAGTAAGTTATTGTCCGTTTCGGAGCCCGTCATTATGGATCAAGTGTGGTATTTGTTTAAAGCCGTCGTTCTGGGCGTTGTCGAAGGGATAACCGAATTTCTGCCGATTTCCAGCACTGCCCATCTGCTGATTCTGGGAGACTGGATCGGTTTTGATTCAGGGCAGTTCAAGGTGTATGAAATCGTGATCCAGCTGGGCTCCATTCTTGCGGTGATGTGGTTGTATCGGCAGCGCCTGCGTGAGGTTATCGTGGGTACGTTTACCGGGAATCGGACCGAGCAGCGATTTACCATGAACCTGATCATTGCCTTTTTGCCCGCAGCGGTGATTGGCCTGTTGCTGATTAACCAGATCAATCAACTGCTGGATGGCAAGTTCATGGTGTATGCGTTTACCCTCGTGCTGGGCGGCATCATTATGCTGTGGGTGGAGCGACGTCCCTCAATGGCCAAACACACCACTTTGCAGGAACATGAGCTGGCGCACCAGACAAGAAACCTGGAAGATATCACCTGGAAGCAGGCACTGGTGGTGGGGTTTGCCCAATGTCTGGCCATGATACCGGGTACCTCGCGTTCCGGTGCAACCATTATTTCCGGTATGATGGCCGGCATTCATCGCAAGACAGCCACCGAGTTTTCTTTCTTCCTGGCCATGCCGACGATGATCGCTGCCACGTGCCTGAGCTTATACAAGCACGGCGGTGAACTCAGTCAAAGCAATCTGCTGGCCGTGGTGCTGGGCTTTATTGCCGCCTATGTGAGTGCGCTGGTTGTTGTACGTGCCCTGATGCGTTTCCTGTCCAATGCCTCTTATCGTCCCTTTGGCTGGTACCGTATCGTTTTTGGTATTATCGTTGCGCTTTGGGCCTGGAATCAGGTTGCCTAGTTTACGATCGAACGTATCTGAAAAATGCCGGCATTGTCCGGCATTTTTTATTGCTCGGTTGGCAACATTGCCAGGGCCCGTAGTGTTGTATGATGCTGCTTCTGGCCTGTGCGAGCCATGTCATGGCATTGCGAGCTAAGGCCATCGCACGTTAAGCCGTAGCACGCAGGGCAGCATAGCCGTTACTCAGCACAATCACATTGCGCTCCTGCACGCTGGCCTGAAAGTGGATCTGGTCCGCTCCTTCGTACCAGATGTTGCAAACCAGTGTTTCACCAGGGTACACCGGCGCTGAAAAACGGGCATCGAAACGATACAGTAAAGCCGGGTCGTTATCGCAGCATGCCTGTATCACCGCTCTTGCTGCGTGACCGTAGGTGCAAAGGCCATGCAGAATGGGCCGCTCAAACCCGGCGGCAGTGGCGGTATGCGGATCGATGTGCAGCGGATTCGGATCGGCATTCAGGCGATAGAGAATGGCGGCATTGGGCGCGACCGGGATGCTGCGCTGATAATCGGGCGCACGTTGCGGGGCGCCGGGCAGGGCGGGCAAGGCGGCATCGCCCTGACCAAAGCCGCCGTCCGCGCGGCAAAATGTGGTCTGCTGGATGGTAGCCACCAGCGTATTGTCGGCATCGTACATATTGCGTTCAGCAACGACCAGTGCGCCTTTGTCGGCGCCTTTGTCTATCACATGTGAAATATGTGTTTTGCCGGTCAGGGTACCTTCGGCAGCCAGTGGCTGATGCCAGGTACTGCGTTGCTCGCCGTGCACCAGCTTGACCCAGTTGATGCCGGTAGCAGGGTCCTGCATCCAGAAGCCCGGGTAGCAGAGAATGCTGCTCATCGTTGGAAACGCACGCAGCTGCTTTTCATAGACAAATTGCAGTTGTGATGGATCCAGCGGGTCGGCACCCAGTCCGATACCCAGCGCATACAGAATGCTGTCGTGCTGAGTATAGGTGTGGCGAGTATCGGCAAAATGCCAGTTTTTGATCCGTTGGTAATCCAGTGGCATGCGTTTGTTCCTTAACGTTAGATGGGGTCCCAGTTGATCACGTCGGGCGAGCGCTCCAGTTTATGGAACTGCCCCTGCATGGCCGGAATAGCGATCTGGGCAATCAGCTCCGGCGTCCAGCCATCTGACATGTGCACAGATCGGACCGGTCGCGGCTGGCTGAACAGGAGAATTTCATTGGCCCGTACCCCGAAAATCTGCCCGGTTACCTCGGCGGCGGCATCGCTGCCCAGATAGACGGCCATGGGCGCTATCTTATGCGTTTCCATTTTTTGCAGTTTCTCTACCCGCGCTTTCTCTTCAGGTGTTTCGGCAGGAATCGAACTGGTCATGCGGCTCCAGGCAAACGGCGCAATGCAATTGGACCTTACGTTGTAGCGCGCCATGTCAAGTGCAATCGACTTGGATAGCGCGGCGATGCCCAGCTTGGCTGCGGAGTAGTTGGACTGACCAAAATTGCCGATCAATCCGGAGGTCGATGTCATGTGCACGTAAGCGCCCGATTCCTGTTCGCGGAAATAGGGGGCTGCTGCACGACTGACAAAAAATGAGCCATGCAGGTGTACATCAATGACCTGACGCCATTCCTCTTCATTCATTTTATGAAACAGGCGGTCACGCAAATTGCCGGCGTTATTGACCACAATATCAATACGTCCGAAGTGATCGATGGCGGTTTGTACAATCTGATTCGCTGATTCATAGCCGGCAACACTGGCGGTGCTGGGTACTGCGGTACCACCTGCGGCGATGATTTCATCCACCACGGCATGTGCGGGGCCATCAGTTCCTCCCTGACCACTTAACGATACCCCAATATCGTTCACGACCACTTTTGCGCCCGCCCTGGCATAGGCAATGGCAATGTCCCGCCCGATACCGCCACCGGCACCGGTAACAACCACGACTTTTCCTGCTGCAATCGAGCCCATCGGCTTCTCCTGTGAATTTTACTCATCGGCCCGCCGGCACGGCCGGTCGATCCGTTTAGGGATTACTATCTATTGCTGTTGGATTTCATGATAGGCCATAATGGCCGACTGCATTGTTCGTATTTCTCAACCACCCCCTTCGTGTAAGCTTAAGATGCGCTATGACCTGACCGATCTCAAACTGTTTATCAATATTGGTGAAGTCTCCAATCTGACCCGGGCGGCAGAACGCACGTTTCTGTCATTGCCAGCGGCCAGTGCCCGGATCAAAAATCTGGAAGACTCGCTCAAGGTTCGTCTGCTGATTCGCCAGGTCACGGGGGTGAGTGTTACACCGGCCGGCGAAGTATTTCTGAAATACGCCAAGGAGGTGTTTGCACAACTGGAATGCATGCATGCCGAGTTGCAGCCGTTTTCCACGGGCATTAAGGGCAGGCTGCGCATCATGGCCAATACCGCGGCAACGCACTCATTCATGTCCGAAGCGCTATCGACTTTTCTGGCCGAAAATCCCGATATTGATATTGAACTGGAAGAAAAACTTTCCAAGGATATCGTCTCTGCCATTCGTGGCGGATCGGTGGATATTGGCATTGTTTCCAGCAACGTGAACCTGGACGGCCTGGACGCAATTCCACTGTTTCGCGATCAGTTGGTGGCAGTCACTCATTTGTCGCATCCACTGAAAGACCTGAACGAAATTTCATTTGAAAACCTGATCGACCGGTATCAGTTTATCGGCATCAATCCTGAAAGCGCGATTCAGGCGTTTCTGGATGATAAGGCTTACAAGCTGGGTAAGCGCCTGCACCAGCGTGTACACGTGGGCAGTTTTGAAGCGGTGTGCCGGATGGTGGATGCCGGTATCGGGTTGGCTATCGTCCCGATAGAATGCGCGCGGGCTTACAGCAGGGCGCCGCGTTTGCATATCCTTAAACTCACCGATGAATGGGCCGATCGCGAACGCAATGTTTGCCGTCTGGCCGGGCGTGATTTGCCTGCGTATGCAGAAAAGTTCATCGGCCATCTGCTGGAGGTATCGCAGCGCATGCATGAGCGCTAAGGCAGGGCAGCAGGATGGTTGACGATGAGTTGATCCGGCAATAGCGGCAGGATAACAAGATGATACAAAAATCAGCGATTAGCGGTGCTGATTTTTGATTTGCCTCATTTGGTTTTGTTATGGGCGCTCCTATAGTAAACGCAATGGGCTGACAAGCAGCCCATGCGGACCCGGACGAGCGGGGGGTACTGATAAGGAGATTGCGATGTCGCGAATCGCTTAACTACTTATCCTGATTAGCATGATGTTGTTGCTACCAGCTCCAGCCTACTAATTGGGAGACCGGTGGCGTGACCGCTACGCCGGTTTCAGGCCAAAATCTACTAAAGTTCTCCGATGTTGTTAATTTCAGAAAGGGAGATCCCAAATAACATAGAGCAACATCAGGCATCGCTATCAGTTGTGAAAAAAAAGAAAACACCACAGACACACTTTTTACGCAAACCCTCTCCTTACGTACTACCCGAAAGACAAACCCCGTCGAGTTAGGCAGCGCCGAGGGACGCCTTCGCGTATAAAAAACAGCGCATAACGCTTCTCGCGGCATAATAGAATGCTGAACTACCTACAAGAACATCATGTCATTACGAACGTGATAATAAGGAGACTGTTTTGAAAACCCTGATGATGCAACGCAGAAAACTGCTCACATCCGCGCTTTACGGCGCTGTTGCTGCATATGGCCTGCGACCGGCCATGGCTTTCGCTGCGCAATGGCCGGCAAAGGCGGTGAATTTTATTGTTCCTTTTGCGCCGGGTGGGCCGGTGGACACAGCGGCCCGCATTGTAACTAACGGCATGTCGCAGCAATGGCAGCAAACGGCAGTGATTGAAAATCGTGCGGGTGCCGGTGGCATATTGGGGGCCAGGCTATCGGCTCAGGCTAAACCGGACGGATACAATTACTTTTTTGCCGCCATTCACCACGCCATATTACCCAGCCTGAATCAATCCCTGGAATACGATATTCAAAAGGACTTTGTACCGGTTGGCATGGTGGCCCGCTTTCCGATCATATTGGTCGCTCATCCGTCGCTGAAGGTTAAGTCGGTCAAGGAGCTGATTGCGCTGGCAAAGGCCCAGCCTGGTAAAATTGCCTATAGCTCCTCGGGAACGGGCGGCGGCACGCATCTGGCAGGCGCCCTGTTTGCCAGTATGGCTCGTATTGAACTGCAGCATGTACCTTATAAGGGAAGTGCGCCAGCAGTTCAGGATTTGGTGGGCGGACAGGTGCAGTTGATGTTTGCCGACGCCACGTCCGCATTACCATTCATCAAGTCCGGCAAAGTGATTCCGCTGGGCGTCGGCAATCCCCAGCGTTCCGAGCTGGCGCCGGACGTACCGCCCATTGCTGATGAAGGCCTGCCTGGTTATGAGGCGTATTCCTGGAGTGGCCTGTTTGCACCTGTAGGGACGCCGGCCGACGTAGTAAAGCAGTTCAATCAAGACCTCAATGTGCAGTTGAAAGACAAGGATGTCATTGCAAAAATGCATGGCAGCGGTTCAGAGGCCATGCCCATGACGCCGGACGCTTTCGGTACATTTCTGAGTGACGAAATTGCCAAGTGGCACAAAACCATTACCGAGGCCAACATTACCATTCAGGGCTGAGGTAGCACGTATCGTGCCGCGCCGCGCATCAGACAGTAAGCGATAGGTAGCGAAAGGAGGTATCGCGGACTGCCTGATGGCTTCACCAGCGCGCCCGAAGCGCGCCGGTTTTACTTCGCTGCCTGTATGCCTGCTTTCGCAGTCACTTCTTCCCACAGGCGATATTCATTGTCGATTCGTGATTTCAATTGCGTGCCGCTGCGCAGTGAAACGGTGTAGCCGGCTTGTTCCATTTGCTTGCGGTACTCGGGTAACGCAGATACCGCCCGCAGGGCTTCTTCAATCTTCACTGCGGTGGTATCCGGCAGTTTTGCCGGCCCGACAACCCCATACCAGCCGGTAACATCATAGTCGGCAATGCCTGCTTCAGACATGGATGGTACGTCGGGTAACGCGCGATTGCGTTCTTTGGAGGTAACGGCCAGTGCGCGTACTTTGCCGCTGTGAATGTAATTGATTGCCGTGCCGGTGATGTCAAACATCATTGAGATTTTTCCGCCAATGACATCTATCATGGCCGGCGCATTGCCGCGATAGGGGACGTGCAGCATTTGCGTGCCGGTGCGCTGCCTGAGCAGCTCGGCAGACAGCTGGTTGGAGGACCCCACGCCTGCCGAACCAAAGGACAGGGTGCCTGGATTGGCTTTGGCGTAGGCAATGAGTTCACTGATATTTTTTATCGGCAGCTTGTTATTGACGACCAGTACGTTAGTGTATTCGACCAGATTGCCCAGGTACCTGAAATCCCGATCCTTGTCGATCTGAATGCCTTTCTGGATATGGGGCGTGATGGTCAGCGTCGGGCTGGCCAGGAAATACAGTACGCTGCCATCGGCCGGGGCCCGCGCTACACTTTCGGCTGCGATGATGCCGCTGGCACCGGTTTTGTTTTCGATCACAACAGGCTGCCCGATCTGATCTCCGAAATATTTGGCAAATTGCCGGGCAGCAGTGTCTACCGGTCCGCCAGCCGCATAGCCAACCACCAGTTTGACGGGCTTGTCAGGCCAGTGAGTATTAGCCCAGACCAGGGCAGGGGCGAGTAGCAACAACAACGCAGGGAAACGCAGATAAGGTGTAGACATGATATCTCCATCGGTCAGTTCGGGATAGGCAGGCCCGGAAGTGTTGAGCCTGCCGTCATGCACAGCTGCAGCCAGGTGTTATTCAATGCGAGCGCCGGACTGGTCGACCGCCGTTTTCCATTTTTTGATTTCAGTTGTAATGAGATCTGTAAATTGCTTAGGTGTGGAGCCCTCTATTTCGTAGCCGTATTGGGTGAGTTGCTGTTTGACCGCAGGCGTTTGTGCTGCATCATTGAACGCCTTGTTCAATTGCATGACGACATCTTCAGGGGTGCCAGCCGGTGCCAGGATGCCGTACCAGCCATTGACAGCAAAGCCGGGTACACCGGATTCTGTCACCGTAGGCACATCGGGCAGAACAGCGGAACGTTTTGTGCCCGTAACGGCAAGGCCTTTGAGTTTGCCCGCCTTCACATGGGGCAGGGAAGTGGAAATGCTGTCGAACATCAGCGACACTTCACCCGAGAGCATGGCCACGACCGCTGGCCCGCTGCCTTTGTAGGGCACATGGATCATTTTGGTGTTGGTGGCGCTTTTGAACAGTTCTGCCGCCAGATGACTGGTGTTGCCGTTGCCGGCAGAAGCAAACGTGAGTTTGTCCGGATTCGCTTTGGCGTAGTCGATCAGTTCCTGTATGGTGTTGACTGGAGTCTGTCTGGCGGCGGCAACAAGCATCGGCAGGGTCGCCAGCACCGATACGGGCGCAAAGTCCTTTTCAGTATCGTAGGGTAGCGATTTATACATGCTTGGGTTGATGGCGTGCGCGGCCAGTACCATCAGTACGGTATAGCCGTCTGGTTTGGCGCGTGCCAGTTGTGCTGTGGCGATGGTGCCACCCGCACCGGGACGGTATTCAAGCACGACAGGCTGGTTGATGGTTTTCTGCATCTGCGCAGCAATCGGCCGGGCCAGCATATCGGCGCTGCCACCGGGCGGATACGGAATTAGCAGGGTAATGGGTTTGTCTGGAAAGGCATAGGCGCTTGTGCTGAGCGCCAGCCCAACTGCCAGTCCGGTTGCCCGCAGCATCAGATGCCGCAGTCTATTGAATGTTGTCTTCATTGATGTCTCCTTGGATTTTATGTCGCTCCTGACGGGCGGCAATTGATGTTATTTTGTGGTGTGGTGCAGCAGTTTTTTCAATTACATTTGTTAATTACATTTGTCATGGCTGCCTGCAGGGCGCTTGTCGTCACGAACCGCAAGTGAATACACGCTATTTTCAACTAAGGGCAGGCAAGGGTTCGGGTTCCTCCTGGCGCTTGCGTGCCACCCGATCCATTGCATCGCCTGCCTGCTTTTCAGTCCAGATAGGGTTGCCCTGCGCTGTCTGTTCGGATGGTCTGGCACGGGCCGTCCATATGCAGGGTGGCCTCACTCAGACCCTGCAACTGTTGCTGTGTCAGCCCCTGCACCATGGCGCGGATGATAAAGCGGCCTGCGCATACCTGAATAATGGCCAGGTCGGTGTACACATAATCAACCACACCGGCACCGGTCAGCGGATAGGTGCAATGATGCAGCAGTTTGGCCTCGCCGGTTTTGGTGGTGTGCTCCATCATGACCAGTACCTGCTTTGCACCTACGGCCAGATCCATCGCACCGCCGATCGCGGCAATCGCGTCGGGGGCGTCGGTAATCCAGTTGGCCAGGTCGCCGTTTTCGGCCACCTGAAAGCCGCCCAGGATCGAGTAGTCCAGATGTCCGCCACGCATCATGGCAAATGAATTGGTATGTTCGGTAATCGAGGCCCCCTGCAGCAGGACGATGGGTTTGCGGCTGGCGTTGATAATATCGGTATCTATTTCATCATTGATCGCGCTGCGTCCCATGCCCAGAATGCCGTTTTCGCTGTGCAGGATAATCTCCCGGTCCGGCGGCAGGTAGTCCGCAACAGACGTAGGCATGCCTATACCAAGATTGACATAGGCGCCATCGGGCAGGCTATTGGCGACCAGCCTGGCAATCTGTTCCCGGTTAAGGCGGATATGTTCAGTCATGCTGTGCTCCTGCAAGTACGATATCTTTCACAAATATGCCCGGTGTCATCACATGTTCGGGATGAATGCTGCCCAGTTCTACGACTTTATCAACTTGTGCGATGGTATGTCTGGCGGCGGTACACATGACGGGGTTGAAGTTTCTGGCGGCCCAGCGATAGGTCAGATTGCCCCAGCGATCTCCCAGATGCGCCCGTACCAGCGCAAAATCAGCGTGCAGGGGCTCCTCCAGTACGTAACCAATACCATTGACCACGCGTACTTCTTTGTTCTCCGATACGCGTGTGCCGTAGCCGGTAGGCGTAAAAAACGGTCCCAGCCCCGCGCCGGCGGCACGCATTCTTTCGGCCAGGGTGCCTTGCGGAGTGCACTCGAGCTCTATCTGGCCGGCACGAAACGCCTGTGCGAACACATCCGATTGCGGGGGGCGGGGATGAGAGCAGATAATTTTTCTGACCTGGCCATTTTTGATCAGACCGGCAATACCCACGTCGCGTGTGCCCGCGTTATTGCTGATGAGGGTTAAATTGCGGGTGCCCATTCTGGCAAGACTGGCCAGCATTTCAAATGGAATACCCGCGTCGCCAAAGCCACCCACCATAATGGATGCTCCCTCGGGGATCTGGCTCAGTGCCGCTTCGTGTGTGTCTAGAATTTTGTTTATCATCTTGTTCCAATGCAGGGTGGGTTGCCCTGCTATCGTGGTGGGACTTCGTGGTGTTGATGGTTTGTGTGGCGGTGTCGGCAGGAACGCAATGGTTAAAGTGTTGCGTCGGTCCCCAGTATCGCGGTCGATTGGCTCGAGAGCGTGCCGCCGTTGCCATGTACGACGGCCAACTGGGCATTGGCAACCTGGCGAGCCTCGCCTTGGCCACGCAGTTGCCTGACCGCTTCGATCAGAATAAATATCCCATACATGCCCGGGTGCACGCAGGAGAGGCCGCCGCCATTGGTGTTGACAGGCAAGTGTCCTCCCGGGGCGATGCCGCCCTTGCTGACAAAGTCTCCACCTTCACCCTTGCGGCAAAAGCCCAGGTCTTCCAGAAACAGAATGGTGTTGATGGTGAATGCGTCATATACTTCGGCAACATCAATGTCCGCAGGCTTGACGCCGGCCATTTCAAATGCAATGGTTCCGGACTGTTTTGCTGCGGTCACGGTCAGGTCATCCATTGACGAAATCTGGCGATTCCATACGGCCGTAGCGTTGCCCAGCACGTAAACGGGTTTGTGCCTGAGCGTTTTGGCCCGGTCCGCGCGCACCAGGACATAGGCGCCGGCACCATCACTCACCAGACAACAGTCGCGCACGGTCAGCGGATCCGATACCATGCGTGCCGATAACACCTGATCAATTGTGAGTGGATCGCGCATGCTGGCTTCCGGGTTCAGTTGCGCCCACCGGCGGGCAGCAACGGCCACTTCGGCCAGATGTTCGCGCGTCGTGCCGTATTGATGCATATGCCGGGCCGCCGCCAATGCATAAGAGCTCAGCGGGCTTAGCGGCTGATACGGGTTTTCATATGGCTGTGGGTCCATGACCTTGCGCATGTTGCCGATAGCGGCCCGGTTCACCGTGGAGCTGCGTTGGGTGCTGCCATAGCAGACCAGCACGGCATTGCACTGACCGCAAGCCAGTGCCTGCATGGCCGGCATCAGGTGTGCTACAAAGCTGGACCCCCCCACCATCGTGTTGTCAATAAAGGTCGGTTTGATACCCAGATGTTCAATCACGGGCATTACCCACATGGTAGAGGAGACGCTGGCGGTGGCAATCCCATCGATATCCTGCATGGTCAGGCCGGCATCGCGCACGGCACGCGTGGCCGCCTGAACCAGAATTTCCATTTCCGTATATCCCTCGGCCAGACCCAGTCCGGCATGTCCAACGCCGACAATCGCGGTCGCACCGCGCAGTTTTGCATCGATCATGCCTGCTCTCCTGTTGGCACAAAAACCAGCAGGGTGCTGTCATCTGTCTGTTTGATCCGGGCGCTGACCGCCAGGCCTATTGTTACCTTTTCAGGGGCGATTTGCTCCACCCGGCTCATCATGCGGGGACCTTCGGCCAGGTCGATCAGCGCGACGTTATAGTCGCCACCTTTTTCAGGCTTGTTGCGCACGATCGTGGTGGAGTACACCGTGCCTTTGCCGGAAGGCTCGTACCATTGCAGGTCGTCGCCGCCGCAATGAGGGCAGATCATGCGCGGGTAGAAGATGCTGTTGTTGCACTGGCCGCAGCGCTGAATGGTAAACACGCCGGCCTGCAGCTGGCTGTGAAAGTACTTGTCTGCGCCGGTATCCAGCGTCTGATTGCTCACGGTCATGGGCGATTCCTGTATCGAAAAATGGCAGATGTCGTACAGTATTGATTCCGGGTGTCCGCTTGGCAATTTGTTTTTCCCGAAGGATCACTTCAGACACACTTAACTCCTGTTTTCCCGCAAGCACCACCAGGCTCAATATGAGCCGAACGGGGCCTTCCGGAATACAGAATTGCCGTTCCCGGTGATTTGTAGTGAGATAGAGCCCATGGCGCTGGTTTGCCAGTGACGGATGGTCAGATTGGTTATGATGATGCGTTAATTGAAACCGCCAGGCGGACTTGCGGCGGTGTTGTGGAATTTTTGGGGGAGTGCGGTTGTGGAAAAAAAAGACTATGAGACGATTGTGTTTGACTACCGTGATTGCGTGGGATACATCACGCTCAACAGGCCGGACAAACTAAACAGCTTTACCGCGCAGATGCATAGCGAGCTGCGCGAGGTGCTGGATTTTCTTGAGTCACGGGCAGATTTACGCGGGGTCATCCTGACCGGGGCCGGCAGAGGGTTTTGCGCCGGGCAGGATCTGGGCGAGCGTCAGCCACTGGAGCCGGGGCAGTTTCGTGACCTGGGTGAGGCACTGGAGAAAAACTACAAACCGCTGGTCCTGAGGATGCGCGCCTTGCCTGCGCCGATTATCTGTTTTGTCAATGGTGTGGCCGCTGGTGCAGGCATGAGCCTGGCGCTGGCTTGTGATCTGGTATTTGCGGTCAAATCAGCCAAATTTATTCAGGCCTTTGCCAAAATCAGTCTGGTACCAGACGCTGGCTCTACCCATTTTCTGCCACGTCTGATCGGTACGCAGCGCGCCATGGGTGCAGCCATGCTGGCAGAACCCGTCTCTGCCGAACAGGCCGAGCAATGGGGCATGATCTGGAAGTGTATTGAGGACGACCAGTTGCAGTCACACATGCAAACCGTGCATACACAACTGGTTAGCGGTGCGACACGTGCGCTGGCCGCCACCAAGCACGCTCTCTATGCAAGTGCCGATAACAGTCTGCCCGAACAGCTCGAACTGGAAATTGAACTGCAGCGCGAAATGGGCATGAGCGAAGACTATCGGGAAGGCAGCAGGGCGTTCAGGGAAAAGCGCAAGCCGTTGTTTCAGGGGCGTTAGACCTCGTTAGACCCATTAAACGGTTTGATCATTCGTACGAACCGGCGCAGCAAAGTCATGCATGCTCACACCGGCAGCGCTGATCGATAGATAGCCGCCGCGAAAAGGCGGGTGATCCCATTCCCAGTCAGGCAATACCCAGCGACACCGCTGCGTGCCCTGATCTTCGAACTGATGGCATTTGGGTTTGTGCGTATGGCCATGCACCATGTGAATCAACGCCGGATGCCTGCGAAAAACGTCTGATATCGCTTCGTGGGCAACATCCATCAGGTACATGGGTTTTGTACCATGCGCATGCATGCTGGTTTTGCGGGCGCGGCGGGCGATCGCGCGTCGTACTCGCAGCGGCAGGGCCAGAAACAGCCGTTTTACGTGGGGATGGTGCGACACTTTACGAAAGCGCTGGAACGGTACGTCGTGGGTGCACAGCTCGTCGCCGTGGCTGATATGGATGGGGCCGGCATCGGTGTGGAACAGGGTGGAATCGGGCATCAGCGTGGCGCCGAGCAGGCCCGCCAGGTCTGATCCCATCAGAAAATCACGATTGCCATGACCGATGAATAGCGGGATTTTTCTCGCGGTGTCGGATAAATGCCCAATGGCTTCCTGCAACCAGGGTTCGGGATTGTGGACGGCAGCATCGTCGCCGATCCAGGCATCAAAAATGTCGCCGGCCAGTATGAGCGCGTTGGCGTGAGCAGCTGCCTCTGCCAGAAAGGCATAGAAAACGCGGCAGGTTTCGGGAACCTGCCGCGCCAGATGAATATCCGAGGCAACCCAGACTGTTCCGGGCAGCGTAAAATCAGTTGCCGACAACGCTGGCTTTTTCAATAATGACGGGTTCTACCGGCACATCTTGATGGAAACCACGGTTACCGGTTTTAACGCCTTCGATTTTATCGACAACGTCCTGACCTTCAACAACTTTACCGAATACGGCATAGCCCCAACCCTGTGCGGTTGGTGCTGTGAAGTTCAGGAAATCGTTGTCTTTGGCATTGATGAAAAACTGGGCTGTAGCCGATTGCGGGTCGTTGGTGCGCGCCATGGCAATGGTGTACTTGTCGTTTTTCAGGCCGTTATCGGCTTCATTTTTGATCGGTGCTTCGGTTGATTTTTGTTTCATGTCAACGTCAAAACCACCACCCTGAATCATGAAGCCTTTGATCACGCGGTGAAAAATCAGGTTGTCGAAGAAACCATTATTGACGTATTTCAGAAAGTTTTCTGTGGTAACCGGTGCTTTTTCAGCATTCAGTTCCAGAACGATGTCGCCCTGATTGGTTTGCAGTTTGACCTGTGGTTGACTCATGGAGGTTTCCTTTTTAGTTGAAGAATTTGCGGCATAGGCCGTTTGTAGCGCGGCAACCGACAACACGGCCCCTAGCGCGAAGCCGGCGATACGGCGTGAGAATGCGAATGGTGATATCACGTTTATTTCCCTTCGATGATGCGTCCGACCGCCTGCGCCTGGGCTGCCGCCCCGGGGATGCCGTTGCGGGAAGCATCGGCAAACGCTTTCTGCGACAGCATCAATTGCACCATACCCATGTTGCGCAATGCAACCCCATAACGTGGATTGATTGACAGGGCCGTTTTGAGTGCCTCGTAAGCCGGGTCGGTGAGACCCGCCTGAAGATAGAGCGCCGCCATATTGTTCCATGGTTCGGCCAGTTCCGGATAGCTGGAGGTCATGCTGCGATAAACCTCCAGTGCCTGCGGCCTGCGATCAAGCGCCGCCAGCGCGCGTCCTTTCAGAAACAGCAATTGAACATCGGTTGCCGGCGCGATAATGCGGTCATTGGCATTCTGGCGCTGTTCAATTTCCTTTAGTGCCTTGGCTGCCTGGCCCTGCGTGATCATGGTACTCAGGCGGCTGGCGGCACCCGATGCCGTTTCCGGGATGGATGTGTCAACCGAGGGCTCCAGCTTTTTCAGCACATTTGCCAGCCCCTGCCAGCCGGGCTCGCGTGCATTGGCGCTGTTGTCCTGAGAGTACATTGGGGAAGGGATGCCATTATCCTGGCGGGCTGATGGTGTCGAGCCGGCCTGATACGGAGTTGTCGCCTGCTGGGCCACTGCCTGCAGCGCTGGCAACAGGCACAGGGAGTACACTAACAGCGAACGGTGAATAACATTAAGTTTCACAGCGCTTATCCAGAAAATCGTGAAAGAAAACCTTCAAGTATATGCTGCCCGTGGTGAGGACTTGCTATACTTACTCCTTCGTATTTTAGCCTTAGTTGAGCGTGCGGCGTCTAAACCCTAAGCCGCCGCTGTTTTTTTCTTTGCTGCATCGGTCAATCCCGACCGTTGGCACGTCTGGTTTTTTATGTCCGCCATGCAAATTTTCAATACCCTTTCCCGCGCCAAAGCGCCTTTTGTTACGGTAGAGCCCGGTAAAGTGCGGATGTACGTTTGCGGTATGACGGTCTATGATTTCTGTCATCTGGGGCATGCCCGGATGCTGGTGAGTTTCGATGTGGTCCAGCGCTGGCTGCGCCAAAGCGGCTATCAGGTAGATTACGTGCGCAATATCACCGATATTGACGACAAAATCATCCATAAGGCCGTGTCGCTGAATCAGCCTTTACACGCGGTTACGTCTTTTTATACCGACGCCATGCATGCCGATGAGCGCGCGCTGAGCGTACAGCCCCCCGACCGGGAACCGCGCGCCACCATGCACATACCCGGTATGCTGCAAATTATCAAGGACTTGAAGGACAAGGACCTGGCTTACCAGACGCCCGACGGGGATGTGAACTATGCGGTACGCAGTTTTCCCGGTTACGGTAAGCTCTCTGGCAAAGTGCTGGATGATCTGCGGGCGGGCAACCGGGTCGCCGTCTCTGACGGTAAGCGCGATCCTTTCGATTTTGTTTTGTGGAAACAGGCCAAAGCCAACGAGCCCGAAGACTCGATCTGGGATTCTCCTTTCGGGCGTGGTCGTCCTGGCTGGCATATCGAATGTTCGGCCATGAGCCGGGAACTGCTTGGGCAGCCTCTGGATATTCATGGCGGCGGGCCGGACCTGAAATTCCCGCATCATGAGAACGAAATTGCGCAGTCCGAAGGTGCCTACGGTGGCACGCTGGCCAATTGGTGGATGCATTGCGGCCCGCTGATGGTGGATGACGAAAAAATGTCCAAATCCCTGGGCAATTTCCGGACGATTCGTGATACGGTCAGCACCGATCCCGATAGCGCATCGGCCGAGTACCAGGTTAATCCGCGGGAGGCGGAAATGTTGCGGTTTTTTGTGGTGCGTAATCATTACCGCAGCCCGCAGAATTTTACGCCCGACAACCTGTACAATGCACAGGCTGCGCTGGATCGTATCTACCAGACCTTCAATAATACCGGCGTAACCAGCGCCGGAGCCATTGACTGGTCACTGGATTTTGAACAGGCGTTCAAAGCCGCCATGGACGATGATTTCAACACTGCCGTGGCCATCGCTGTCCTGTTCGACATGGTTACCGAAGCTAACCGGACCAACAGTGCTGCACTCAGCGGCCGGATCCGTGCGCTGGGTGGGGTATTGGGGCTGCTGCAACAGGAGCCGCAACAATATCTGCAGTCACCAACGCGCTATATCAAGCGTGACGGCCAGTCTGTTGCCGCAGCAGCCTTGAGCGAGTCCGATATCGAAGCACTGATCGAGCAGCGTCGTCAGGCCAAGCAGGATCGTGATTTTGGCAAGGCCGATCAGATTCGCGCGCTGCTGAAGGAGCAGGGCGTGGAACTAGAGGATAAACCAGGTGGCCTGACGCAATGGCGTCGTGCCTGATAGGGGAAGACATGTCATCTGCAGCACCTGCGCCGGTAAAGCCCGAATACTGGGACGAGGCCGTTAGCTTTCTGATCAAGAAAGATCGCATTCTTCGTAAAATCATCCCGGCCAATCCCGATTTATGGCTGGCGACCAACAAAACGGCTTTTGTCACTTTGGCAAGGGCCATTATCGGCCAGCAGATTTCGACCAAAACGGCCGATCTGCACTGGAAAAATTTCAAGCAGCTTTGTGGTCATCGGCCTACACCTGCCACCGTTCTTGAATACAATGGGGCGCAATGGCGGGAAGCGGGATTGTCCAAACGAAAAACCGAATATATTCTGGATTTGGCGAATCATTTCAACGAGCGTAAAGTAAATCCGCTGAAATGGTCTAAAATGGACGACGAAGATATCATTACCGAACTATGTGCAATTCGGGGCATCAGCCGCTGGACGGCAGAAATGTTCCTGATTTTTAATTTGCACAGACCAGATATTCTGCCAATCGATGATCCGAACTTGCTCAAGGCAATTTCGGCGCACTATTTTAGCGGTGAACCTGTATCGCGATACGAAGTACGCGAAGTAGCGCAATCGTGGCAACCGTGGCGCACAGTGGCGACATGGTACTTATGGCGCAGCCTGTAAGGGCGCAGCCGGGTACGCGTGAAAAACCATTCATGACAAGATAACTATGAAATTTACTTTTTTAGAATTTGAAGGACCTATTGCAGAGCTCGAACAGAAGATCGAGCAGCTGCGTCATGTTTCCTCTGATTCGGCAGTCGATATTTCCGAAGAAATTACCAAACTGCAGCAAAAAAGCGAGACGCTGACCAACAATATCTATTCCAAACTGACGCCGTGGCAAACGGCACTGGTTGCCAGGCATCCTCAAAGACCGTATACCATGGACTATGTTCGTGAAATCTTTACCGATTTTCATGAACTGCATGGCGATCGCATGTATGAAGACGATCTGTCCATTGTGGGTGGTCTGGCCCGGTTTTCAGGTGAAGCCTGCATGGTGATCGGCCACCAGAAAGGGCGAGACACCAAAGAGCGCGCCCGGCGCAATTTTGGTATGCCGCGTCCCGAAGGCTACCGTAAGGCATTGCGCCTGATGCGACTGGCGGAGAAATTTCAGTTGCCGGTCTTCACTTTTGTGGATACACCAGGCGCATACCCCGGCATTGGCGCTGAAGAACGTGGTCAATCTGAAGCCATCGGGCATAATCTGTATGCCATGGCGGAACTGCGTGTACCGATTATTTCCACCATTATTGGCGAAGGCGGCTCTGGTGGTGCGCTTGCCATCGCGGTGGGTGATGTGGTGCAGATGCTGCAGTACTCTACCTATGGCGTTATTTCTCCTGAAGGCTGTGCCTCTATTCTTTGGCGTAGTGCCGACAAGGCGCCCGTCGCGGCCGAGGCACTGGGTATTACTGCGCCGCGGCTGCTCGAGCTGGGTCTGATCGATAAAGTCGTACCCGAGCCAATCGGCGGGGCACAACGGGACGCCGTGAGCATGGCCAAAACCCTGAAGCGTGCGCTGTCCGAAGCGCTGCGTCAGGTTTCGGGCATGGACGTTGATGAGCTTCTGGACAAAAGGCTGGAGCGGCTCATGTCTTACGGTCGTGTCCAGGATAAATAATTCTTTCATGCCGCAGGCGGACGGGCTACAGGACACCGCGCTTCTGGGGCCCCTGCAGGCAACGCTTGGCGCTATAAACGCCCCTGATCTTGCCATTGGCGTAAGTGGCGGCGCTGATTCTGCCATGCTGCTGGTGGCAGCGTCGCAGATTGCCGCAGCACAAAAAAAAACCATTCACGCCGTTCACGTACACCACGGGCTGGTTGCCACGGCCGACGCCTGGGCGCTGCATACTGCAAAGCTGGCCCAACAGCTTGGTGTTGCCTTTCACTTTCTGCCGGTAAAGGTGCCATCTGACACAGGCAAGGGCATTGAGGCAGCAGCTCGGCTGGCGCGCTATAGCGCATTTGAGCACTGGTCTGTTAATCACGATTGTCATCATTTGCTGCTGGCGCATCATCGCGACGATCAGGCCGAAACCATGCTGCTGCGTTTGTTGCGTGGTGCCGGGGTGCAGGGCATGGCCGGGATGGCTTCCTATGCCCGGCGTGGTTCCCTGCACTTATACCGTCCCTGGCTCGATGTGGGGCGGGAGCGGATTCTGCAGGCGGCCGCCTGCTATGAAGCACAGGCTGGCTGGAGCCCTGTGCAGGACCCGACCAATCGCGATGAGAAATATACCCGCGCCGCAGTACGCACCATGCTCACCCCCGTACTGAATAAGCGCTGGCCCCAATGGCAGGGAAATCTGCTGCGCCACGCACGCGTGATGGCGGAAAGTACATTATTGCTGCAAGACCTGGGTGATATGGATTTGCAGCAATGCCAGCTCACGGAAGATGGCCTTGGTTTTTCTCTGGCCCGCTGGCGCGCATTGCCACAACATCGCCAGGCCAATGTGCTGCGCCAGTGGTTGCGGCGTCTGCAGATTGCCATGCCCACAGAAGCGCGACTGAATCAGTGGTTGCTGCAGTTGCGGCAGGTCCATGCCCTTGGACACGATCGTAATATTCTGCTGAAACATCAGGGTTGTCATATCGTATGCCGACGCGGCCAGGTGCAGGTGCTGCTGGACGACGCCCGCTGATTCGTTCCTGCTGTTGCGTTTACCTGTTTGTTGCCATAGACCCGGGTAATCAGACTGCAATGTGTTTCGATCGGAAGTCAGATGTGTCAGCGCTTTTCAAACTGAAAAAGCCGTTTTTTTTGTGATTATATTGATTCGGAACGCGGCCTTTTGCCGTGTCTGCAGAAGTATCAGTCTGTACTTTCTGCCCGATTCCTGAAATGTATTCATAAGGTGATGTCATGAAAAAAATACTTACCGCTGGCATGATCAGTCTGCTGATGGCCGTGGTGCCTGCGACCGGTGCTCTGGCCTATCAGGGTGGATACCGCGCTGACGTTTCTCCTGCTCAGGCAATGCGTATCGCAGAAAGAGCGGTGGGGGGCGAGGCCTTTAAAGCTGAACCCGATCATTATCGGGGACGACGTGCCTATACCGTTGATGTGAGGAAAGCCAGACGGGTGGTGCAGGTTGATGTAGACGCACGCAACGGCAAAGTCCTGCATATTGAACGCGATGGTCGACGTGGGCCGGTGGCGCAACAACATCCGCGTTCTAACCATCATCGTTAAACCTGCTGCGTGTTTGCCGGCCTCTGGCGCATGGCAAGTTGCTCGCCGTTTTCTCACCGTCATCTGATTATTTCATCTGAAATGGCCGGTCTCCCTGGAGTGGCCGGCCTTTGTTGTAGAGACACAATCACAACTGTGTATCCAAGTGTGTGGTAACGACCTCTCTGCGTATTCGCTAAGTCACTGATTTTTCGTCGCTTACATGTATTTTGTACAATTCTGGTCTCCTCCCGGCCCGCCGACTGGCTCTATACCCATTAAATTACCTGTAGTAATATAAAAAGCATAAGAAAACATAATGCCTTGTCGCTGGCATGCCGGTCATTCCGGCCCACATGAAGTGACGAAACCTGGCGGCACTTTTTTTGTTGCGCGCCGGGAATACAAAAAAGGAAGAGACATGCAAGACTTTAGCCACTCTCATGGTGCGCGGCGGCGCTTTCTTAAATCTGCCGGCTACGCAGGTATCGGTTTATTGTCCGGCCTCGCGTTGCCTCAGGCATTCGGCGCGGGCAAGGATACGATTACTTTGCCTTTTGGCAATGGTGAGCGGGTTCTTGAAGCTTTTCCCGGCAAGCGCCCGCTTATCGTTCTGACGAATCGTCCGCCACAGCTGGAGACGCCCTTTTCTGTTTTCAACGACGGCCTGGTTACGCCGAATGATGCTTTTTTTGTGCGTTATCACTGGAGTGGTATTCCTAACGAAGTGGACCTGAAGGATTTTCGACTGAAGGTACACGGCTCGGTCAGCAAGCCACTGGACCTGACGCTGGAGCAGTTAAAGAAACTGCCTGTTAAGGAAATCACTGCCGTGCATCAATGCTCCGGCAACAGTCGCGGTTTTTTTGAACCGCGCATCAACGGCGGACAATTGGGGCATGGCGCGATGGGCAATGCCAAATGGAAAGGCGTTGCCCTGAAAGATGTTCTTGAGCTTGCCGGAGTTGGTGCATCTGCGAAACAGGTCGCTTTTAACGGACTGGATCATCCGCCCGTTCCCGACGGTCCGGATTTTATCAAGGCGCTGGATATTGATCATGGTATGGATGGAGAGGTTATGCTGGCATGGTCCATGAATGATGAAGATCTGCCGCTGCTGAATGGTTATCCATTGCGTCTGGTGGTGCCAGGCCATTACGGTACATATTGGGTCAAGCACCTGAACGACATCCAGGTGATGGATGATGTCTTTGACGGCTTCTGGATGAGTAAGGCCTATCGCATTCCGGATAACGATTGCCATTGCACGAAGCCCGGTGAAGTGCCCGCCAAAACCATCCCGATTGCAAGATTCTCGGTTCGTTCATTTATTACGAACGTGGCAGACGATGCCCGGATCACGGTTGGCAAGCCCCAGCCCTTGCGCGGTATTGCATTTGATGGCGGCTCAGGGATCAAAACGGTGCAGATCTCTACCGATGGTGGCAACAGCTGGTCGGATACGACACTGAGCGACGAAATCAGCAAGTATTCTTTTCGCGAATGGACCGGCGAGTTTACGCCTCGGCAACCTGGTGAGTTCAGGCTCATGGTACGGGCAACCAGTCAGAAGGGCGAAACCCAACCCATGCAGGCTAACTGGAATCCGTCAGGCTATCGCATGAACCGTATTGAACAGATTCGTGTGATCGCAGCTTAGGGAGCGGAACAATGAAATACGTATCTACACGCAAAAAAATGCTGCGCTGGGTTGTCTATGGCTGTAGCGTGTTGCCCATCGCGGCGTTCGGCGCCGGTGTCGAGTTCCCACAGGAAGCAGGTGGCTACAAGCCAAGCGATTTACCAGGTTACAAGATCGCCAGTGGCCTGTGCCTGATGTGTCACTCGTCTCAGTATGTTTCGTCGCAGCCGCCACAGTCGTCGCCAAAATACTGGAGTGCCACTATCCACAAAATGAAAGACGTTTATAAGGCGCCGTTGCAGGACGATATGATTCCTGCTGTGGTGGAATATTTAAGTGTTGAATATGGCGGTCAGGACCGTGCAGCGGCTCATGCTGATTATGAAAAGGCCATGGCGGCGCTGAAGAAGCCGGCCTCCGATAAGACCAGTACAAAATAGCATCGGCAGGTTCTTTCGCAAGCGAATGTGGTAGAGTCAAAGGATGACTGCACTCATGAGTGAATCATGAGCGCGAGGCGGTCATCTTTTTTTTGCGATTCGTTTATGTCTTATCCGGTTCTCTATTCCTTTCGGCGGTGCCCTTACGCGATGCGCGCACGGTTGGCCATCGCGGCCAGTGCGCAGACCTGCCAATTGCGTGAAATCGTTTTACGCAATAAACCTGCTGCCATGCTGGCGGCTTCTCCGAAGGGAACCGTACCTGTCCTGATTCTGCCCGATGGGCAGGTGATTGAGCAAAGTCTCGACATCATGCTGTGGGCGTTACGCCGGAATGATCCCCAAGCCTGGCTGGCACCGACGGGCAGTTCGCTGGCCAGCATGCTGACGCTGATCGAGGCATGTGAGACTCATTTCAAATGTCATCTTGATCGCTACAAGTATCCGCAGCGCTTCGATCTTGAAGATGGCTTGCAGCACCGTGAGCTGGCGGCGGAATGGCTCATGACTCTGGAACAGATCCTGAGTTGTACACCGTATCTGTCGGGCACGCATTGCGCGCTTGCCGATATGGCGATCATACCGTTCGTGAGGCAGTTTGCGCATACTGATTTTGCGTGGTTTGAGATGCAGGCCTGGCCACACGTATTGCGCTGGCTTGAGAACTGGAAGCAGTCTGATCTCTTTGCACGCGTAATGAACAAATATGCGCCATGGGAAGAGGGGCAGGCGGCGGTGATGTTTCCGCCTCCTATGCAGGTTGCGCATCGGCAACCTGGTACAGCCATTCCCTGAATAGACGAATTTTGGGTACCTGACTTTCATCGGCGCGCCAGGATACCGTGTGGGTGACAACGTTCATTTCCTTAAAGACGCCTTTTCCCAGTTCGATCAGATCGCCGCGGGCCAGCTCGCGTTCGGCCAGTCGCGTGCTTTCCAGTGCCACGCCCATGCCGTCAGTGGCTGCCGAAAGCGACATCGCGGCTCGATCAAATGACGGTCGCGGCCTTGCAGGTAAACGAAGATTGTTTAAAGTGAACCAGCTGGCCCAGTTTACATTATTCAGTTGTGAATCGATCAGAAGCAGTTTTTTTATCAATGCGACGGCATCAACGCCTGGTTCAAGCAGCGAGGGCGAACATAAGGGCACATTTCTTTCGGTGCCCAGCGGCTCGTTCACAATGCCAGAGCAATCGGTGATCGTGCCATAACAAATCGACATATCCAGCTCGCGCATGCGTAGCAGATCTACCTGTCCTGATCCTGTTGTGAGGCGTATCGTAATGTCCGGATGCGCCTTCATGAACTCGGGTAACTTGGGGCCGAGCCATTTAACGGCCAGGCTCGGAGCGCAATAGAGCGCCAGCACTTGCGCCTTGGGTGCAAGCGAGACTTCGGCGCAGGCAGCTTCGATCACATCAAATATTCTTGAAAGACTTTCCAGAAATCGCTGACCTTCGAGCGTGAGCTCAACGCGCCGGTTGCGCCGGATAAACAGTGCGCAACCGAAATAGTCTTCAAGCTTGCGCACCTGATGGCTGATGGCCGATTGGGTCAAATGCAATTCTTCTGCGGCCAGCGTGAAGCTTTTCAGGCGCGCTGCCGACTCAAAGGCCCGTAGCAACGTGAAGTGCGGGATGTTTCTCATATTTTTCATTATCCATGAATCACATTCATGATTCCATGAAGAACTATCGTTTGTCAAGGATACGATCGCATGGGACGATGAGGGCGTTCCAAGTTCATCAATCAGGTATTAACAGGAGAAAACGCATGGCAGCAGTACTTGAAAAAACGGGGATCGTGCTTGATGACGGTCGTGTATCTATTTACCAGCCCGAACAAAAGAATCTGATATTCCCGGAACTTCCGCAATTTACCAACGTAGCGGCGCACCGCCAGCATTTGAAGGAACGACTGGTCGCCGCATGTCGCGCATTTGCCCTGCAGGGATACGACTATGGGTTCGCCGGACACCTGACCATCCGGGACCCGGAGCACCCCGGACTGTACTGGACCAATCCGATGGCCATTCACTTTTCACAGGTGAAGGTATCAAACCTGATTCTTGCTGATCACACCGGAAAGGTCGTTGAAGGCCGGCATGCGATTAACCGGGCAGGGTTTGTTTTGCACGCTGCTGTACATGAACAGCATCAGGATATTGTGGCCATGTGCCATGCACATACGGTGTACGGAACCGCATTTGCCGCTTTGGGAAAACCGCTGGCGCCGATCAGTCAGGACGCCGCTGCCTTTTATGAAGATCATGTGGTGATCGGCGACGAAGCCGGACAGGTTGCAGTGGAGGTAAAGGCGGGTCATAAAGTGGCGAATGCATTTGCGGGCGTGAAGGCCGCCATTCATCAGAATCACGGCCTGCTGACGGCGAGCCGGCACAGTATAGAGGCTGCTGCATTCTGGTTTATTGCTCTTGAACGTTGCTGTCAGCAACAACTGATGATTGACGCAACGGGAATGGCTCCGCGTCTGGTGACGCCGGAACGTGCACGTTACAGCCGTGAGCATGTGGGCAGTGAATATATCGGCTGGCTGCATTTCCAGACAATCTGGGATCAGTTGGTGGCCACACAGCCTGACATGTTTGATTAATGGTTGTAGGCAGCAGCATCTGGCCAGGCTTGCGTCTGGCGAGATGGGCCAGCCCGGAATGACAACCATCGGGCCGGCCGGATAATCCTATTTTTCGGCGGAGACAAGAATGCAAATTCAAAATAATGTTGAACAAGGCGCTGTCGGCGATGAGGCAGGGCTATACAGGAAAGTGATGTGGCGCTTGTTGCCCTTTCTCTTTCTTTGTTATTTGTGCGCTTACCTGGACAGGATCAACGTCAGTTTTGCCAAACTGCAAATGCTGAACGACCTGTCATTCAGTGAAGAGGTGTATGGCCTGGGGGCCGGAATATTTTTTGTCGGCTACCTGATGTTTGAAGTGCCGAGCAATCTGATTCTGTTGCGTGTTGGTGCGCGACGCTGGATTGCCAGAATTATGGTGACCTGGGGGGCATTGTCGGCCTGTATGATGTTTGTGACGACGCCCACCAGTTTTTATATTCTGCGATTTTTGCTGGGGGTCGCTGAAGCGGGTTTTATTCCTGCCATTTTGCTTTATCTGACTTACTGGTTTCCATCGTCACGCAGAAGTAAAGTAACGGCTTTGTTTCTCACCGGTATTCCTATGTCGGGTGTGATTGGCGGACCGCTGTCGGGCTGGATCCTGAATGGTATGGCCGGTGTGCATGGCCTGGCGGGCTGGCAGTGGCTGTTTGTGCTGGAAGGTATTCCAACCGTTCTGGTTGGTGTGATTGCTTTTTTCTACCTGGATGATCGGGTGTCGGATGCCAAATGGCTTAACGCAGCAGAAAAACGGCTCATCAATTCAAACCTGGATGCAGACAGGCAGGCTCATCAATTGCATTCAGTTAAAGACGGTTTGCTCGACCCCAAAATATGGCTGATGAGTGGCATTTATTTTTGTTTCACCATGGGCCTGTATGGCGTGAGTTTCTGGTTGCCTTCGCTCATCAAGGCGACAGGAGTGAGCGATCCGTTCCATATCGGTATGCTTACCGCCGTTCCGTATGCCGCAGCAACGCTGGCAATGATTCTGGTGAGTCGACGCTCGGATGAAAAGGGTGAACGCAGATGGCATTTGGCTATCCCTGGCATTGTGGGCGCCATGAGTTTGTGCGCCAGTGTGATTTTTGCCCAAAGCCCGGCCATCGCGATTGTTGCGCTGACCATTGGAACGATGGGTGTGATGACGACTATTTCACAATTCTGGACATTGCCGCCGGCTATTCTGGGCGGCGCGGCTGCGGCAGCGGGCATTGCGCTTGCGAACTCGGTCGGAAGTATTTCAGGTGTGGTCAGCCCTTATCTGATCGGCTGGTTCCAGACCCACACCGGCACCACGGGTGGCGGCGTGTATGGTCTGGCAATCAGTATGATCATTGGCAGCGTACTGGTCTTTGCCGTCCCTGCCAGAATGGTGAACAATAAACGGTCAGCGGCAAGACCGGTTCACAATGACGCAGGAGGTGCGCGCCAGCCCATTATCACAGCAGAAATCTGATCGCCGCAATAACAGCAGGGTGATCAGGCAGTTTCCGGATTGCCTTGCTGTTTGAGCACTTCATCCAGTCGTTTTACCAGATTCACACGGGCGCGACTGGTATGAAGATCGGTCAGTTCTACTGCGCGCTTGCTGTCGCCGTCTGCAATGGCATTGGCAATGGCTTCATGCTCATCCCAGATGGACTGTCGTTGTGCAGACGACTGCAGCACGGCGCCCATGACGCGTCGTAAATGGTTCCAGTGCACCAGTGCCGTTTCGGCAATCAGCGGATTGCCAGAAGCCTGATAGATGGCGCTATGAAAAGCGATGTCGGTATCGATCAGCGCTTTGACCACGCCGCTTTGGGAGGCTTGACGACCGTTGGCAATCAGTTCCGGATCGATTTGTACCTTGCGTTCGGCTGCAAGGCGAACCGCCAGCATATCCAGCGCTCCGCGGATTTCGTAAAGCCTGCCGGTCCAGTCCGGATCCAGTGGAGACACCAGAATGCCCCTGCCAGGTGCGTCCTGTACAAACCCATCTTTTTTCAGTAAGCGTAATGCCTGTAGCACCGGCGAGCGGGAAACCGCCATTTGTTCAGCAATCTCTTCCTGCGTGATACGCATGCCGGGTGCAAGACTGCCATCGCTGATTGCGTCAAGTAACGCTTTATACACTTCGTCTACGTAGTCGGGACGAGACTGCAGTTTCATCAGTTTGTTGTTCATGTTGCTCTTTTAACACGTACGTGTTTGATAAGGCCGCCGGGTGCGAATGCACGCGTACAGACACGCGCCACAGGCTGGCTGATTCTACAAATTGTAGTGCATTCTCTGTATACGGAATACAAAATTTAGGGTTTACCCATATGTACAGCGTCGGGATGGGGCTTTATTCTCTGTATACAGAGTTCAGTATACATTAAATTTTTAGTTTTACCCGCAAGGGTATTCACAACCTACAGAGGAAGCGATCAAATGAATAAACCAATGGATAAGGTGGAGCAGGGCCGCAGTACAGGCGCGGCGGGACCAGTGGCAAAAAAACTGATTCCTTACGGTGGCTATTACACCAACAAGATTCCAGGGCACGACCCGGAGCTGACTGAGGTCGGACCGGGTACGCCCATGGGAGAATACATGCGCGGTTTCTGGCATCCTGTTTGTATGGCAATGGAGCTGACTGACACCCCTCGCTTTCTGAAAATTCTGGGTGAGGAGCTGGTTGCGTTCAGGGATGGAAGCGGACGCGTCGGTCTGTTGCACGCACATTGTGTGCATCGTGGTGCTTCACTGGAATACGGGTCTATTCAGGAACGCGGCATCATGTGCTGTTATCACGGCATGGTGTTCGACGTTGACGGTACTTGTCTGCATGCACCCTTTCCCAAAGGCGAAGAAAAAGAAGCAGAGAAATTTGCCTGTTCCATTCAACAGGGCGCATACAAAACGGTAGAGCGCAACGGACTCATTTTTGCGTATATGGGAGCGCCCGATAAAGAGCCGCCTTTTCCTGAGTGGGAAGGCAATTTCACCGTCGCCGAAGGCGATGAACTGGTGCCGTTCAGCAATTTCCAGCATTGCAACTGGCTGCAGGTGCAGGATAATGCGGCAGACAATTATCACACCATGGCTTTGCATGCAGCCAAAAATGTAGTGGACGGACATTACCAGGGAACCACTTTTGATGAAGTGGGTGCCGCTTCTATGGAAGTGCCACCCGATATGCAATTTATTCCTGTACATCAGGGTCGCAGCCTGGCGTGTTCAGGAGCGCGGCGTGTTGATAAGGACCGGCTGTTTATCCGCGTACAGCATCAGATTCTGCCAAATCTGAGCCTGCATGCGTATACCTCAGAGGACGGCTCGAAGAAAAAGCTGTTCAGTCGTTTTCATATCATTCGCTGGACCGTGCCTGTAGATGATGAGAACGCAAAAATGATCGGTTGGCGCGTCATGGGGCCGGGTATCGACACGCGCGGCGTAGGCGATAAAGGCATGGTCGGCTACGAAACCATCGATTTTCTGGAAGGGCAGGTGGCCATGCGCCGACCCGAGCGCTTTGGTCAATACAAGCTGGAAGATATGCCGCCCATTCCGCCCAATCATCGCGAACGTGCCAACTATAAAGAATGTCAGTATGCACCGGGCGATTACGAAGCGATTATCAGCCAGCGTCCGATTGCCATTCACGCGCTTGAGAATCCGACCAAATTTGATGCCGGTTTATACATGTTCAGGAAGCTGTTGCGTGATGCCATCCGGGGCACCAATCCGGCCGCTTCTGCAGACGGATTCCGGCAGTGGCTGCTGGAGACGGGCGGTGCGCCCAATAGTTACTGTTCGGGCAACGTGTTTGACCTGCCCGAAGCAGATACGGTTGAGGGCGAAGTGGCGCAGCGACGATTTGTCGCCAAACAGATTGTTGCCATCCTGACTGAAAGCGATAAGCAGACGGGTTCTGCCCGCGCGGACTTCGTACGCGAGCAGATGGAACAGCTGGAAAAAGCGGCAAAAGACACTTACGGTACATCGGTGTAAATACCCGGCGGGCCCGGTGCCCGCCGCGAGCGCGTTTCGAATAACGACATCAAAGATGGTAGACACGATATGAGTATAGATATAACGACGAATCCGGCGAGTGCGACCGCCTCAACGCTCACACTCCTGATCAGGCAAATCCGTTATGAGGCTACCGGAATCAATTCATATGAATTGGTTGATCCGCAGGGCGGTGATTTACCTGCATTTACTGCCGGGGCGCATCTGGATATCCACATAAAGCCCGGGCTGATCCGGCAATATTCGCTTTGCAATGACCCGACCGACAGGAAGCGCTATGTGATTGCGGTTCTGAAAGCGGAGAGCGGATCAGGCGGTTCAAAGGCGTTGCACGAGACCCTCAGGGTACAGGATATGGTTAAGGTGAGTGTGCCGCGCAATCATTTTCCGCTGAAGCCGGATGCCGAAAAAATAGTGCTGCTGGCCGGCGGCATTGGCATTACGCCGCTGAAGGCGATGATTCATACGCTTGATAAAGCATCGCTTGATTATCAACTGCATTATTGTGCGAGGGATGCATCCTGTGCCGCGTTCACCGATACGTTCGCCGATCATACAAAGGTGCATGTGCATTATGACAACGGTGATCCGGCCCAGGGTCTGGATATTGCTGCGCTCCTGGCCGCTCCTGACGACGGCACGCACGTTTATTTTTGCGGCCCTCCCGGTTTTATGCAAGCGTGTTTACAGGCCACGCAGGGATGGCCGGCGGGAACCGTTCATTGTGAGTATTTCAAAGCGCCGGTCGCTGAGTGTACCGATAAAGCACAGACTTCTGAAACCGACGGTAGCTTTAAGGTAAAAATCGCCAGTACCGGTCAGCAGATTGGCGTGCCTGCAGATAAAAGTTTGATAGAAGCGCTGTCCGAAGCGGGTATTGAACTGGAGACATCATGCGTTTCCGGTTTGTGCGGAACCTGCAAGATTCGCTATCTGGAGGGTGAAGTGGATCATCAGGATTACATACTGAGTCCCGATGAGCAATCCGAATATCTGACTGCATGTGTGTCCAGAGCAAAAAGCGAGCTGCTGGTGCTGGATCTGTGAGATGTGCAGGAACGCGCCGGGCGCAGATATTGAACGGTACCCGTTTTCAGGCCACCCGCTCATGGAACCGGCAGCCCGCACGCAGGCGATAGCGGTGGCAGTCCTATCGCGACAGCAGTCTGGTCAATCATCGCAGCACTCAATCCGTCGGTCTTCAGATCAGGCGATCAGATTGTTTACCGACAATGGTCGACCAGACTATTCTGTCCGTGTAGTGGGCCCTGTTAATGAAGCGTGTTAATGAAGCGTGTTAATGAAGCGTGTTAATGAAGCGTGTTAATGGGACGTGTTAATGGGACGTGTTAATGGACCGTGTTAATGGGACGCATCCGTCGGTCAGGTTATTGGGCAAGGTTCGTCGCCCAGGTTCGTCGACCAGGTTAGTCGGTCAGAATCGCAATACCGTCTGCCGCCTTCACGCCCTGTCCGTCGGGCAGCACAAACAATGGGTTGATTTCTGCCTCCAGCAACCGCTCGCCCAGGCTGGCTACCATATTCGAGAAATTTACGATGGCCTGCGCCAGGGCTTGCTGGTCGGCTTTGGCACGGCCACGATAACCATCCAGCAGCGGCCAGGTATGCAGTTCCCGCATCATGCCATAGGCGTCGGCAAGGCTGAGCCCGCCCTGTTCAGGCAACAGGCGCATGGTGGTATCTTTCAGCAATTCTGCCGTTACGCCTCCCATGCCAAGCAAAATGGCGCTGCCCAGCGCATCACGATGAAAGCCCAGAATCAGTTCGATGCCCGATGTCACCATCTGCTGCACCAGAAACTGTTCCGGGCGCACACCGGCGTTGGTATAGACGTCTGCCTGCATTTGCGTGATGCGGTCGGCTACCAGCTCGGGAGCTATACCCACGCATACGCCGCCCACATCGCTTTTATGCATGATCTGGCTGGACAATATTTTCAGCACGACCGGGGATCCATATTGCAGGGCCGCCGCTTGTGCCTCTGCGGGTGTGGAAACAACCGTTTGTTCAGCGCCGCTAATGCCGAATCGGGCAAACAGGTCTTTGGCCTGGGCTTCGTTCAATGAGCCTGTCGGCAGGTCTGTGAGCGGCGGCGATGGGGCAATGGCGGGCGCCTGCGCGGCAGGTTCAGTCTGGGTGTGCCACATGGCTTGCAGCGCCGCCGCGCAGCACTCCGGTTCCATGAAGGCAGGTATCTGTCGCTGATTGAGCAGGCGGGCGACGTTTGGCGCATGCGGACTGACGAACGCGATAATGGGTTTGTCTGTTTCGGGCAGGCAATCACAAATGGCATCCGCCATCAATTGCGGATTGCCCAGACTGGATGAACCCACAATCATGACCAGCGCATCATAGTTGTCACTGGCCGCCAGGGCACGGATGGCACCTCGCAACAGATCCGGCTGCAAGCCTGCCAGGGTGACGTCTACCGGATTGCGGTCCAGTGCAGCCGGCATATCGGCCTGCAGGACACGCAATGCATCCGCGGTGCGCTCACCTGGCGCCGGGGCTTCAAAGCCGGCGACGCCCAGGCTGTCCGACACCAGCGTGCCGGCGCCGCCGGTGGAGGTCAGAATGGCGATGCGTTTGCCGCGCAGTGTGCGTCCGGTTGCTAATGCACTTGGCATATCCAGCAGATCGCTGAAGCGCTGCGCGCGAATCACACCGGTTTGCCGGAACAGGGCATCATACATCGTGTCCTGGCCGGCCAGCGCGCCGGTATGCGAGATGGCCGCCTGTGCGCCCGCTTCGGAGCGGCCGATTTTGAACGCAACAATAGGCTTGCCAGCGGCTTGCGCACGCAAGGCGGCCGCACGAAATTTTTGCGGATCGCGGATGGTTTCGACATACAGGGCAATAACGTTGGTGGCTTCATCATCAACCAGATAGTCAATAAAGTCAGCCATTTCCAGATCTACTTCGTTGCTGGTTGATACCAACTTGGACATGCCCATTCCGCGGGCCGCAGCGCGCGAGAGCAGGGCGCCCAGAATGCCGCCGCTTTGTGATACCACGCCCACATCACCAACCGGGAACCGATCCATTTCCAGGGCACCACTGGCCGACAGTGGAATACCATCGGTCAGATTGACCAGGCCAATGGTGTTCGGTCCCAGTATGCGCATTGAGCCGGCCGCCTCCAGCAGTTCCTGCTGGCGATCCTTCCCATCGGCGCCGGCTTCTGAATAGCCACTGGCCAGCACGATGGCCGCCGCAGTGCCTTTTTGCGCCAGCTCCCGCACGGCCTGATGCGCACGTCCTGCGCCCAGCAATATGATGGCGACATCGGGCACCTCTGGCAGGGAATCGATATCCGGATAGCATGGGGTGTCACCGATATGCGTCACCCGTGGATTGACGGGATAGATGGCGCCGTCAAAGCCATGTTTGCGCAGATAGGCCAGGGGCCTGCCAGCGGTTTTGCCTGAGTCCGCAGAGGCGCCGATGATGGCCACGCTGCGTGGCCGGATAAGACGTGATATTGCATTCATGATTGTGTTGCTTTCCCCGTTAGGTTGCGGACTTCTTGTCGGCCATTCTGGCCAGAAATGCCTTGACGGATTCCCGGTGCTCTGTGCTGGTATAACAAATGCCCTGGGCCTGGCTGCCCTGGGCGAAAGCCTGCGTTGCACTGAGTTCGAAGGTTTGATTCAAAATGGTTTTGCCCAGAGCCAGTGCGGTGCCTGAGCCTGCGCTCAGTTCCGCTGCCCATTGCTGTGCGTTGTTCAATAGCGTATCGGGCGCGACCAGGCGATCTGCAATCCCCAACGCCAGCGCTTCCTGTGCCGCGACCGTGCGGCCGCTGAAAATCAGCTCCTTGGCTTTGGGCAGGCCGATGCGACGTGGCAGAAAGTACATGCCACCTCCATCGGGAATGAGTCCGCGATTAATATACGACCAGCTGAACGTGGCCGCTTCCGAGGCGACGATAAAGTCGCAGCTCATGGCAGTGTCGGCGCCCAGACCAGAGGCTGCGCCATTGACCGCAGCGATGGTGGGCTTGGGCATGGTGTGCAGCAGTGACACTGCATGGTGAACGCGTTGCTGGCGGCGCCAGCCATTGATCGCAACCTCGCCCGGATCGGCCTCTATGCGTCGTTGCATGCCTGCAATATCGCCGCCCGCGCAAAAACCTTTGCCATTGCCGGTCAGAACCAGTGCCCGGATGGATTTGTCAGCCGCAATGTTTTCCAGCGCCTCGATAAATTCGGCCCGCATGTCGTCGCTCATCGCGTTGCGTTTTTCCGGGCGGTTGAGAAATACAGTTGCAATACCGTCTTGCACCTGGACGTTGATTAATGTGTATGTCATGTCACTGCTTCCTTTTTTGTTTCCATTAGTCCAGCGTGATCTTGCTGGATGAAATCACCTTTTTCCAGCGTGCCTGCTCGCCTTTGATATAGTCGTCAAGTTCCTGAGGCGTGCCTGTTGATATCACCAGACCCTCGCTCTGAACTTTTTGCCTGAACATGTCCGTGTTGGCCGCTTTATGTGCTGCGGCATTCAGCGTTGCGATGACGTCAGGCGGTGTGCCTGCCGGTGCATACAGGCCGTACCAGCTGTCCAGCACATAATCGGGCACACCGCTTTCTGCAATGGTGGGAATATTCGGTAATGCAGGAGAGCGTTCAGTGGTCGTGACCCCCAATGCACGCAGCGTGCCTGCCTGCAGTGACGGGCCGACTGCCGCTGCCGTGCCGAACATCATATCCACGTGACCACCCAACAGATCGTTCAATGCAGGTCCCGCGCCCCGATAGGGGACATGCGACATGTCGACTTTTGCCAGCGATTCAAGCAGCTCGCCAGCCAGATGGGCCGACGTGCCTACACCCTGAGAAGCATAGGTGATGGTGCCGGGTTTGGCTTGCGCGGCTTCGATCAAATCTTTGACCGATTTGAGCGGACTATCCGGCCTGACTACGAGCACGCTGGGCGAATGACCGATCATGCTGATGGCGGCGAAAGCCTTATCCGTATCATAAGGTAGCTTGGGATGCAGATACGGATTGACGACATGCGCAAAGGTTGCCATCAGCAATGTGTAGCCGTCGGGTCTGGCTCTGGCAACATCATCCGAGCCGATCGTGGTGCCCGCGCCGGGTTTGTTTTCGACAATCACCGGCTGTTTCAGCTCGCGCGCCATGCCTTCGGCCAGCAGCCGCGAAATCATGTCCGTGCCGCCACCTGGCGCGAAGGGTACGATCAGCCGTACCGGACGTTCGGGATAGGCAGCGTGGGTTGGCTGGCTTGCAACGGCGGCTGTCAGGCCGGTGATGGCCATAAGGGCAACTTTCAGGCATGCGCCTGCCAGGGTTTTGTTTTTCATGAAGTCTCCTGTCATGGTCTGATTGTTCAGGCTCTGTTGTGTAGCGGCCCGGACTGGTGTTGGCTTAGCGATATTACGATTGCAGTTTATGCGTTAAACTTGCAAAACGTAATCATCCAATTTCACTAGATGGAATTAAAAGGAAGAGAAGATGGCCAATAATAAAGTGCAGCAACGCCTCGCACGCCCGGCACAGAATCGCTCGCTGGAACGCGGTATAGACATTCTTCGCGCGTTTCGTCCGGGGGTTGATTTGATCGGCAATAGCGAGCTGGCTGAGCGCACGGGTCTGGCGCCGGCCACCGTGAGTCGCTTCACGCAAACGCTGGTGCGCGTTGGCATGCTTGATTATGATGTGCGCGAACGCGCCTATCGGCTGGCCGCGCCGTTACTTAGCTTTGGCCATGCCATGCGCTCAGGATCACCTGTGTTGAAAATCGCTGCACCGCTTATGCAGCGGGTTGCTGAAGCGCAAAAAATCAATGTTGGTATTGCGGTGATCGATCAGGATGAAATGGTCTATCTTGAATCGGTCCGCTTCAATAAAAAAGTATCGCTGCGCAATGTGGTCGCAGGGCAGCGCGTGCCCATTGAACTCACCTCGCTGGGGCGGGCGTATCTGGCCAGTATGGCGCCACCGGCGCGCAATGAGTTGATGCAGCGCCTGCACCTTCGCCGTCATGCCGACTGGGCTTCGCTGGAAAAGCAAATTCAGCAGTCACTGCGACAGGTGAAAAAGTCAGGTTTTTGTGTCGCGTCCTGGCAGCCCAACGTGATTGCACTGGCAACCCCACTGCGTTTCAGATATCAGCCTGTTCATGTATTGAATGTCAGCGTTAACACGCAATTGCCGATAGGCGATATCGTGAGCAGGCTGAGTCCGGTGCTGATGGAACTGGCCGGGGAGGTGCTTGATGCGGAAAATTGACAGGCCGGCGGCTTTATGCCCACAGAGGCCGATTCATTGTGGCAAACGGGCTTCATGTTGCAGTGCGCTACAATCACAACTTCGATAATTAAAATTTCTATCAGAGGCATTCGTTGAATACGCAGTCGATCTCAATCCATAAAGTCAAGCTCATGCTTTATTTTCTGCTGGCAGGGTTTGTGTTGAGTCAGGCCTATCGTACGGTGGGTGGTATTCTTTCCGTGCCATTGAAGGCCGAGTTCATGCTCGATAGCGATCGGCTGGCAAGCGTGATTGGTTCGTTCCATATCGCATTCGGCTGCCTGCAGGTGGTGATCGGTATTCTGATCGACAACTTTGGTATTCGAAAGACCATTCTGGCGGTATCACCGTTTTCAGTGCTGGGCGCCTTGCTATCGGCCGTGGCGGTGTCTCCGACGATGCTGCAGTGGGGGCAAATTCTGCTCGGCTTTGGCTGTGCACCGGCGTTCCTGGCCTGTATCGTTTTGATGGCCAGGCATTTTTCGGGCAAGCAGTTTTCAATCATGTATGCCTTCGCACTCGGTTCGGGTAGTCTGGGGCTGATTTTCACATCGACACCCACAGCATGGCTGGTGGGCCAGTTCGGCTGGCGCAGCTGCTTTTATCTTCTGGCTTTTTTGAGCTTTCTGACCTGGTTGCTGATCTACTTTGGCGTTCGTGGCGTGGACAGTGCGCTTGCCGCGTCATCACTCAGTGTCAAACAGAAGATCGTGGTGGCATTGCGTTCCATATCCGGCTACAAGGCCCTGCTCAAAATCCGTGAAACGCCGGGCATTCTGTCGCTGGTGTTTGTGATTTATGCGGCATTTCTCACGCTGCGAGGCCTGTGGCTGGGGCCGCTACTGGTGGAACGTCATCATGCAAGTTTGGTGTTCGCGGGAAACCTGGCTTTACTGCTGTCCATTATCTCGGTTTTCAGCCCAATGTTGTTCGGGCGACTGGACCCTGGGCCGGGCAAGCGCTACGTCTATTTGTGCATTCAGCCGTGGGTGCTGGTGATTGCCTTTATTGTTCTGGCCTTTAGCCAGCAACTGTGGCTCAGTATTGTCGCGATTATGGTGATTGCGGTCGCTGCCGCCAATACCGTATGGCAACTGGCCGATGCCAAGGAAGTGTATCCTCAGGACATGCAGGGACGCGCCATTGCATTATTTAACACTTCACTGTTTCTGGGCGCCTCGTTTATGCAGTGGATTTCCGGCAAGGCCCATGATTGGTTGAGTCTGCAGGGTGAAGATATGTTTACCTCCGCCTTTCTGATGACCGCTTTTGTTCTGTCCGCAGGGATCACGGCGTACATTATATTGCGACGGCCCGCACGCCGCGTATAGGAGACAAAGCGGCAAGGCTGGCCGCGAGGGCCTGCTGCCTAACGCCCGCGGCCTGGCCACATACCAGGCCGATAGCCTGCCCACCATCTGCCTCCATACTATCGGCTGAAACATAAGTGCGTTAGACTGCTTCAATTGTGGCTGAAAATCGCCTATATTATCAATGCTAAGCCGATCAGTATCAGTGATCGCTTAGGCTATTATTTGTGTAACAGGAGGTATTTTCCATGAACGAATCAAACAGCAAACCCGCTACCGGCTCTACCACAGGTACAGGTGCACCCGCGCAAAGCGATCGTAATTCGCTGACGGTCGGACCTAATGGGCCAATTCTGCTTCACGATGTTCATTTTCTTGAACAAATGGCGCACTTTAACCGCGAAAAAGTGCCTGAACGTCAGCCACACGCGAAAGGTGCCGGCGCATTTGGCGAATTTGAAACCACGGAAGATGTCTCAAAGTACACGAAAGCAGCGCTTTTTCAAAAGGGCTGTAAGACCGAGATGCTGGCACGTTTCTCAACCGTAGCTGGCGAAGCAGGTAGTCCGGATACCTGGCGTGACGTGCGCGGCTTCTCTCTGAAATTCTATACAGACGAAGGTAACTACGATCTGGTCGGCAACAATACACCGGTCTTTTTTGTGCGCGATCCGATGAAATTCCCGCACTTTATTCGCAGCCAGAAACGGTTGCCTGATTCCGGCCTGCGCGACAATCACATGCAGTGGGACTTCTGGACCAATAATCCGGAAACCGCGCATCAGGTTACCTATCTGATGGGTGAGCGTGGTCTGCCACGCACCTGGCGTCATATGAACGGCTACGGTTCACATACCTATATGTGGGTTAATGCTGCGGGCGAAAAATTCTGGGTCAAATACCATTTCCACACCAACCAGGGAATGGCCTTCTTTAGTAATGCTGAAGCTGCTGCCATGGCCGGTTCAGATGCCGATTTTCACCGGCGCGACCTGTTTGATGCAATCGCTCGTGGCGAGCATCCGAGCTGGGTGATGTCGGTGCAGGTCATGCCGTATGCGGACGCCGCCAAGTACCGTTTTAATCCTTTTGATCTGACCAAAACCTGGTCACACAAGGATTATCCGCTGATCAAGGTTGGTACGATGACCCTGAATCGCAATCCCGAGAACTTCTTTGCGCAGATCGAACAGGCTGCATTTTCACCTGGCAACGTGGTTCCCGGTATCGGCCTGTCTCCGGACAAAATGCTGCTGGGACGCGCCTTTGCGTACAACGATGCGCAGCGCAACCGTATCGGTACCAATTTTCACCAATTGCCGGTGAACCGTCCTAAAGTGCCGGTCAATACCTATATGTTCGATGGCCAGATGGCTTATGAACACACCGGAAATGCACCCGTTTACGCGCCCAATAGCGCTGGCCGCAGCTGGGCCGACCAGACCGGAAAAACGGAAGATGGCTGGGAAGCCGATGGCGATATGGTTCGCCAAGCCTATACGCTGCACGCCGAAGATGATGACTTCGGCCAGGCCGGTACGCTAGTGCGTGATGTGTTTAACGATGATCAGCGCAGCAAGCTGGTGGAACAGGTGGCGGGCAGTCTGCTGGGCGGTGTTCGCAGCCCGGTCCTGGAGCGCGCTTTCGACTACTGGAAGAGTATCGATGCAGACGTTGGTCGTCGTATTGAAGAAAAAGTGCGCGCAGGCAAAGCACCCGAACCGGCCGCCGGAGAAGGCGAAGCCTGACCGGGCGTGACGCGGTTGTTTAAGCGATGGCTACCATCGATATTACCTTAAATGACTGACGCAAGGCGATTTATAGTAGCTGTTTGTAGCGCTGAATGCGAACTGTGATGGTTGGTGTTCAGCGCTTTTTCTGATTTTACGTCGGGGTGCTGGCGGTATGCATTCTGTTCCTTCGCTCACTTGGTAAAGCGAGTTTGCTGTTCATCGAGCCATCGCTCATACTCCCGCTCAAAGAGACTGACGACGCGTCGGGCATGCCCCTTTGATGCGGCGCTATTGTGCGGTGTAATCCATACGTTGGGCAGAGCCCATAATGCTGATGACTCGGGCAGGGGTTCCGTCATGAAGGTATCCAGATAGGCACCGGCAAGCTGACCCTGGGACAGCGCGTGTATCATTGCAGATTCGTCTATCAGCGCACCTCTTCCGATATTGGCGATACGCGCATGAGCAGGCATCAGTGCAAGACGACGTTGGTTTATCAATCCACAAGTTTGTTCATTTAAAGGTAAAGCAAGGACCAGCCAGTCGCATTGACTCAATGCGTGATCCAGTTGTGAGTAATCAATGATGTGATCGAACGCTGGGATTGGCTTGGCAACTCTGCGTACAAGGGTTACCTGGAAGCCGACGGCCAGAAGCATGCGGCCAAGGGCCTGGCCGATTGCACCCGCGCCGGCAATGACAACCCGTTGTGTCTCTATGTCGGCGGGTAAGTCGTTCCCGGTTAGCGGCACCCATTCTTTTCTGGCCTGTGCTGGCAGCCAATGTCCAAAACCTCGTGACAGAGCGAGAATGGCTGCAAGTGTTGTCTGTGCGATCGGAAATGCCGTTGACCCGCTGGAACTTGTGATTCTGATTCCCCTTTTAATAGCGACCTGATATTGCGGCAAATCCAGGCCCGCGGAACAAACATGCAGCCAGGTGAGCTGTGCAGCGTTGTTCACAAGCTGGAAAAAGGCATTGGATAACGGGCCAGGTTCGTGCAGCGAGCTGCCTTCATATAAATCCCGGGAGAAAAAGGCGGCGTGTATTCGGTCTGTTTTACCCTGTACATCATTTATGGTATATCGCTGCACGGGTACACCAACACGTTTCGCAAGATCGTCGAAGCGCTTCCCATGCGCTTGATTGACTGCCTCTGAAAGAAGCAGCCCAACAGGCGGCACGGGGCGCGTCAGCTTATGCTTATCCACGGGCTTTTTTCTCCTGGATAGATTACACCGAATTGCGCGATGGCTGCATCGTCAAACTGAAAGCCTAGTCCGTCTCCCTGGGGCAACAGAATGTCGCCGTTTTCTGCTGTCAGTTGTCTGTCGATGAGCCTGCGGAAGTTGACGATGTGGTCATCAGGCATCCATTCTACGTATGTGGAATTGGGCGTGCTGGCTACCAGATGAACGTGTACATCATGCCATGCATGGGGTTCAACCAATATGCCATAACTGGCGGCCGTAGCCGCAATGCGTTTCCATTCAGTTATGCCGCCGCAAACGGTTGCATCGGTTTGAAGCAGGGTGGTGGCCTGCTGGGCGAGCAGATCCTTGAAACGCCATCTACCTGCTTCCACTTCGCCAGTCGCAACGGTGACGGGTGTCGCTCTGGCAAGACGCATGTGATTATCGATGTCATCCGGAGAAAATGGCTCCTCGATCCAGTACGGGTTATAGGGTTCGAAACAGCGCATGTACGCCAGCGCAGTCGGCAAGTCCTGCCAGGCGTTGTTGGCATCAAGCATAAGTCTGATATCGTCACCGATAGCCTCGCGCACCGCGGCGAGGCGTTTCCGCTCATTGGCCACGGTCTCCAGGCCGACTTTGATCTTAACGGCCCTGAACCCATCGGCGACGTGATTCGCCATTTCCTGAGCCAGATGCTCGGTTGTTTTTCCTGGCAGATAATAGCCACCGCTTGCATAACCGGGCACTCGTTCCAGTGTCTTTGCGCCCAGATACCGGTATAGAGGAAGCCTGGCAGACCTGGCATTCAAATCCCACAACGCCGTATCCAGTGCAGATAAGGCGCGCATGACAGCACCTGTACGCCCAACCAGCAATGCCTCCTGGTACATTTCTGCCCACAGCCCTTCAACACGATGCGAGTCCTGGCCAACAAGTTTTGCTGCAAGCAGATCAGTGACGGCTACAGACAGCAGTCGTCCGGCAGTATTAACGGCATAGCAATAACCCAATCCTTCCACGCCGTCCGTTGATCGGATTCGGATCAGACAATATTCACGTGCAGTGACTTTGCGTGTAGAAAAAGTCACTGGCTGAGCCAGAGGGACGCGTGCGATGCATACGGAAACAGACTCGATGATAGGCATGAGATAAAACACTCCTGATATTTGGAAGTAATGCGGTTAGGCAAAGGTTGTTGGATTTATTGAAACTGGATATTGGCTTTTTTAATCACGTCTTGCCATTTGGTTTGTTCCTGATCGAGCAAGGTCTGGAACTGCTCAGTGGTGCTACCAATAGGGTTGAGTCCCAGATCCTGAAGACGTTTGCCTATCTTGTCGCTTTTCACAATAGCGTTGATTTCTTTGTTTAAGGTTTCAACAATGTCGTCAGGCGTGTCTTTGGGAGCGATAATGCCAAACCAGACATTGGCTTCGTAGCCGGGAAGGCCTGCTTCATCAAAAGTTGGAACATCGGGAAGTTGAGGCAGGCGTTTTCGGGAGGTGACGGCAATGGCCTTCAACTGTTTTTTCTGTATGAACGGCAAGCTCTGGGTCGGCGTGGCAAAAATGACCGGGATCACACCGCCCAGCAAATCGGTCTGCGCAGGAGCACCACCTTTATATGGCACATGATTCATTTTGATACCTGCCATCTGGTCCATGAGTTCCATGGCGATATGCTGCGTTGAACCCAGACCAGGCGTGCCAAAGTCTATTTTCTGGTCACTGGATTTTGCCAAATCAATAAATTGCCTGAGCGTATCTGGTTGGAATTTTGGGTTGGCTACGAGTACAAATGGTGTATCGGCAATCACGGTAACCGGTTTGAAATCTGCAAGTTTGTAATTCAGATTCCTGTACAACATGGTGTTGGTCACGTGTGAGGAAATCACCAACATCAAGTTGTAGCCATCCGGTTTGGCCCGCTTCAGTTCATTGGTCGCGATGGTGCTATTGGCACCGGGTTTGTTTTCAACGACAAATGTCTTACCCATTTTTTCTGATAGCTCGGCAGAGATCAGCCGGGCGATCGTATCATTGGAGCCGCCGGGGGCCATACCGACCGTAATCCGGACCGGTTGCGTGGGGTAGTCTTGTGCTAATGCATTGGCTGTGCCGGCTGATAGTGCAGCAAACAGACTGGCCTGGATCAGCTTTGTAACGTGACTCATGAAAAATCTCCTTTTGGTGTGCTGCGGGTTATTTTTTGATTGTTTTACGCAGTCTACCGCGGCTAAGCTAGCTGATATATGGATTATTTTTCTAAATTAATCGATAAAACAGCTTAATGAAAAGATGCGTTTATTCGATTAAAAAGGAGAGATTACATGCCCGAAAAGCTGACTTTCTATTTTTTATTTCAGGGTCGGTTGCCGTGAAGCAAGCAGAGCGACTTGCTGGGGTAGTCTGTTTCGCAATAGATGAATGAATTCCTGTGCAGCGATGGATTCAGTCGCATCTTTGCGACGTAACAGACAAATATCACGTTTATTAATGGGCAGCATTACTGGAATGGCCAGCAGGCACGTTAGATCAAATTGACCGAGCCCAAGAACAGGGACAATCGTTGGGCCAATACCTGCGGCTACGAGGCCAGCAGCAGTGGAAAGATTGTTGACCTGAAGTACCTTACTCCACTGTTTGGGATACACCGAGGCATCCAGGTGCTGGCGTATACTGCTGGCTTTTTCAAACACAATAATTGAATAGGGAAGAATATCAACGACGGACAGGCGCTTGTGATCTGCCAGCGGATGAGTTGGCTGGCAAACAAAAAAGAATGTGTCAGATGCCAGTGTTTCCATTATCAGATCTGTTCCCGGTTCTGCTGACGCACACAACGCAAAATCGACCTTGCGGTTGCGTACAAGCTCAACACAGGCCGTGTTCGGCACATCCTCAACCATGAGTGCTATACCTGGATACTCATTGATAAAAGTAGCGATAATGTCCGGTAACAGTGCAGAAAATATCGTGGGCAGCGCGGCGATGGCTACCCGGCCTTTGCGCCTGGACACATGGTCCTGCATCTCAGATAGCGCATGTTCGGTTTCAGGAATCAGGTGATTGACGATATTGAGAAATACCTCGCCCTCGGCGGTCAGTTCCACGTTGCGTGTGTTTCTGGAGAACAGCCTGGCGTTCAGCCCACTTTCCAAATTGACGATCAGCGCACTGAAAGCAGACTGGGTGATATTGCAATGTTCGGCGGCACGTGTGAAATTGCGTAGCGTTGCCAGCGCTGCAAAAGCCTTCATTTGGCGTAAGCTAAGGTTCATATTTGGGATGTCATTCCAATCTGAGAATCCTGAAAACGACAAGTGTAAAGCCATTGCCGGAAGTAGCGTCGGGACAGTCTGACTGATTTTATCAAGCTTCGCATGACAAGGGCTGATATCGGTAATGCCAATTGCAATGTTCAATTCTGGCCCGAAAACTCAGGCCCGAAAATTCAGGCCCGAAAAATAATGTAAAAAATGTGAAGAGCGCTGAAGAAACGGGCCTGTCGTGCAGATTGTCATCATGCTTGTACAAGACTGGTGCCGGCCGGAAACACTTGTGATCCTGTAGCACATGCGGACCGCTTTCCCAAAAGATGTAGCGGCCATTGTATGGCATGTCAGCTGAATGTCAGCAGGTTAAGGTTTGATCCCCCCGACAATGGCCCGGGGCGGTGCGCCGACGGAATCTCTTGCAAGTTTAGCGTCGCGGCAACAATTAGAAAGATTGATTCTTAAAAATGCAATAAACCGAGCGTATATTTCACCGCAAGACGCAACGGGCGTTTCGGGCAGTCGCCGATATCGTCACTGTGATTCATGTACCACCAAGGGTGAAATCCGCCCGGTTCGCCTCTGAAGTGAAGGATGATCGATGGTCGACAAGCAACGGGAATCTGCCGTAATAGCGCCGGGATGGCTTGATGGGAAAGCCATGCTGGCTGCCATTAAACCCACCTTAAAAAAAGCCGTCAGGCAACTGGAAAAAGCCGGCAGGAAGGCTGTTTTCGCGGCGCTGAGTGCAGCGGCAGGGCGCAGGCAGGAAGTATCGGTTACAGCGCTGCAGGAAGTGTCCAGGATTATTGTCATTCGCCCTAACTATCGCATTGGTAACGCGATCCTTAGCACGGCCATCATCGCGCCGCTGCAGGAGCGGTTTCCAGGAGCCACCATTGATTTTCTCGTGACGGACAAGACCGCGTCGCTGTTTGCGAATCTGCCTATCGGGCATATCACAACGGTATCCAGGTCTGTCATGCGTCAACCCTGGCGCGCTCTGCCCATTGTGCGCCAATTGCGGGCTCGGCGCTATGATCTGGCGGTGCAATTGGCGCCCAGTTCGTTGAGCGGACTGGTTGTTTCGACGCTGGTTGGCGCCCGCTACATCATGGGCAAGCCAAAGGGATCGGCTGCGTGGTATGACATTACGGTAACAGACCCCATCGTTCATGCATATGATGTTGGCACCGCATTCTCGCGAACACTCGGCACTATCTGTCCGGCCAATACCTGTCTGGCCATATCCGATAAGGAGCGAATGCGCGCGCTTGGTCAATTCCAGGCAATGGGCCTGGAGACTGACGGCGACGGTAATCCTGATGCGTTTGTTGCTGTTTTTGTGGGTGGACATGCCGATAAAGTCTGTCCTGTTTCGTTTTGGCTGGCGCTGATCAATGATTTGAATCGGACCGGAAAACGCTTTGTCGTTTTCGTCGGACCAGAAGAAAAGGCGATGATTCCCCGCTTGCAGCAGGCGCTGGCGACATTGCCATTGGGTTCGCTTTGTCCGCCCCAGCCGCTGCGACTCTTTGCTGCCATGCTGGCTCAGGCGCGTGTGATGGTAACGCCCGATTCAGGGCCAATGCATATGGCCGCCGCTCTGGGTGTGCCGGTAGTGATGATGTTGCAGGCCCAGAAATCGATGGGGTTTGTTCCGCCCTGTGCCGGCTCACGCGTTGTGCCGAATCTGAATGTATCCCAGGTGCTCGTTGCAGTGGATGGCCACTATAATGACAATGCCGCCGACGCAACCACAAATGTCATGGAAGCGGATTGGCCGCGTGTGAAGGCATCTGACCGCCAGATCTCAGATAGCAGTATGTCAGTTGAGATGGCGCTTTGAAATAGGCAGAGCCGTGCTCGTGTCCTCGTGATCGCATCGCCTGCAGGCCGCTGTGCCGACAGTTATGAATTGCGCGTCATGAATCACTCGTTTGAACGTGCCTTTTGCCCTTTTCTATACGCCGTAAAAGCAATTTCTCCGCTTTCATTTACGAGCGCGTATCGATCTTCTTAGCCCGATCAACCGTTCTACGGAGTTTAATGAACGCTGCGGATTACTGCCTACTACGCCCAGTGTCAGTATTTCCAGGCAGGCCAGCGTAGGCCCGTGCAAGGATGTGCCGCCGGTGCCGGATCTGGGCATCACAATAACGGAATGGGACTGGTGTGCCAATGCATGCCGTCGTTGTCCTGTAATCAGGATCACCGGGATATTCAGCCGATTTGCTTCTTCCATCGTGGCGGCAACTTCGCGATGGATATTCTGGCGTATCAACACAATAAGGGCGTCGCCCGGCGCTAACTGAAGTAATTGTTCGGCCAGCGATATACCCGTACGATTCAAGGCGTAGGCGGATAGCCCGTTACGCGCCAGCAATCTTGTGGTGTATTCAGCCAGAATACCCGACGCACCGATCCCGAAGACGCCAATCCGGTTGGCCGAGTTTAATACGGAGATAGCATCGGTCAGAGAATCCAGATTTTTCTTGTTGGTGAGATGCTCGATCGACTGGCGGTATTCATCAATCACGTAATTGACGGCGCGATCGGCATCCTGCCGCAGTTCATTCAGTGTTTTGGCCAGCTTTGCAGATGTGATATCAAGCTGCCCCAGTGAGCTGGACAGCAGGGACTTTAAATCCACCAGGCCTTCAAAGCCCAGTGCCTGCACCGTGCGAATGACCGTGGCGTCGGACACGCCAATTTCCTTGGCTAATTCGACGGCAGAGCGGGATAGCACCAGTGCCCTGTTTTGATCGATAAAATCAGCAACAAGTGTCATACGGGTTGACAGGCTATGTCGCCGCGCACGCAGGCGCTCGCCGAAGACGTCTGTACGGCTTGCGGTTCCGGGCAATGAGTCTGGCATGTTGCTGGTCAGCGCCACTAGGTGGTCTCCCTGAATTGGCTACTAAGTGCTGTTGTGGACAGGCACACTATGTACGCAATATTGCACATAAAATTATAGCCTGCTATTGGCGTGTGAGTGACGTGGCGCTATGCGCTATGTTTGCATACAGTGATTGCCAGGTATAGCGCGGATGACTCAGTGGGTTGTCAGAAAAAGCGGATAGGGATGTAGATGATATTGTTCTGTTTACAGACGAATGCAGCGTCCTGCCTTCGCTCGCCTGCGTCGCAGGATATACATGGTGATTCCGGTGGCAGCAAATCCGGGCAAGGCCAGACTGGACACGATCAGCAGCGCCCGTACCGGCCAGCCGAACCAGGAACCGGTATGCAAGGGTTCCATCAGGGCGCCCAGTTTATCGGCCAGGCGCTGGCTTTCATACTGATGACGAGTGAGGATGAGACCGGTAGCGGGGTCGATACGGTACTCGTCATAAGCACGATCATGCGACGCATTGACGGGTAGGCGGCGCAGACGAAGGGGCTGGCGCGGCTTGCGGGGCAGGGTGAGCAGGATTCTTTGCGAGGGGCCAGGCAGTGTTGAAAGGGTCATATCGATTGCCGTGCCGAGCTGTTCAGCTGTTGCCCTGGGGGTGGCCCTAGATGCCGCAGATGTGGCGGCGGCCGAAGTGGTGGCCGATGTGGGAGCGCGCCCGCCCAGCAACGATGTGATGCCGTCGCGATACCAGTCGAACGACCACCATAATCCCGTTAGGGCACTCCACAAAAGAACAGGGGCCAGCCATAATCCAAAGCGCAGGTGCCAGCCCCGATATAGACGCCGGTCACGCCAGCTGGCTTTGACCTCGGTTTTGGGTGGCAGGCGTTTCCAGGCCAGCCATAGGCCGCTGGATGCCAGCAGCACAAGGCATAGCGCAGCCACGCCAATAATCGAACGACCAGGCCCATTGGCCTGACCGGGTATGGCCAGCCAGCGATGAATCTGTCTCACAAAAGTGAAGAATGCCGCTCCCCGGACTTCGCCTTTTATGCTGGATGTGGTTCTGTCTGCGAGCAGTCGCGTGGCCTTGCCTGCCGCTGTGAAGCCAACGATGATCGCTGCCGATTCATCCGCCTGCAGCAATGTAATACGCTGTCCCTTCAACTGGCGTTCAAGCGCCGGCAGCAATTGCGCATAGGGCAGGGCAGGCATCTGGGTAGAGGCCAGTGTGGTGTGCCGTGGTGGGTTGAGCCAATCGATCAGTTCGTCTTCGAATGCCATCAGGGCGCCGGTCAATCCCATGACGGCCAGCAGCAGTCCTGCTGATACGCCTAAACATAAATGGACGCGCAGACCGATCAGGCGCCAGCGGTTCATCGAGCAGGCTGCGCCGGCAGGGGACGTCCTGAAATGTGCGACTGCACCAGCGATACCATCAGGTTCAGCGCCGCGTAGGAATTGGAAATCGCTTCCTCGCGCGTCACCAGAATGTAACGCCCTTCGCGGCATGCGGCCAGAAATTCGCAATAGCCTTGCATGACTTTCTGCATGGCTTCTATTTCATCTGCCGGTTTGCCGCCTTTGTCGGACCTGTAGGCATCAAAGACGAAATCCGCATCCAGTTCCTGCAGGCGTTCGGCGCTCACTTCGATACGATCGCCTTCGGGAATGGAATTGATAATATCGGGAAAGCGAAAGCCGGCATCGCGCAGAACCCGACCGAGTGAGCGGTAGGTGTGATAGACGCCGATCTTGCCATTTTGTGCCTGGAATACGGAAACAGTGACTTTAGAGGGATCGCCCACAACATGTCTGAGTTCAGCCAGTTGGGACTGGTAGCGGCGATCCAGAATGGCGAGCCTGCTTTGCGTATTGGTGAGTTCGGCCAGGCGCTTGTAAATGTGCGGGGCGCCGCCTGACAGGTTGTCGATCAGTACAGTGGGCGCGATGCGGGCCAGTTGTGGTATGGGTAGCTTGCGGTTAGGTCCGGTGATGATCAGGTCGGGTTTTGCCGCAGCCACCGCTTCGATATTGATATCGGTTGTGCCCAGAAAAGCGATATCCGAGTTATCAAAGTCCACGCCGGTCAGGCGCGCGCTGGATCGCATGAAACGGGTTCCGTCCAGTGCCTGTCTGCCATGGCTGGCGACCGGATACACACCTAGCTCCAGCAGCGGAATGGTGATGTCCAGATCATGCAGGGAAACGATGCGCTGCGGCTTCCGGGGTACCTCGACCTGGCGTCCCAGGTCGTCGGTGAACATACGTGTATCGGCCAGGGCAGGGGAGGTGGAGAGGACGGTAAGTGCCAGCATGCAGCCATACCGGAATGTTCGAAATGTCATATTGATTTCTAGTGTTAAAGTTGATCACGGCGCTGCCAAAGCAGTACCAGAAGAAAAGGAACGCCGACAAGCGCCATCACGATGCCGGCGGGAATTTGCAGGGGAGCGAAAACCAGGCGCCCGATACTGTCAGCCAAAAGAACCAGGCCGGCGCCATACAGAATGCTGCCGATCAGCAGCGACGCCTGCCGTACGCCCAGTGTCAGGCGGGCCAGATGCGGCGCAATCAGCCCCACAAAGCCCAGGCTGCCCACAGCGGCAACGGCTGCTGATGTTAATACGCAGGAGGCCAGGAAACACAGGGCCGAAGTGACGCGCACATTCGTGCCCAGGCTGGTGGCCGTGGTGCGCCCCAGAATCAGGGTGTCGATATTACGCGCACCGATCAGCAGCAATGCCAGTCCGGCAACAGCCCAGTACAGCATGCTTTGCACTGTTTCCCATGACGCGGCATGCAGACTGCCTGCCAGCCATATCAGTGCAGTTTGTACATTACGGATATCTGCCGTTGTCATAAAGCAGGCAATGACACCATGCAGTAACCACGAAATACCAATACCGATCAGAATGAAACGCACCTTGGACATATCTCTGGCCATGAGTGCGACGACCAGGGCAATGGTCAGGCCCCCGGCCAGGCCCGCCACACTGCGCCAGGCAGGCGCGACGTCCGGCGCAAAAACGGCCATGCCCACGACGGCGAGCGCTGCGCCTTCCTTGATGCCGACTAGTCCGGGATCGGCCAGGCCATTGCGAGACAGCGTTTGCAGCGCTGCACCCGCCGCACCCAGCATGGCGCCGGCCAACAGGGCCGTGAGAATGCGCGGGAGCCGGATATCCTGCCAGATCATGCGTTGCACATCCGCATTGCCAACGGCGTGCCAGAAACTGGACAATGGCGTGTCAAACTGGCCCTGCGGCAGCATCCAGAGGGCGAATAACAATAAACCGATGATCCCAAGCGTGCAGGCCGTGACCTGGCGCGGGCGCAGCAGGACGCTATACGAGCCGAGGCGAACCAGTCTGCGCCCGTAGCGTTTCATGAAATTGTCGGCGGTTTGATTCATTGTCGACCTCGCAGAACAAGTGCCAGAAACACGGGCACGCCCACAAAGGCGGTGACCACGCCGGTGGCCAGCTCGCGGGGTGCAAGAGCAGTGCGCGCGACCACATCTGCCAGCAATACCAGTATCGCGCCACACAGCGCAGAAAAAAGCAGTCGGCGATTGCCGGAACGGGCGCCCAGGCGATGCGCCATGTGTGGCGCTACCAGACCGATAAATCCCAGCGGTCCCGCAATCGAGACAGCCGATCCACAGAGTAGTGCTGCTGCAACCAGCGCCAGCCAGCGGGTGCGGGCGACGGGCGTACCCAGGCCACTGGCCACGTCATCGCCCAGAGTCAGAGTGTGAATATGGCGGCTGATGGCGGCAACCAGCAATACGCCACAAAGGGCTGCGGGCAGGCTATGGCGCACCACCGCCATCCCGGCTTCAGCCAGATCGCCCGCCAGCCAGATCCGCAGGTCCTGCAGCGAGTCTTCGTCAAGAATCAGCATGGCCGAAGTGAGCGCAGACGCAAAGGCCGATAAGGCAATACCGCAGAAGGTGAGTTTAATCACGGTCATGCCGCGTTGCCCCACCTGTGCAAACAATAACACCAGTGCAAACAGCAGCGCGCCGCCAAGCGCGGCGGTAAATGGGCGCATGGCGGCGGTAGACAGCAACGGGATCGATAAGGTGGTGGACGCGACAACGGCGAACGCGGCACCGGCATTCAGGCCGAGCAATTGCGGTTCACCCAGCCGATTGCGTGCAACCGACTGAATCAGCGCGCCGGCCAGACCGAGAGCGGCGCCGGCTGTGAGTGCGCCGAGCATTCGTGGCATACGCAAATTGCGCAGAATATGCTGATCAAAGTTGTGTGGGTCCGGTTGCAGAAAGGTCTGAATGGCGCTGTGCATTGGAATATAACGTGAACCCACGCCCAGGTGCACAAGCACGGCCATGATGAGCAGAGCGATGAGTACAACCGTGATCATGACCGTGTTGATTGGCCTGTTGCCGCGACCAGGCATGTCATTCTGATTCACATTTGTCATGACGATTGCCCCGGGTGATCACGCCATGGCATGAACACCGGCCGTCCCCCAGGCATTGGATTGGGGATGTCGATCACGCGCAGGTCAAAAACCTCTTGCACCAGCGCGGACGTACAGGAACCCGGATCGGCAAGATTGGCCAGGATCTGTCCATCTTTCATCAACACCAGCCGGTCTGCATAGGATAGGGTGAGATTAAGGTCGTGCAAAACGGCAATAATCGTTCTGTTGTGCTCACGGACCAGCGTCTGCAGCAATTCCATCACTTCAACCTGATACTTAAGATCAAGAAAGGTAGTGGGTTCATCAAGCAGAATGACGCCGGTTTCCTGTGCCAGTGCCATGGCGATCCAGCAGCGCTGGCGCTGGCCGCCGGACAGACTGTCAACGGAGCGGTTCGCGAAGTCCAGCGTGCCGGTCAGGCGCATGGCATGTTCCACTGCGTCTGAGTCTGCCTCTGACCAGCGGCGCAGAATACCCAGATGCGGATGACGGCCGAAAGACACCAGATCCAGCACCGTCATGCTCTCCGGCAATACAGGTGCCTGTGGCAGGATGCCCAGCTGGCTTGCAATTTCTTTGGTGGGTAGTTTGTGGATGTCCTGTCCGTGCAATAGCACGCTGCCGGTACTGGGCCGAAGCAGGCGTGCCAGTGTGCTCAGCAGCGTGGATTTGCCTGACCCGTTGGGGCCAAGCAGAACCGTCAGGGTGTTTTCTTTGAATTCAACATTGGCAGACTGAACAATATTCTTCGCCCCGTAACCGGACGACAGGTCGCGGGCGCATAATGGGGAACGCAGGGATTCAGTCTGCTCTGTAGAGGGATCTGGTTTCATTAATCAAAAGCGTACGCTCGCCGATAGGCTTGCGTTGAACGGCTCGCCGTAAACGTTGCCGTAGCGGCTGGAGCCTAAGGAGGAGGTGAAATAGGTGCGATCAAACAGGTTGCGCAGGTTCAACTGCAGCGTGACCGGATTTTTCGCGGCGATCGTGTAGGTGGCAAAGGCATCAACAACCGCATAGCCTGGCAGGAAGTAGCTGTTGTCATTAATGCCGGGGCGCTTGCTGGCTCCGCGGATACCGGCACCGAATTTCAGCTGATCGCCATTACTCAATGTGCCGAAATCGTAGGATGCGAACAGCGTAGCGGTATGGCGTGCCACGTTGACAGGTCGTTTCCCGGTATAGTCGGGGTCGTCCTTGATTTTGGCATCGGTAAAACCATAACTGGCAATAACGCTGATGTTGTCAGTCAGCTGACCGTTAATATCCAGTTCTATACCGCGGGAGCGGACTTTACCCGCCGCGCGCGTCACAATGGAGCCGTTGACTGTTTCGAAGTAACTGACATTCTTTTTGTCGGTCGTGTAGGCCGCCAGGTTAACGCTCAGGCCGCGTGCCAGTTCCCACTTGGCACCCAGTTCGTAGGTCAGGCCTTCTTCCGGCGGCAAATCTCCGATATTGCTGGAGAAGGATGATTGGGGTCGGAAACTCTTGGCAATATTGGCATACAGCGACAGGGCGGGCGTGGCTTTATACACTGCGCCAATCCGCGGAACGAATTTCCCGCCCGACGTGTCTGTATTGGTCACGAAAGGACGGCCGCGTCCCGACACCTGATGGTATCGCTGGTAACGCATGCCGCCCACCAGGATCCACTTGTCATTCAGATGCACGGAGTCCTGAATATAGATAGAAGGAGAAGTTAGCCGCTCATATTGATCGCTGTCGGAGGCGACCACGCGTGTGCACGGCTGCACGGTTCCGTATTCCGGATTATGAATGTTAAAGCTGACCGCTGCCGTGCAACGAATCATATCCGACCGCAGAATCTTGTGGTAATCGTATTCGGCACCCAGCAACAGTTCGTGTTTCATGCCGGCGAGCATGGCCGATCCTACGAGATCCAGACGTGCAGAATGGCCCACCATTTCTGAACCCTGCGTCGCATCGACCCGGCGCGTGACGTCACCGGTGGCAGAATCGTAGGCCATCACTCTGGCCTGGTTGTCGGTATAGCTATCGGTACTGTAACTGTAGTTGAACGCCAGCCGCCAGTCGGAGGACAGTTCATGTTCAATATTGAGCGTTGCCAGGGTGCTATGGCCATCGGTAATATTGAAGGGCTCGTCCAGACGGGTGCGGCGATTCAATGGAATAGGGCCGCCAGCGTCGATGTCCCAGATGGTGCCCCGGTCAAATGGCTGCTGGTAATTCTGGTACATATAGGAAGCGGTTACGACGGTTTTTTCGCCGAACCAGCTTAATGAGGGGGCGATCAGCCAGTCCTTATTCCGGCCGAAGTTGCGCCAGTATTTTGTGTTGTTATAGCTGCCGATAAGGCGATAGGCCAGCGGCGTGTCTTTGATCGGACCGGTCACATCAAATGACGCACCGGCGCCGCCGAAGCTACTGGGCGAAATGGTTGCCTGACCGCTGAATTCGCGTTCAGGGCGCCTGGTGACTAAATTGATCGCGCCGCCCGGGTCCAGAATGCCGAACAGCGTTGAGGCCGGCCCCTTAAGTACCTCGACCCTCTCGGTGGTTGCGTTGAAACTGCGGGGCAATACGGTTTTCATGCCATTGGTGAGCATGGCATTGTCCCGGTTCTGGCCAAAACCCCGGCGAATAAAGGCATCCTGCGTTCCGCCCAGGGTATTTGTTTGTGAGATGCCGCTGACATTGGACAGCACGTCGTCCAGCGACCGCGCACCCTGATCCTGTAATACCTCATGGGTTACAACGTTTACAGATTGCGGAATATCCAGCAGTGGGGCGTCTGTACGCAGGGCAGAAGAGGGTGCGATGGCCTGATAACCGGTTTCTGCTTCACTGGTTGCGGTGATGGCCTCGAGCTTGACGGCTGCGGTTGTTTGAGCGCTGACGCAGGCAGACCACAGCGTACTCAGGACAAATACTGTGCGGCAATTTATTTGGGAAAATCTATTTTTAGCCACATTCACGGCAATCTATCCTTATTCAGACTATATCATAATATAAATGGTAATGAGAATGATTGTAAATTGCATGTTTGTAGTAGTAAATGTTCGAAGGTGGGGGGTGTGGTAGGGATGCAGAAGGTGTACGCGAATCCGCTATTTTGATAGATTTGGGCGCTGTTTCCCGTTGCTGGTATTACTTTTGAAATATTAAAAACGGCGCTTACTACTACTTTTTGTGGAAAACAGCCTGTTTTATTTGCTTTATAGTGCGGGCGGAATTGTCCAAATTGCTGTTGGCCGCACTATGAAAAATACTGCGTATCTGCCGCAATTTGCGGGCAAATATGCAATTCTACCCAGTCGAGCCAGGCGCGTGTTTTCGCATCCATGTAATGCCGGGACGGCCTTAAGGAGTAAACGCCGATGTCCGGGGATCGCCAGTCGGGCAGAATACGTTGCAGGCGTCCGGATTTGACTGAATCAATTACAGAAAATAACGGCAACAGGGTAATGCCCGCGCCACGCAACACCACATCTAACAGTAACTCCGGTGTGTCGGCAATTAATCTGCCATTGATATCAACGTGTTTTATGGAAGCATCCCGGTTCATTAAACGCCAGCCGGCGGTAATGGAGGGATTGATCAGCCGGACGCAGGAGTAGCGGTGAAGATCTTCTGGTGTTGTCGGTGTGCCGTGTTGTTTAAGATAAGCCGGTGAGGCACATAATATTGAAAACGTGGTGCCTATTCTGCGGGCAACGAGGCCTGAGTCGCCCAGCGATTCGGCCAGATAAAGGCTTACATCAACGCCTCTTGAGAGCAAATCCGGCACATATTGTGATGTGCTGTATTCCACCGTGAGTTGCGGGTGGCTGCCACAGAAGTCTGCCATAACCGGCGCAACATAATGTTGACCAAAATTCGCCATGCATTGCACACGTAATCGACCTTGTGGCGTTGCTGCCGTACCTGCTGCCTGCGCTTCGGCTTCGTCAACCAGACTCACTATTTCCCTGCAGCGTTCCGCAAAGTTGGCCCCGATATCGGTCAGAATGCGTTTTCTGGTGGTGCGCTGCAGCAATGACGCGCCAACGCGTTTTTCCAGCTCGGATACCAGGCGTGATATCTGAGCCGTCGTGAGATCCATTTGTTCAGCGGCTGCTGTGAAACTGCCGCTGTCTATGACTTTTATAAACGCATGCATTGCATGCAAAAGCCCACCATCCAGATTTTTGCGCATAACGTAATCATTTAATAATGTAGTAATTACTATTACATTATATTCAAAGATGACGATTGAAATGATGGCGGCTGGTGTTTCATTGCGTGCATTTCGTACGAAATATTTACATGGTTTGTTTGATCGACTCGAACATCAATCATCGTGCGATGCCTGTTACGAACAGGAAACGCACCGCCGAACATGCGATGAGCATGTTCGATGACACCTGCGCACCCTCAGCTTGAAAGCTGTTTTTTCCAGTTCTGTATTTGCATGGGATTCGCCGTCGCCCCACCACAGACAATCACTAGCGGGGCCTGAAAATCAGCGAGCAAATCGTGGCTGTGTTCATAAACCGCGGCGAGTGAAGCACCGCAAGCAGGCTCAACCAATAATCGATGGTCGATCAGAAACTGTTCGCACGCATTCACTGCTTCAAGATCAGAGACGGTGTGACAGCGAATGTCATGCTTTGTGGTCAATTCAAAGGCATTCGCGCACACTTTCTTCGCGCCAAGCGAAGTGGCTATACTGGTTATGGCTTCCAGCTCAATGAGATGACCGGCGCTAACAGAACGTGCGAGTGAGTCAGCTCCCTGGGTTTCAATGGCAACTACCGGAATATGCGCCAGCCCATTGCGAAGCAGGCCTTCGACTACACCCGACAGAAGCCCGCCGCCGCCAACAGAAAGGACAACACAATCGAAATGGGCTTTGGCGGCGACCACTTCATCAATCATGCTGGCGTGGCCGGACCACATGAAGGGATCGTCAAAGGGATGAACAAAAGCCACAGAAGGGTCTTCAAGCATGGATTGCGCCAGTGCATTGGCTTCCATCCACGAAGATCCATGTACGATCACTTTGGCACTTTCCTGGGCAATTAATTTTTTAGCGTGATCGGTTGTTGATTCAGGCACGACCACCGTTACTGGAATCGATAACTGTCTGCCCGCGTACGCAACAGCAATACCGGCATTACCACCCGACGAAGAAACAAATGTTGATTTACCCTGTTGCGCAAAGCGCTCACAAACCGCACCCACGCCGCGTAGCTTAAACGACCCGGATGGCTGTAAGGCATCGAGTTTTAGTAAGACAGATTTTCCACTCAATATGCTTAAGGCGCGGGAGTGTACGAGTGGCGTATTAATATGAAGAGGCATTTTTTAAACTCAAAGTATTCAACGATGTATTTTGACTATTTATTTCCAAGTCTATCTTGCTAGACCGGATTTGTCCGCTTGGTCAGCGAAGCTGAGATTTGATCCCAGTTATAGGCAGTGAGGCCGGCCAAAATTGCCGCAAGCCCGGCAGCGTGGTAATAGTGAATGGTTTCACCAAGAAATAACGTTGATAAAACCACGCCATAAAGTGGTATGAGGTGAATATATACTCCGGCGCGTGCACTTCCTATTCGGGCGACGCCAGTCATATACAGGAAGGTAGCCGCGAGAGAGGCAGCAATGGCGACATATAACATAGCCGATACCGATCCGACTGTCCATATGACCCTGAGCCCGGAGGCGTATTCCCATGCAAAAAAGGGCGCGAGGAAAAGCGTCGCTATCAATAACTGAAATCCAAATAGCCCTATGCGATTGACGTCAGCAGGAATGTAGCGCAGCCATAAGGAATAAAATGTAAAGCAAATCATCCCCAGAAAAACGATCAGATCGCCGTGTGAAAACTGTAGTGAAATCAGGCGGGAGAAATCGCCGTGCAGGATGATTGTTAGCACACCCACACAGGAAATGATCAAACCGGCAGCCTGATTGATACGCAGTTTGTGTCCATAAAGCATGGTGGCCAATATTACAATCAGTACAGGGATGGTTGAGTTAAGCAGCAGGCCATTGGAGGCCACGGTTGACTGTAACCCGACATAGATGCACAGATTGAATCCCGCCAGACCCGTTAGTGCTGTGCCGATCAGATGCCAGCGTAATGCCCGGTATTGGGCAAAATACTGATACATCGGCCGGTAGCAAAAAGGCAGCAGGCATAGCAAGGCGATTAAATGCCGAGCGAAGGCGAGTGTCATCGGTGGGATGTCATGGCGGATATATCGCCCAATAACAAAATTGCCCGCCCAGAGCAGCGGAGGGACGAGTAACGGTCCCCAGTTCAATATGCCAGTGAGTAGGTCTGATCTTTTTGCTTCGTCGTGGCTGTTGAACACGTCCGTGCTCCGCATTTAATAGTGAATGGGTATTTTAATTAAACCAAATGCCGTAACAATAGATGTTTTAGTAAATTTTATTTGCGGTAAACGTAATAATATGATGTGTTTGGGGCGTTGAGGAATAGGTAAATATTAAATATGGTGTAGAAGGTGGTTAGCCTGCGTCGTAATTTTTTGCCGGAAAAGGCGATGGCCGGGTGTGCAGGCGACGGCTGACGGTGGGAGCGGCACTGGTATCCTGATTTATTCGGACAAATGGCGCACGAAAAATTATAGAATATGAAGCTATTCCGTGTGAGGTTGCCAATGTCGTCTGTACCAGAAACCAAAGAAAAATTGCGCGATGCGCGTCTGGTGTTGCGCTTATCCAGCGATCAGAAAGACTTTTTCCAACGTGCTGCTGACCTGACTGGCCGCACTCTGAGTGAATTTGTTATCGACAGTGCACAAGTAGCTGCAGAAAAGGTCGTACAAGAGTACGAAAATATCCGCCTGAGTCGCGCCGAACAGGTGGCGTTCGTGAACGCGCTGCTTACCCCGGCAGAACCAGGGACACGTCTGCAAAAGGCCGTCCGGAGCTACCGTAAGAAGGCGGGGTTTTGATTAAGGCTGTTGGAATGGCGAAGTGAATCGAGTTTAGTGAGGGGAATCCCCTCATTTTTAGCAGAATACATCTGTAGAATGGAAACGATCAGGTCGACAACATATGAATCTCGACATGAACCAAAAATGGTCGAGTCAAACAATTACTAAACCACGGACTGCTTATGCTAACTGATGAGCAAATTGATTTGTTGATGAAGTTTCGGTTGACCGCACGCCGTTTGGAGAAACGAAAGAAAGACAGACGAAGGCCGCAACAGCGTTTAGCCCCTAAGCATAAACAAGATAACCCCAAGTCTGGTAGCCCCCAACTGCCCAAATCTCAATTTGGGCCTATCTTGGCTGCCGGCCGTCCTGAATGGCTTAATAAGGGTGAGCATCATCGGTATTTCCCCCCGGCAACTGGTGAGCAGCAAGAGTGCAACCAATGGTTCAAGTCAAAATATCAGCCCACTTCGGCAGATCTGAGCTATGTTGGGCGCATTCACATTAGTGGGTCAATGCCAACAATTAAAGAAGCATTCCCAGGGATGAAAGATCCGAAGCAAAATCCCGACTACATTCGAAAACGCAGCAATCATTCAAAAGACACCACCCCATTTTTCGTTAAAAGTATCGACAATAACGTCTTGTATTGCTTTCAGAGGGGGCGGATCGCTTGGTTCAAGTTTCCTGGAAGCACAAAAGAGCAATTTATCCCATGCTGGTTGTCGGCACATGATTTTTATTTCCCGGAAACTGGTAAAAAATTTTTCAAATATAACTTTATCGATTGGCACATGGAAGCATCGATGGATCCTTTTGTCAAAGATGGATTAATTGAAATCTGGGTCAGAAAGCCTTCTCTTGTGAGATTTGATGGCCAAACTCCAATAAAAAAAGCACAGAAAAAGAAAAAAATTAATATTGTTTCCAGCCTCTCTGGGTTAGAGAGGAAGGAGGGCATTGAAAAAGGCGCCAATGCCGAAAATGCAACAGAGGCAAAAGTCACATTCAAAAGAATTAAAAAACCTCAGAAAGTCAGACCGCATGTCGTCGGCCAAAACTCCATTGACAAAGCACTGCTGGAAAAAGAAGTGCGCGGTACGTTTCGCGTAATTTGGTGTGAGCGATGTCGAGGTGGTGAGTTAGATCACTGTCCAGAATGTGACGGAACAGGGTTCAAGAAGGTCTATGGTGCCGCGGAACCTAAGATCTCTAACATTAAGCTCTCACACCGGCCTGCTGCGGTTGGGAGTCTTAACATTCCCCATGGTCACTTCAAAAATGCTGAACAATCCAGTTCAAATGGCGCCGGCGATCATGCGTCGATCGGAAGAAGCGATCCACTAGATAAAAGCAGAGGAATGGGCTACAGCGCTAGAGATAATGGTCTATATGGGTCTATTCCGTCATATGATGATTTTGAAGAGTAGTAACCCTTAACGCGGGCTGACTTTTCATGTGGCGCGCGTCTTCGGTAAATTGCCAATACCTGGAATGATGCCTCGTCTCGTTTTTCGCTACATTGATGTTCGGAGCAAAAAGAAAACGTTGGCAAAGACGAGATTATCGGTTAGAAAAAATGCAAGGTCATCGGAGGTCGGGTGACGGCGCATCGGGAAATCAAGGTGCTACCGGAGCGGATTGATTCCCTGACTCGGATTGGTGTATGAGGAAGGAGCTGGCGGGAAAACAGATTGTTTTTATAATTTTTTATAATCGTTACTCAATTCGAATAGTACAAAAAACCAAAAAGGCCTCCATATGGAGACCCATAATATATGACCAAAGAGTGCGATCAAATTGCCTGGAGGTGCGGACGAAAAGTTGGACTTTATTTCCGAGCGCGCGCGTTCGCCATTAGTCCGGCGAAGAATATCAAGCTATCCATATTGATGTTCGTTGTCCTGCGGCGCACGATGAAATTCAAGCAAAACTTTCGCACGCGAACACTCCGAAGCAAGTTGCGTCTTACGCAAATTCCCTATCCTGCATATAGTCTTTTAAGCATCATTTTTAGGTTAATGAAGGCTGAGATACACATTACACAGGGGCCATACCTGTTGCCCGTGCGCGTTCACACGCATTCGTTAACAGCGGCGACACTGTATGGCAGGTGGGCTGCCAACTTGAACGTCAACCTCGATCTTGGTTTCCGGCAAAAGCGGTAGCCCGGCGACCTATTTCAAGTAACGCATTCATTAATTTTCACTTCAGTCGTCGGGTCCGGGATATGTCGTCAGATCGAGAGCTTCCCTCATCCAATGGTTATGTCGAGTGAGGGAGATCGCCTCCTGTTTCTGGAAGCCGAGGTGCGAGAGAATTTCAAGGTTTGACAATGCCATTAGGAAATCACCATACCGAAACAATAACCATCCCTTCGCGGCCTTAGTCCTAAGATCTGCTGCTGCATGGGCATGATAATGGCGACTGTTCTTAATATGACGAAGAACGTCGTCGGATGGCATCCGATGAAAGGCCCCGGCCCACCGGTCTCTCATTGCTTTCAGTCGATCAATCAGATCTAATTTCTTTCTACCAAAACGCATCTTGTGCAGCTCTTCCAAGGTGGCCACGTTCCAGACAAAATGAAGTACACGGTCTTTACGTTGACGATCAAACGCATGGAAGTAGTGCTGGAGCGGTGCGGGATGCTCCGCCATAAGTTCCATCCACTTGTTTATTAACTCATCGACTTTACTCCCCACTTCATGGGAGTAAATAAGGAACTCGTGTCGGTTTAATTGCTTCTGATTGTTTGAATATGAATCCACATGGTGGATTTTGATGTCCGGTTCATAACTGATTATGGGAGAACTATCATATATTTTCATGTCCTCATAAAACAGACGGTGCTGCATTAAAAACTCAAATAACCGCTTCAGTCGATTCATCATGTCCCAATGGTCATCGAAGATCAACCGCCTGTCGGGCTTGAGTCGATAAATCATCTTTCTAACTATCTCGTAACGCTCGGTACCACTCCGGTCTCCAGCAATTGATGCTCTGTAAGTCCGCTCCAGCGTCACATCGCTGGTTAGAACGGACTCGAACGACTCCCTAGCTTTGAAATGAAGATGCATTTCTTGAGCATCTCCGATCTTCAGATCGAAGCACGGATCGTTTAGCCATTTTTCGCTGCCTGGTAAACGAAACTCACAGCAATAGCCACCAACATCTTCCCGGATACAACCCATCGCCACCAAAGTCGAACTCACACGAGAAGACAGAATTTCCCCTTTTCCATCTCGGGTCCAGGAATCGTAACAATTTAAAAGCGTGGCCTGGTTGTAGCGCCCTTGTAGACGGGCAAAGATTGTCGCATCTTCCAATAGGTCATCGTCAAGTTGATCGCGAAGCCGGATCGTAGCGCCATTCTTATCGAGGGTCATCACTCCCTCCACTGCGCTATTCTCGCCCATGTGCGGTAGCCAAAAGCGCCCTAGATAGGTTTTGTCCGCATCGCAATCAGCCAATTTCCATCTCCCACAAGTGCCCCCATTTACTTCTTTCTACGCTCAATTCACCGACTCTGGCTGTCTATTGTATCGAAGAGAGTCATCGATAGCCATTTTTCGTGGCGGCCAGTCAATTTACCGTCAAAGGCCCCATCACACCCGCTGCCCAGACATTATGCTGTTTGTGAATGCGCTCGTGCTAATTGAGTTGAAAAAAGCCTACTAACGTCAGCTTAACCTTTGATGTACGTGAAAAGCGAGGCAGGATCACTACCAGTGACCAACACTTCAACGATGGCTTGTTGCTCGTAAATCCCGCGCTCCAAGGGGGCGTCTGGGCTCTTCATCATAAACGGGGGACAAGCGGTATTCATTAAACTTGTTTTTGCAAGAACGAGGTTTAATGGAAGTAATACCGATGTCCCCCGTAAATTCTATCCTAGGATTGACTGGCGTTGTAGTCGAGCGTGTGCAACACCAGCGAGATATTCATGTCTGGGCCCGGCCTGGACAGCGCCCGCCCTGCCTGCATTGCCGGCATAAAACCGTGCGTATCAAGGCAACCTACCAGCGCACGCTCAAGCACACGCGCCAGGGCAATCGGCTGATGATTGTGCACCTTAGCGTGCCTAAATACCACTGCTCCACCTGCAATCGCTACTTTCGACACCGTTTTACAGGGATTGAACCGCGTCGCCGTGCGACGCAGGCGTACCGGATAGAGGTCTTTGAAGCCCACGACGGCGGCGTCAGCCAGCGCAAACTGACTCGTACGCACCGCATTGGCAGCGCCACGGTCGAGCGCTGTTATCAGTCGTTCGTTAAGCAGCGGGTCTCGGAGTTGTCCGGGCGAAGCTGCCCGCAGATACTGGGCATCGATGAGCATTTTTTCAGCCGCAAGCACGGCTACGCGACCACGCTGGTCGATTTGAAGAACCACAAGGTGTTCGATGTGGTGCTGGGGCGCTCAGAGGCCAGCCTGCGCAGCTTTCTGAAGCGCCTGCCCGGCAAGGAACAGGTACGAATCATTGTGATGGATTTGTCCGAAACGTACCGCCAGATCGCCCGGCAGTATTTTCCGAACGCGATCATTGTGGCGGACCGGTTTCATGTGATTCGGCTGGTGAATCAGCATTTTATGCAGATCTGGAAGCAACATGATCCTGTCGGGCGCAGAAACCGAGGCCTGATCAGTCTGATGCGCCGTCATCACTGGAAGCTGAGTCGGGAGCAGAAGGAACGGCTAGAGCACTATCTGGCCCCGTATCCGGTACTCCGGTCACTGTACGCAGCACGCCAGCAATTGAACGGCTTTCTGGTGCAAAAGAATATTCGGGCCAAACAGATTAAAAGACTGCTGCCCCAATTGCTTAAGCTACTGGAGCAACTGGCCAGCAGCCCCGCACGGGCATTGGCTGGCACACTCCAATCATGGCTGGAGCAATTGTGAGGATGTGGCGGTTTTCCAAATCGAACGGCATCACCGAAGGCTTCCATACTAAAATGGAAATGCTATCGCGTCGTGCGTTTGGATTTAGGAATTTTGAGAATTACCGCTTGCGAGTACTGGCACAATGCGGTTGGAATGGAGTGATTAACAGAGTTTGGTGAATGCCCATCCCCCGTTTATGGCGTAGAGCCCACCGTCTTTGAAAACATTGCGGATATGGCGTAGAGCCTTTCCGATTTCAATAGTGCAAAAACAAAAGGCCTCCATATGGAGACCCTAAGTTAATGTGGCGCGCCCGGCAGGATTTGAACCCACGACCCCTTGGTTCGTAGCCAAGTACTCTAATCCAACTGAGCTACGGGCGCGCTGTACTGCAAGAAAAGAATTATGCTTTAAATCTACTGTCAGTGCAAGTAAATTTTGCGCCATATTCTAAAAAATGTTGAGTTCAGGCGACAAAGGTACGATTTTGGTCTTTTTTGTTAGAAAAATGTTGCTTTTTGGCAACGTGATGTGTTGCATATTTAATTGGGTTAAGGCTAGATGAGAAGGTGATTGAGAGCAGGTGAGTGTGCTGGCGGTCACTTTATGGCTTCGTAGCTGCCATCGCGTATGGTACGCAAAGCCCCGAAAAATCGACAACATGAAAGGGACCAATGATGGAAACGGTTTATGATGCACTGCGCGAAAGCCACGAAACGCAACGTAGTCTCTGCATGCGACTGCTCCGCAGCAAACCTGGTACTAATAGTCGGGACAACATCTTCAGGGAACTGTATATTGAGCTTGAAGCACATGCAGCCGCAGAAGAACGATTTTTGTATGCGCCCATTCTGATGGACGATAACGGCTTGTCGCCGTCGCGCCATGCTCTGGCTGAGCACCATGAGATCGAGGAAATGCTGGAGGAGTTGCAGTCCGAGCCGTCCAACTCGCCCGGGTGGCTGGCGCAGGCCAAGGCACTTTCCAAAAAAGTGCATCATCATTTGCGCGAAGAGGAAAAGAAATTCTTTCAGGTTTCAGGAAAAATTCTGACCGATGCGCAAAAGACGAAACTGGCAAAGCAATATCGTCGGGATTTTGAGCGCATGAAGAAGGTGCTTGCCTGAGGTTCGATCACACTAAGGCTATAACAACAGATAGCTGGCATGGCTCCTGTACATGCGCAGTAGGGCGCAATGGCAGAATATTAAATGAACTAGTGCATATAAAAAAGCTGCCTTGTGCAATACATACGCCCGGTATACATGCACAACGCAGCTTTTGGTCAATAACTAAGGTTTTCCTCTGATGATAAAGCAGGGGACAGCCTGATGAGATTGACGTTTTTTATTTATGGCGATCAGCAGCGCCGGTAATGGCAGCACCACCACGTTGTATATCCTGTCCTGCGCCGGAAATGGTATTGCATGCAGCCAGGCCGAGTAGAGATACCAGTACAGCAATAAGTCCCAATTTTTTCATCATTTATTCTCCTGTGTCGGTCTAATTACAAAGACAAACGTGATATTCCGCGATTGCGAATGAACTGTCAACGGCCAATTTACCATTGCTGGAAAATATTTCCGGAAATGTTATTTCAGTGCACTACGTCACTTGGTAACAACCGAGAGCATCCAGTCGCTCAGTTCGTCGGCATGTTCTTCTTCGTCGTTCAGAATACCTTCCAGAAGGCGCCGGGTTGTTGGGTCCTTGTCGCCGATCAACTCGATCATTTGCGTATAGGATTCAATGGCGACACGCTCGGCAATCAGATTTGATTTGATCATCTCATGCAGACCGGCATCGTCATTGTAGTCAGCGTGGCTGCGGGCTAATAACGTATTTGGAGAAAAATCAGGTTCGCCCCCCAGTTGTACAATGCGTTTGGCAAGTGCGTCGGCATGCGCCGATTCTTCATTGGCGTGTACCAGGAATTCATCGGCAATGGCGGGAGACTCCAGGCCGGTCGCGGTAAAGTGGTGGCGCTTATAGCGCAAAATACAGACGATTTCTGTTGCCAGGGCATCGTTCAGCAGGCGTACGATGTCTTCACGCCAGGGATTGTCTTGCGCAATAACGGCGCCGTCATCCAGGCTTTTCTTGGCTCTTTCAATGGCCGCCTTGTTCAGTTTCAGTTGATTCGCAGTGCTTTTTTTTGCAGTTGCTTTGCTCTTTTCTTTCATAATAACTCCTGTCTTTAAATAACAATTTAATAAGGAATATCTAATTCAGAATAGTGTCAGATAGAATGCATACCGGCCGAGAATCTATGTTGAAATAATAACATTAATAGCCAAAATGAAAAATTGCTGATGCAGAAGCGGTGATCATATTTCAGTTGTTATGGCGATGCCATTGCAATGTTTTGCAATTGCGCCTGATGGCTGGTCTTTCGGTTTCAATTACAGGAATAACGCACGCAGAATACCGAAATCGGACCCGCGCAAGCCCGTCGTTGGCATCAGGCAGGTTTTCAATGAACCAGAGCAGATCGGTCTGCCAGCAATCCCTGCTTTATTTTCATTTTTCATATCTTCATTGAATATCGCGTTACATCGTCTATTTTTCGTCTATTTCCAATTTTTTTTAAATTTCATTTGCGATGCCTTCTTCTTAGAATAGGGTTTGAACGTCGCATATGCCCGGTTGGTGCCGGGAGGTTCATGTTTGCGACAATGCGTCAGGTATCGCTCCATGTATCATTTTTACGATCAGTATTGTCTTGAGCAAGCCGGTAAAAGCCGGTTGCGCATATTGCCACCGGTAGATAGTTCCGTCTCGCTCGATTTTTCCAGCAATGACTATCTCGGCCTGGCCACGCATCCCGACGTGGTGAATGCCGCTATTGAGGCCGCTCGCCAATATGGTGCCGGTTCTACCGGATCCCGGCTGCTGTCCGGAAACTACAAATTAATTGAAGCCTTTGAAAGGCAGATCGCCCGGGACAAGCACACCGAGGCTGCGCTTGTATTCAGTTCGGGGTATCAGGCCAATATGACTGTACTGGCCAGTTTGCTGAGTCGGCGGGTGCTGCCGGCGCCACCGCTGGTTTTTTTCGATCGGCTTAATCATTCCAGTCTCTATAACGCGATGTTTTTATCGGGGGTGGAATATGTGTTGTTCGATCACAATGACATGGACGACTTGCGCCGTCAGTTGCAAAAGTACCGCGTATCGTCCCGGCCTGCCTTTATCGTCACCGAGACGGTTCACGGGATGGAAGGGGATTTGTTGCCGCTCGCGCAGCTGGTTGATATTGCCGCCGGCTACAACTGTTTTCTGTATCTGGACGAAGCGCATGCTACCGGTTTATATGGGCCGCAGGGTTATGGCTTGTCCACAACGGTTGATTTATCTCCGGTGCCGCATATGGTGATGGGGACATTCAGCAAGGCGATCGGCGGTGCCGGAGCATACGTTGCCTGCAATGCAGTTATGCAGCAGTTCATGTTGAACAGAACGGCCGGCTTTATTTATTCAACGGCACCGTCGCCCATGAGCGTGGCGGCTGCAGCGCAGGCTTGGCGCATGATTCCGGCGCTGGCCGGACAACGCCAGCAGGTATTTGCCATGGCCGATTTGTTGCGCCGGATGTTGCGCGCCAACTGTATAACGGTGATGGGTGACGGTACCAATATTGTGCCGGTATGTCTGGGAGATGAGTCCGATACGCTGGCCTTGAAAAAAGCCTTGCTGGAAGACGGCATGATGGTGTCTGCTATTCGGCCACCCACCGTCCCCACGGGTACGTCCCGCTTGCGTATTGCAATTAACGCGCTTCATGACCGCGCCAGCGTGAACCAACTGGCCGAGGGCATTGTGCGGCACCTGGCCGCTCCGATGGCGGAGGGCTGAGCATGCGTATTTTTGTGACCGGAACCGATACCAATGTGGGCAAGACGCTGGCGTCTGCCTGGCTGTGCCGGCATTTTGCATGCGACTATTTCAAGCCGGTGCAGGCGGGTTTGCTGCCCATGACCGACAGTGAATGGGTACAGCGCTATGCCGATTGTCATACTCACCCGGAAGTCTACCGTCTGCACGAACCTGCTTCACCGCATTATGCGGCACGTCTGGAAGGCAGGGAGCTTGTACTGAAAGAAATCAAGCTGCCCGCCGCACAGCGGCTGGTGGTAGAGGGGGCCGGTGGTGTCATGGTCCCGCTCGCTACGGGGTGTCTGATGATCGATCTGATCGACCATCTGGGGCTACCCGTTTTGCTGGTCGCGTCTACCAAGCTGGGAACGCTGAACCATACCTTGCTGACTTTGCAGGCGTTGCGCCAGCGGGAGATCCCCGTGCTGGGCGTGGTGTTGAACGGGCCGCAATGCGACATGACCGCGCAGGCCATTACCGATTTTGGCGAGGTGCCTGTACTGCAACATATACCGGTGTTATCGGGTGGCGTCAGCGCTTCGGCCCTGATGCAGGTCGCGCCGACTGCAGCGCTGAAACGCGCGTTGGGAACAGCAGGATGAACAGAAGAGAGGAATATTTCAGAAATGAATGGTGAAATGAAGCGCAGTAAAATCAAGAACAGTAAAAGCAGAAACGGTAAAAGCAATCGCACGCTGGCAGAGCGGGATAAGGCACTGGTGTGGCATCCGTTCACGCAGGAACATACGGCCGCGCCACGTCTGCCGGTCTCGCATGGACGTGGCCCATGGCTTTTCGATACCGACAATAATGCCTATCTTGATCTGGTATCGAGCTGGTGGGTGAATCTGTTCGGACATGCTTGTGCGCCTATTGCGCAAAGCATTGCCGGGCAGGCAAACCGGCTGGAGCATGTGCTGTTTGCCGGCTGCACGCATGAGCCGGCGGTGCAATTGTGCGAGGCACTCAGTGCCGTGCTGCCTACACAACTGCACAAGTTTTTCTTTTCCGATAACGGTTCAACAGCCGTCGAGGTTGCGCTGAAAATGGCGCACCAGTACTGGCGCAATGCGCATGGGCAGCAGCGCAAGCTGTTTATCGGATTTGAAGGTGGCTATCATGGCGATACCTTCGGTGCCATGTCCGTTGGTGCGCATTGTGGTTATCATGATCAATTCCGTTCCCTGTTTTTTGAATCGGTGGCCGTGCCGTTTCCGGATATCTGGTGGGATGATGCGGATGTGCAAGCCAAGGAGCAGGCCGCGCTGGCGTCACTGGAGGCGGCGCTGAGTCAGCATGCCGGTCAGGTTGCCGCGATGATCATCGAGCCGCTGGTGCAGGGGGCGGCGGGCATGCGGATGTGTCGGCCGCAATTTGTTGCTCGGGCATGTGCGCTGGCCCGGGCGAATGATACGCTGGTGATTTTCGATGAAGTGATGACCGGCTTTGGTCGTACCGGTACGCGTTTTGCATTTGAACAGACAGGCGTCGTGCCGGACTTTTTATGCGTCTCCAAGGGAATCACAGGCGGTTTTCTGCCGCTGGCCCTGACGATCACGGGCGACCCTATCTACGAAGCCTTTTTGTCTGAACAGGCTGAGCGGGCATTTTCTCACGGGCATTCCTACACGGCCAATCCGCTGGCTTGCGCTGCCGCAGTCGCGGCCATGGCATTGCTGGAGAGCGATGAGACGTCTCATGCATTGCAGGTTCTGCCTCAGTGTCACTACGAGGGCTTACAGCAGTTGCAGCAGGAGGTGCCGACAATACGCCATCCTCGCGTGACCGGAACCGTCGCCGCCTTTGATCTGCCGGCGTCGTATCCACAAGCCGCAGGACAGCTGCATCAGCGTTTTCTGGAAAAGGGCCTGTTGATTCGTCCGATTGGGCAGACGGTGTATTTGTTACCGCCCTATGTGATCAGCCAGGCGCAGTTGCAGGCAGCGTATGAAACGATAGGGCAGGTTCTTACTCAGGGGGAGGGGTGAGCTGTAAATACGGTGCAGCGTATGATATTGCAACAGCTTAATAAACATGGGTAGAGATATAGGTTATTAAGCCTGAAAATGAAAAAGCCCTTGAATTTCAAGGGCTTTAAAGTATTTTGGCGGAGACGGAGGGATTCGAACCCTCGATGCAGGTTTAAGCCCACATGCTTCCTTAGCAGGGAAGTGCCTTCAGCCTCTCGGCCACGTCTCCGAACAATCCGAGATTCTAACACGATTTTTGCAGCCGTCGCCACAAAATTTGCGCAAAATGCCTATATAAGATGGAAAAAACGCCAGGATGTGGCAGTAATGCGATGGGCGGGCACGCCTGCCTGTCTCGTCATACTGTGGTAATCCTGGCGCTTAAGCCGCGATCAGGCCTGTGCAGCGTCCTGGTCCAGGCCGAATGCTTTGTGCAGTGCGCGAACGGCCAGTTCCATGTATTTGTCTTCAATCAATACCGATGTCTTGATTTCGCTGGTGCTGATCATCTGGATGTTGACGCCTTCTTTTGCCAGCGTGCTGAACATTTGGCTGGCAACACCGGCGTGTGAACGCATGCCGATACCCACGATAGATACTTTGCACACTTTATCGTCGGTCAGCACTTCGCGGGCACCGACTGCCGGCAGGATGGTATCGGTAAGCAGTTCTGTTGCACGTTTGAATTCGTTGCGGTTGACCGTGAACGAAAAGTCGGTGGTGCCATCAACCGACTGGTTCTGGATGATCATGTCCACGTCGATATTGGCTTTGGCAACGGGGCCCAGAATGGCATAGGCAACACCAGGTTTGTCAGGTACACCCAGCAACGTCAGTTTGGCTTCGTCGCGGCTGAACGCGATACCGGAAATGACAGCGGATTCCATTTTTGAATCTTCCTCAAAGGTAATTAATGTTCCTGAATTTTTCTCTTCCTGCAGGGCAATGGCAGGATCGGTCAGTGATGACAGGACGCGCAAGGGCACTTTATATTTGCCGGCAAATTCGACAGAACGGATCTGCAGAACTTTGGAGCCCAGCGATGCCATTTCCAGCATTTCTTCAAACGAAATGACAGACAGGCGTCGTGCTTCGGGCACCACGCGAGGGTCGGTGGTGTAGACGCCATCGACATCGGTATAGATCAGGCATTCATCGGCGCCGATTGCAGCGGCAATTGCCACGGCTGAGGTATCCGAGCCACCACGGCCCAGCGTCGTGATATGACCGTCCGGGTCAATACCCTGAAAACCGGTAACGATGACAACCCGGCCACTGTCCAGTTCGGCCTTCACGCGTTTGTCGTCGATAGACTTGATGCGTGCCTTGGTGAAAGCGGAGTCGGTTTTGACCGGTACCTGCCAGCCGGTGAAACTGCGGGCTTTGATGCCCTCGGCCTGAAGGGCCAGGGCGAGCAGGGCGCTGCTTGCCTGTTCGCCGGTAGAGGCGAGCATATCAAGTTCACGGCCATCGGGTAAGTCGGAAATTTCCTTGGCCAGCCCCAGCAGGCGATTGGTTTCACCGGACATGGCAGAGGGCACAACGACGACCTGATGGCCGGCGTTGTGCCACTTGGCCACGCGTTTCGCAACATTCTTGATTCGTTCAACGGAGCCCATGGAGGTTCCGCCGTATTTGTGGACTATGAGAGACATCGAATTTGCAATAAAAGTTGCCCGAGTTCGGGAGTAACCCATTATTCTACAACGAGTGCAATATTTATTCTCGAAAATGCCCGCCTGCCGTGGGATTGCGTGATTCGGCGTCCCTTGCGGGCATGTCATGTGATCACAGGCGTGGTATTCTCTTTTTCAGCGGATATCAACACTGTTTTTGAAGAGGGTTATATGGCAACAACCAAAATCGTTCAGGTCGCCAGCGGCACGCCACTGGTCAACAGTCATTTGCAGGAAAATTATGAGGTGCTGGCGCTGTGGGAACAGGCGGACCCGCAGGCGTATCTGGCCGAGCATGGCAAAGGCGTGCGTGGCCTGGTTACCACTGCCGGACATGGATTGAAGAATGAATGGCTTGACAGCCTGCCCGACCTGGGCGTGGTCAGCAGTTTTGGCGTGGGATACGACACGATTGATGCGACTGAACTGAAAAAGCGCGGCATCCAGCTGGGCAATACGCCGGATGTCCTGAATGCATGCGTGGCCGATCTGGCGGTGTGTCTGCTGCTTGGCAGCGCCCGCCAGCTGGTACGGGGCGACCGTTATGTACGGGAAGGACGCTGGCCGACAGAGGGCGCATTTCCGCTGGCGCAGAGCGTGTCGGGCAAGAACGTCGGTATTGTGGGCCTGGGTGGCATCGGGCTGGAAGTGGCGCGCCGCCTGAGCGGTTTTGACTGTGAGATTCGCTACCATAATCGCAAGGCGCGTGCCGATGTGTCCTATGGCTACGAAGCGTCGCTGACCGCCCTGGCTGAGTGGGCCGATTACCTGGTGCTCACATGCGTAGGCGGGCCTGCCACGTATCACCTGATTAATCGTGAGGTGTTGCTTGCTCTGGGGGGCAAGGGAACGGTGGTCAATGTCTCGCGCGGCACGGTGATCGACGAGCAGGCAATGATTGCGTTGCTGCAGCAGGATAAACTGGGGTTCGCGGCGTTGGATGTCTTTGAACACGAGCCGGAAGTGCCGCAGCTGCTGCGTGAGCACGAGCGTGTGACACTGATGCCGCATGCGGCCAGTGCGACTGTGGAAACCCGTCTGAAGATGAGCCAGCGTGTGATCGATAACCTGGACCGGTTCTTTGACACCGGCGAGGTGATCTCCCGGGTTGTGTAGACAGGCATGATCGCGCAGGAGTGACACTGCGTGTGGACATGGCCATAGAACGTCTTATAAATGACATTCTGCAAGACCATTTCGCAGTATCTTGCGGTATCGACTCTTTCGTATAATGAGTTCATGGCCAGTCGCGGCCTGACTGCATATCTTTGCAGGCACCGGACGTGACGGGTCACAGATAACAGGGTTCAGGTCACAGGCGGGACGGTGTTCTTCTTGTGTGCCGGACAAAAATAACGGAGACAGCAATGAATATCGGTTTTATCGGGCTGGGTAATATGGGCGCGCCCATGGCGCTGAATTTGCTCAAGGCAGGGCATCAGTTGCAGGTGTTTGATCTGGTCGCCTCTGCGGTGGCGGAACTGGTTCAGGCAGGAGCCACTGCAGCGGCATCGCCGCAGGAGGTGGCCGCTGCCCGCCCCGAGGTGCTTATTACCATGCTGCCGGCCTCGGCGCATGTTCGCAAGGTTTACCTGGGGGACGACGGGGTGCTGGCCGCAGTCGATCCCGGCGTGCTGTTGATAGACTCATCTACCATCGATCCGCAAACATCGCGCGATGTTGCGGCAGCAGCGCAGAAGCAGGGGAATGCCATGCTGGATGCACCGGTCTCGGGTGGTACGGGAGGCGCCAAAGCGGGTACGCTGACGTTTATGGTCGGCGGTGAACAGGCCTCCTTCGACAAGGCCCGGCCCATTCTGGAGCAAATGGGTAAAAATATTGTTTATTGCGGTGGTGCCGGCAATGGGCAGGTGGCCAAGGTTGCCAACAATATGCTGCTGGGCATTTCCATGATTGGCGCGGCCGAGGCCATGAGCCTGGGCGTATCGCTGGGCATGGATCCCAAGGTGCTGGCCGGCATCATCAATACTTCATCGGGGCGTTGCTGGAGCACTGAAGTGTATAACCCCTGGCCGCAGGTCGTGGAAACGGCGCCGGCCTCCAAGGGTTATGCCGGCGGTTTCGGGACAGACCTGATGCTCAAGGACCTGGGGCTGGCCACTGAAGCGGCCCGTGCGGCCAAAGTGCCGGTAGTGATGGGGGCAACGGCGCAGCAGTTGTATCAGACGTTCAGCGTACAGGGCAATGGCCACCTGGATTTTTCCGCCATCATTCAGTCTATGGGGAAGGTTGAAAAATGAGCACATTCGACACGGCGCTCAGCGAAGAACAGCGCATGATCCGCGATATGGCGCGCGACTTTTCCCAGCAGGAAATCGCGCCGCAGTCTTCCGCCTGGGAAGAGGCCGGCTGGATCGGTGAAGCGGTGTTGCATCGCATGGGAGATCTGGGTTTGCTGGGAATGGTGGTGCCCGAAGAGTGGGGCGGCTCGAAAACCGATTACGTGTCCTATGCGCTGGCGCTGGAGGAAATCTCTGCAGCAGATGCAGCAACCGGCACCCTGGTCTCTGTGCACTGTTCTGTCGGTTGCGGCACGCTGCTCAACAGCGGTAATGATGCCCAGAAAAAACAGTGGCTGCCCGAACTGGCCAGTGGTCGCGCCATTGCGTGTTTTTGTCTGACCGAACCGCAGGCCGGGTCCGAGGCGCATAATCTGAAAACCCGCGCTCAGTTGCAGGATGGCAAGTGGGTGCTTAACGGTGCCAAGCAGTTCGTGACCAACGGCAAGCGTGCGAAACTGGCCATTGTTTTCGCCGTCACCGATCCGGATCTGGGCAAACGCGGTATTTCCGCTTTTCTGGTACCCACCGATACGCCGGGGTTTGTTGTGAACCGGGTGGAAAGCAAGCTGGGTATCCGGGGATCGGACACGTGCGCCATTACGCTGGAAAACTGCACGATCGATCAGGAAAATCTGCTTGGCGAACGTGGCCGGGGCTTATCCATCGCCTTGTCGAATCTGGAAAACGGTCGCATCGGCATTGGCGCACAGGCTGTGGGTATTGCCCGCGCGGCGCTTGAAGCTGCGATTGCTTACGCCAAAGAACGGATCCAGTTCAATGAACCCCTGATCAATCATCAGAGTATCGCCAATATGCTGGCCGATATGCATACCCAGGTGAACGCTGCCCGGCTGATGGTGTTGCATGCGGCATCGTTGAAAGACAAGGGTATCCCGTGTTTGTCCGAAACCTCCCAGGCCAAGCTGTTTGCGTCCGAGATGGCAGAGAAGGTCTGCTCGCAGGCGATACAGATTCATGGCGGCTATGGCTATCTTGAAGACTACCCGGTGCAGCGTTTTTACCGTGACGCCCGCATTACCCAGATCTACGAGGGAACCAGCGAGGTGCAGCGCATGATCATTACTCGCGGGCTGGCAGACTATAACGGTTTCTGTCCCTGAGATTGCTTGCAATGACCATAGGCGCGGGTGTAAGGTAAAAGTGGTATCATCGCCAATCTGTAAGCAGGGAGTCCGCTATGGAAGATGAAAAAAAAGCCGATACCAGCGAGAAACTGAGTGATGAGCAGGGGGGTGCTGCTCCCCGGGATGAGGCAAACGATCTGAGGGGTGACGCCGCTACGGGTGGTGAGAATGCCAGTGCAGAGGCGTCTGGTGTGTCGCAGAAAAAAGCAACTGCGGATGCCACTCCGGCAAAAACGAGCAGTGCGGATAGCGACTCGGCCGTTGTGGCTTCAGTTGAATATTTACGTGGCCAGCGTCATGCCATTGTTGCACCGGAAAACATTTCCGGTTACAAGCGCGATGCGGATCACCTGCTCTGGACCGGTCTGAAAGATCCGACAGACGAAGAGTTGCGCATGACCTGTAAGAACCTGTCGTTCAACAAGCAGGCGACCAAGGAAATTCTCAAGCGCCATTACCGTCCGAAAGTGATCGACTATGGTGACTATATTCTGATTGTCGCTGTGACGATCTCGCGCCAGAACAAGAAAATCGTCTATGGCGAGATGCAGATGATTTTCGGGCAGAGCTTTATTCTGACCGTCAGGCGGGGCGAGGCAATGACCAATACGCCATTGCGCAAGCGCCTGGAAGGCTCGCCGGACCTGATTGCCCGGGGCAGTGACTTTGTGGTCGCCGAGATACTGGACGGGCTCGCAGACAGTTACCTCACGCTGGCCAGCAGCTTTGAGGTGGATGTAGAGCAGCTGGAACAGAAAATGATTCTGCATGGCTTTCGTGAATCCGATGTTCGCAAGCTCTACAAAATGCGGCGTGATTTGCTGCGCGTACACACATCCATTGCGCCGGTGATCGAGATTTGTACCCGCATGTCGGTGGTGAATCTGGCTTTTGTGGAGCAGGATTCCCAGGGCTATTATCGAATCGTTGCAGACCGGGTGGCGCGGATTGATGAACAGATGAACGCCTTGCGCGAATCGCTGGCGTTTGCTTTCGAGGCCAGCCAGATGATTGCCCAGGCGCATCAGACCGATATCACCAAAAAGCTGGCTTCCTGGGCGGCGATACTGGCGGTGCCCACAGCGATTGCCGGCATTTACGGCATGAACTTCGACAATATGCCGGAACTGCACTGGACCTATGGTTATCCGCTGGTCATGCTGCTGATGTTCCTGATTTGCGCGCTGCTGTTCCGTCAGTTTCGCAAGACCGGCTGGTTATAAAATCGCCCTGTCGGGCCACAGGCAGAGCGTGCGTTTCCAGCTAATCTCATTCATAATATCCAAAGTGTGTCCGGTTTGGCGTTATCCCGCCACAACCGGCACGGTAACGATGCGCTGACGACAAAAACAGCAGTCATCGGTCAACCTAGCGGAGAAAAGTTGTGAGCGATGCAGCAGTGTTTGACTATATAGTTATTGGTTCCGGCATTGCCGGGGCCTCTTTTGCCTATCAGTTGTCACAGCGCCCCGGCACGATTCTGGTGCTTGAGCGCGAGGCCCACGCAGGATACCACTCAACCGGGCGGTCCGCCGCCATGTTTATTGAAACCTACGGTCCGCCACAGTTGCAGGCGCTCACACGCGCCTGCCGGGCATTTTTTGAGAACGCGCAGTCCAGTGGTTTTGCTGAGCATCCGGTGCTGCACCCCAGGGGCTGCATTTATGTAGGCACCCATGCGCAAAAAGACATCATGGACAGCACGTATCGTGAGCTGCTGGCGCGCGCGCCGAATGTGGAATGGCTGACGGCCGCGCAGGTGCTTGAGCGTGCGCCTTGTATGAAACCGGACGATCTGTATGGCGGTATTTATGAAAGAGATGCCGAAGATATTGATGTTAACGCCTTGCATCAGGGATATCTGAAAGGGATGAAGCGTAACGGCGCCGAGCTGATTTTCTCTGTGGATATTCGTCAGGGAACGCGGCAGGACGGCGTCTGGACGCTGCAAAGTGCTGACGGCCGGCAATTTCGCGCGCGTCATATTGTTAATGCGGCAGGCGCCTGGGCCGATGTGGTTGCTCAGGCTTGCGGTGTGCCTGCTGTGGGCATTGTGCCGCGGCGGCGCAGTGCGTTTACCTTCAGTCCGCCCGAAGGGCTGGACCTGGAGACGCTGCCCATGGTTTGCGATATTGAAGAGAATTATTATTTCAAACCCGATGCCGGTCAGCTGATGGGTTCACCCGCCAATGCAGATGACGTGGAGCCGCAAGATGTTGTGGCCGAAGAGCTGGATATTGCAACTGGCATTTATTATATTGAGCAGGCAACCACGCTGCAGATTCGCAGGCCAACGCACATCTGGGCCGGCTTACGCAGTTTCGCGCCGGATGGCAATCTCGTGCTGGGCTGGGACCCTGCTGCAGACGGATTTTTCTGGCTGGCCGGACAGGGCGGCTACGGGATTCAATCATCGGACGCGGTTTCCCGCCTGGCTGCTGCACTGGCTTTGAATGAGGCTGTGCCGGACGATTTGCTGGTTCAGGGCGTGGACCCGGGGCTGCTGAGCCCATTGCGGTTCCGTGCCGGCTGATGCTTGTAAGCAGGTAAGTGGTAGAAAAACGGCCCGCCAGCCAGACTAAGTGAACTGCACCCCAAGGGTTGGATTGATGGCCAACTTTGTGGCGTCACTTCAAAGGCGGGCCGTTTTTTTTGATTGCCTGTTTAACGGTTGATCCTGGCCGGTCCGGCGCTCTTTAATCGCCGCGTTCCAGCCTTGAGCGCGTTACGCTTTGGCAACCTGGGTCTCCAGTTCGTTTTTGAGTTCCGGTGTAAGGTCTAGTTGTTTAGCCAGTTCGTCCAGATAGGCTTTTTCCATGAAATTGGTGCTGTCAATAATAGAGACACTGACTGCATACATTTGTGATGCCAGATGCGGGTCTGTCGCCAGGCTGGCAACGGCTACCGGATCTACCGGTTTGGCCAGTTCGGCCTTGAGCCAGGCCTGTTCTTCGGGAGTGCTCATTTTGCTGAAAAACTGGTCCAGCATGGCTTGTTCGTTTGCTTCAATATGCCCGTCTGCTTTGGCGGCGGCAATCAGAGCGGACAGAATGGCCTTGCTTTGTTCTTCTGCCTGGGCTGCCGGCAATTGATTGATGGGGGTGGGCGGTTGGGGCTGAGCCGTTGCAGTGGCAGGGGCCGACGCCTGCATCTCGGGCTGGCGGTCAGATTGGTTTGCCTGCCAGCGTTGGTAGGCACGATAGGCCACGGTACCCAGCGCGGCCAGTCCGCCATAGGTGGCCAGGTTGCTGTTGGCCTTATGCCCCACCAGCATGCCCAATACACCTGCACTCAGGGTTGTTTTGTCGCCGTCGGTCAGCAGCGGTTTGTCGCCGGACGTGGCATTTTTGACTGATGATTCAGCCTGGTTCATGGCCGATTTGCCGGCGCTGAGCAGGGATTCAAGTATATTCAGTGCACTCATGATTGGGTATCCTTGTTCATTGGTGGGGACCGATAGTGGTCATACTGAGTCAGATCAATTGACATCTATCAATGCTCAGATCAAGTCTACCAAGTTTACGTGTCATATTGCTGTCAGTATTTACCGGCTTTTATAAATATTTGTGTTCGCTATTGCGGCATTACTGCGTTGAAACGGTGTCGCAGGACGCGTAAAATGTTCTTTAATTTCAATAGATGGAGAGAGGAATGCCAAGTTTTGACGTGGTCAGTGAAGCAGAGATGACAGAGGTGCGCAATGCCGTCGATCAGGCCAATAAAGAAGTTTCCACCCGTTTCGATTTCAAGGGGTCTGACGCCCGTATCGAACAGAAGGAGCTGGAGCTGGTCATTTATGCCGATGATGATTTCAAAGTGGCGCAGGTGCGTGAAGTGCTGCTCAATAAACTGGCTAAGCGCAATGTAGACTTGCGGTTTCTGGAAAAAGGCAAGGAAGAAAAAATCTCCGGTGACAAACTCAAGCAGTTCAATACCATCCGCAAAGGGGTGACCGGTGATCTTGCCAAGAAAATCGTTCGCATCATCAAGGACAGCAAACTGAAGGTGCAGGCCAGTATTCAGGGTGATACGGTGAGGGTGACCGGTGCCAAGCGGGATGTCCTGCAGGAGGTAATTGCCCTGCTGAAAAAAGAAGTGGCCGATGCGCCGCTAAGCTTCAACAACTTCCGGGACTAGTTGCACGCGGTTCGCCGTCGCTTTTTTCATACCCGTTCTGCAACAACGTAAAAAAGCCCGCCGGGCCAGCTGATCAGATCAGTCTGGGCGGCGGGCTCTTTCATAATCAGACTGGCGATGGGTATAGCCAATTCGCCTGTCTTGATTATGCGTGAATTACATAACGCGGCTGCGATATTCGTTGGTGCGCGTATCGATTTCGATTTTATCGCCGATATTGCAGAACAATGGTACGGCCAGATCGAAACCGGTGCTGATTTTAGCGGGTTTCAGTACTTTGCCTGAGGTATCGCCCTTAACAGCAGGTTCGGTGTAGGTGATTTCACGAACAATGATGGTTGGCAGTTCAACAGAAATGGCACGGCCTTCGTAGAACACAACTTCAACAGTCATGCCTTCTTCCAGGTAGTTCAGGGCGTCGCCCATGCTTTCTGCTTCAACTTCGTACTGGTTGTACTCTTCGTCCATGAAAACATACATGGGGTCTGCGAAATACGAATAGGTACACTCTTTCTTTTCCAGCAGGACGACTTCAAATTTTTCGTCTGCTTTGGAAACCTGTTCGCTGCCTGAGCCTGTCAGCAGGTTTTTGAATTTGAGTTTAACAACAGCGGAGTTACGGCCGGATTTGTTGTATTCAGCTTTTTGCACGACCAGGGGTTCGGTGCCCACCATGACGACGTTACCTACGCGCAGTTCTTGTGCGGTTTTCATTAAATATGCTCCGGATGGAATGGATGTGGCTGATTCCGCTGCCGACCTGGCACTTGCGGTGACTGAACGCGGACGCCGGCGGAAAAAACTATGATTTTAGCCTGAGTTGGCCGTTTTTTCATAAAAAATCCGGATGGATTCCGATAATGTCTTGTTTTTAGACAAATTTTCGGCAAATGTGCGACAGCTTCTGCGCCAGCTATCCAATTGCCCGGGGGTATTGAGCAACGCTGTGAGCTGATTGGTGAAGTAGGCGTGCCTGGAAGGAGAGTTCCAGCTGCGCATCATGGCTTTGGTTTCTTCATGTCCTGGGAAGAGCGCAAGCCAGGCCTGCAGTTTCTTCAGATGAATGTCTTCACTTTGCTCGTATATCTGCCAAAGAAAGGGTTTGCGGGACCAGATGGCCCGCACAAAACTGTCTTCGCCGCGCACAAAATTCAGATCGCATACCCATAACAACTGGTCGTATTCGTCCTGAGGCAGAAAAGGGATGCGCAACAGTGTGACTGGCGGCAATGGCGCTGGCGAGGCCTGCGGAGCATCCTCTTGCGCCGGATCCGGATTCGCTCCACGCTCAGATGTTGCGGCCACCGCTTTGGTGCCAGAGGCCGATGCCGATGTCGTGTCAGGGGTAGCGGCGACGGGTTCGTCATCGAAACCAGCGTCAGGAATGGACACCGCACCATGCAACTGGGTGATGGCATCGCGCTCCAGTTGGGGCACGACCGACTGGGGAACCAGCAGCACCACAGGCTTGCGTGATTTTCTCAGGGCATGCAGCAGACTGCGATAGGGTGCAGAGGGATAACAGAACAGGCTGACAAAGAGCGTGTCGGCTTCCAGATAGGTCTGAGCCTGCGGCAGGCCAAGCCGCTGCAGAAACTGTTTTTTCTTTGCTGAGGAATGCATCCAGCTGCGCCGGCGTTCACTCAGTCCGGCTTCTGCTATCAGTCCGCCGGTCTGCTCGGAAAAACCCGGGAAGAAGAAATATTTTGTGATGCCGTTGCGTTGGGGCGAGGGCTGACCGTGAAAACCCGCAGTCCAGGATTCGGCCGACAAATATTCGAGATTGAGCCATAACCGGGTATGGCCTGGCATGGCATCAATGTATTGCTCAGGTGGATCACAGGCGAATGCTTCGATGACCAATGCGGCTGGCGTATGTGGTGCAGGACTGTCGGTCCAGTGGATGATCTGAATGCCGTCGAGCTGTTGTTCGTCCAGGTCTGGCCGGATTTGCGGCGCCAGGCGGTTAAAAACGGCCAGGTCATCAACCCAGAGCCTGACCCGTGCCGGCCACTCGCGGTGCAGAGAGCGGGCAAGCCGCCAGCACACGCCGATATCGCCGTAATTGTCGACGACCCGGCAGAAGATATCGATATCAGGTGCGTTTTCGAGCGCCATGGGTTTAGTGGAAGCGTCCAATGGGATCCTCCGACACGTCTGGCATCATTACGGGCATCAGTTCCCCGGCAGGGTTCGGGAACAACGGTTCTTCCGACACATCACCGCTGCCATCGAGCACTTCCTTCAGGCAGGTAATATGACGGATGCCGTTGTTCTGCAGATGCTCCAGCAGGGTGTTGAGCTGGGCGAAATCATTAATGGTGTCCAGTTGCTGGTCTTCGGTTTCGTCCGGAAAGACCGGCCACAGGCATCCATAGATTACTTCGTGCGACTGCAGCAGCGTGAAGCCGATTCGGATTTCCCGCAGGGTGTCATCCTGATACAGTGCAACCGTGGCGCGAAATGCATCTGCTGTGGTGTTAAATACCGTTTGCAGCCATTGCGTGGCCGCAGTAATAGCAGCGAAGCGGATTCGTTTGTCGGCCTGGCGGTTGGCAATATAAAACGCATCGGGCAGCATGAGTTCTATGCCGCAGGCGGGTAGCAGCTTCTGGAACAGTGGTGTTGCCACGGTACGCCAGGTGTCAAGGCAGATCTGTCGTTGCTCACTGAATTGGCCCGGCGCCTGCTGCCAGCGAAATACCGCCTGTCCTTTGGGCGTGCAGAAGGCGGCCAGCACAAAGCGGCTGTCCGACATTAAGCGCATGTCTTCGGATAGATCATCCACCGGCACGCCGGAACGAGTCTGAGCACCGAAAGCTTTGCCGGTAATGGCCATCATCCACTGGAAAACGCCGGTAAACGAGCGCGGCATCTGATCGACACTGAGAATTTGCGGGTGGATGGCCATTCGCACATCACTGGCGGCAATATGCTGCGTGAGCAGTGTGCCCAGCGTTTGTAGTGTGCTGCTATCGAGAATGGGCAGTGGAATGTCGAAACGGGTCCAGGCAATGGCGGGAATGGCCACGAACACGCAGTCGTAGATAACGCCGTCGTGAACCCATTCGCAGGACTCCGATAGTGTTTCTGCATGTTCCAGCAGGATATCGTGGGTCTCGGAGTCGCTATCGGATAAGTGATCCAGTAGTCGCTCCACTGTTTTCTTGCGGTTCTGTCTGAAGATGTCCAGAAGAGACGTTTGAATCAGATTTTCCCAATAGCGATCTTCAATAATGCAGCCTGATTGCTTCAGGGCAAGGCATAAATCGAGTAGCGGCTGATCGCTGGCGTGCAGGCTGGCTGGTTTTTTCCGGTTCATCACACTTGTAGTTGCGCTGCCGAAGTGCCATTAAAGACCATTCGGGCAGCAAGTTGGGATCGCGCTCCTGCGCTGATCTGGTAAAACACCGCGGGTTCGTCCGCGCCGTGGGTGTCAGGCGCGGTCTGAACAGACTCAGCCTGTTTTCCCGGCACGATGCGAATCCCGGCGTTTATCAAAGCAGCTGACGCAGTACGAACGGCAGAATGCCGCCGTTCTGGTAATAATCAACTTCGATCGGCGTATCGATACGCAGCAGGACGGTGACATCCTGAGTGCTGCCATCGTCCCGACGAATGGTTAGCGTAACATCCTGCTGAGCTTTGATGCCGTTTTCCAGGCCGCTGATGTCAAAAGTTTCGGTACCGGTGATGCCCAGTGTATCGACACTATCGCTGTTTTTGAACTGCAGCGGCAGTACACCCATACCTACCAGATTGCTGCGGTGGATACGTTCAAAGCTGCGGGCAATCACTGCCTTAACGCCCAATAGCTGCGTTCCTTTGGCAGCCCAGTCGCGTGAAGAACCTGTGCCGTATTCTTCACCGCCGAACACCACGGTAGACACGCCATCGTCAATGTACTTCATCGCTGCATCATAGATGGACATCTGCTCGCCACTTGGCTGGTGCAGGGTTTCGCCGCCTTCCACGCGACTACCGGTAGGCAGTGGCGGAATCATCAGGTTTTTGATTCGAACGTTGGCAAACGTACCGCGCATCATGATTTCGTGGTTGCCGCGACGTGAACCGTAGCTGTTGAAATCCGCTTTCATGATGCCATGGTCGTTGAGCCAGCGGCCCGCAGGCGACGTTTCCTTGATGGAACCGGCAGGCGAGATATGGTCGGTGGTGACCGAGTCGCCAAAAATACCCAGCGCACGGGCATTTTTGACCGGCGGCATGGGTGATGGCGTCATTTCAAATGCGTCAAAGAATGGCGGTTTGGCAATGTAGGTAGAGTCTGGCCAGTTGTATACGTCGCCGGTCACGCCCTTGATTTTTTCCCATAGTTTTCCCGGGTTGGTTTTGACCTGGGCGTAATTCTTGCGGAATACCTCGGGCTGCATGGCGGTGGCCAGCAGTTCCTGCACCTCTTGTTCGCTTGGCCAGATGTCGCCGAGCCACACGTCGCCGTTCTTGCCCTTGCCTACAGGTTCGGTCATCAGGTCTTTGGTGATGGTGCCAGCCAGGGCATAGGCAACCACCAGGGGGGGCGATGCCAGGAAGTTGGCTTTGATATTCGGATGAATCCGGGCTTCAAAGTTGCGGTTGCCGGACAGAACGGCGGCGCAGACCAGGTCATTTTCAATGATGGACTGGTTGATATCGGCTGCCAGATCACCGGCATTGCCAATACAGGTAGTGCAACCATAAGCGGCTACGTCAAACCCGAGTTTGTCCAGATAGGGCAGCAGGCCGGTTGCCGTCAGGTATTCCGTTACGACGCGGGAGCCGGGCGCCAGCGATGTTTTGATGTGGCTGGAGATTTTCATGCCGGCTTCTACGGCCTTTTTGGCCAGCAGACCTGCAGCCAGCATCACGCTTGGATTGGATGTATTGGTGCAGGATGTAATGGCAGCAATAAGGATATCGCCGTTCTTGAGCTTGGTGCCAGCGCTGGTCTCGAACGTTTGCTCGAATTTTTCAGGACTCTGATTAAAGCCGTTTTCGGTAACCGGTTTGACGAACAGATCGGCAAAGGTATTTTTGACGTGGCCGATTTCGATACGGTCCTGTGGCCGTTTGGGGCCGGCCAGAGAAGGGGCCACCGTTGACAGATCCAGGTGCAGCAGTTTGGTGTAGCGGATGTCCTTGCCTTTGGGAATGCCGTACATGTTCTGCGCTTTGAAATAATTTTCCAGCGCCGCCACTTCCTGCTCGGTACGACCGGTGCCCTTGAAATATTCGATAGTGTGATCGTCTACCGGGAAAAAACCCATGGTGGCGCCGTATTCCGGTGCCATATTGCCGATGGTGGCACGGTTGGTGACGGACAGCGTTGCCGTACCTTCACCACAGAATTCCACGAATTTGCCAACCACTTTTTCACGGCGCAGCATTTCGGTAAGCGTGAGCACCAGATCGGTTGCCGTTACGCCACCGCGCAACTGGCCGGTGAGCTCAACGCCGATCACATCGGGCGTGAGGAAATAGACCGGCTGGCCGAGCATGGCCGCTTCGGCCTCGATGCCGCCCACACCCCAGGCAACCACACCAATTCCATTGATCATGGTGGTATGGCTGTCGGTACCCACGAGCGAGTCGGGATAGTAGACGTTGTTTTTCTGGTAGACGCCGCGGGCCAGATATTCAAGGTTGACCTGGTGAACAATACCGAACCCGGGTGGCACCACGCCGAAGGTATCAAAGGCCTGCATACCCCATTTCATGAACTGGTAGCGTTCCTGGTTGCGCTGAAACTCCACTTTCATATTCAGATCCAGGGCATTTTTGGTGCCGAAGTAGTCGATCATGACCGAGTGGTCTACGACCAGGTCTACCGGTACCAGCGGCTCGATCTTTTTCGGGTCCTTGCCCATTTTGTCGGCAACCGCACGCATGGCGGCCAGGTCGGCCAGCAATGGCACGCCGGTAAAGTCCTGCAGAACGACACGGGCAACCACGAATGGAATTTCGTCTTCGCGCTTGGCCACCGGCTGCCAGTTGGCAAGTTGGCGCACATGTTCTTCGGTAATTTTCTGGCCATCGCAGTTACGCAAGACCGATTCAAGCACAATCCGAATGGAAACCGGCAGCGACTGGATGTCCACGCCAAGCAGTTTGCCCAATTCGGGAAGGGAGTAATAGTTTGCAGTATTGTTGCCGATACTGAATTCTTTGAGGGTACTTACTAACGACATGTTCATCTCCGTGGCGGTTCTGCGCAAACAGTATTAAGTGTAGACCATTTTACTCCTTTTTACCTGTGCGGCAGCCAACAAAAAAGGCGGCTACCACACAGGATAGTCGCCCTTTCGGATATGACAGATGAATTTAAATGACCAGCCGCCTTAAGCCGTAAAGAGTTTACCCAGATCGGCAATGCCGGACCGGATTTTTTCTTCGGTTACGGTCACGAAACTTAAGCGCAGCGTGTTTTTCGGTGCATTGGCGCCGGGGTAGAACGGTTCACCTGGTACATAGGCAACGTTGTACTGTTCTACAGCCTGAGCCAGCGCCTGGGTTGTGTCAAACTGTTCGTCTACTTTTACCCAGATAAACATGCCGCCGGTAGGACGAGTCCATTTGGCCGACTTGGGAAAATGCTCATCCATCGCGTCAAGCATGTACTGGCACTGATTGCGATACAGCTCGCGCACTTTGGGCAGATGCGTGGTCAGGAAGCCATCCTTGATGGTCTCGTACACTGCCATCTGGGTGACCGAAGCCGTATGCAGATCGGTGGCCTGTTTGATTTGCACCAGTTTGGCGATGATTTCGCGCGGTGCAACCAGGTATCCCAGACGCATGCCGGGCGAAAGCACTTTGGAGAAGGAACCCATGCGCAAAACGGTCGCACCGGCCTCACGCCCAAGATGCAGCAGCCCGGGCAGCGGTTCGCCCGCATAGCGCAATTCGCCGTAAGGATCATCTTCCACAATGGGTACATTCAGGCGGGCACAGCGCTCGACCAGCGCCTGGCGGCGTTCCAGGTTCATGGTGCGGCCGGTTGGGTTCTGAAAGTTGGGCAGGCAGTAGATGAAACGGGCGCCATCCGCTTTCTCTTGCGTGATGTCTTCAGGGATCAGGCCGCCGTCATCGGTCGCTACCGGTTCGTATACCGGCTCATACAGCGAAAATGACTGGAGTGCACCCAGATAGCTGGGCGATTCCACCAGCACTTTGCTACCCGGATCAATCAGCAGTTTGCCAATCAGATCCAGCGCCTGCTGGGAACCGGAGACAATAAGCACTTCCTCCACATCGATTTTCGTGCCGCGGGCCTGGAAGTCGCTGACAACCCATTCGCGCAATGGACGGTAGCCTTCAGTAGGGCCGTATTGCAGTGCGACTTTGGGAGATTCAGACAGGACTTTGTCGTACGCTGCGCGGATCTGCTCGCTGGGGAAACCCAGATGGGATGGCAGACCACCGGCAAATGAAGTGACTTCAGGACGTTCGGTAATTTTCAGGATCTCGCGGATGGCGGAGCTGGTCAGTTGCGTAGCACGTTTGGAAAATTGAAATGGAGCTCGGTTCATAATGACAGTTGGAATGATTCGGACTGATAGATGAGGCGCAGGTTGCGCACTGGCACAGCCCGGCATCACAGGAATGGCTTTAATCCATACAGAACCGCAAGTCTTGTGTAAAAGACATGTTTATAGAAATTTTGTTAATTCGTATAAAGCGTCTATCTGGTAAAGTATGCTGTTGATTACACCACCACCGGCGCGCCTTTTCAAGCGATTGATGCAAAACCGCGCAATTTGTGAGCCAAAGGTGGTTTTTGCCGCGAAACTGTTATGGCCGGCTCACCAATACAGTACCGGCAAAGGCTTACCGCGCTTCCCGGGTGGCGGAGCAAACGCATTGCAAGGTGGGGTGCAATGCTGCCCGCAAGTGATGGGCCGTTAGTGTGCTTTGGAGCTAGTGTGCTTTGCATTCCATCTGCCGGTTAGCTGTGCTCATGATGCTGTTCACAAAATCTCAGATGGTTGCCGAAAGGATCGGTGACATTCATGTTGAAACCCCAGGATTCTTTTGTGATGTCAGGGCGGGCGAAAGAAGCGTTTTTGTTGATCAGATCCTGCTGCAGTGCGTGAATCCCCTCCATGGGCAGGAAAACCGCGCTGCCGGGCGTACCATCTCCGAAATGTTCGCTCAGGTGCAGGACCAGATTGTCACGAGCGATCTCCATATATAAGGGCATATCGGGTGCAAAACGATGTTCCCAGCGCTTTGTAAAACCCAGGAAATCCAGATAGAACGTCTCGGCCAGCGGGATGGAGAAAATGCGCAGAATGGGGATGGCGTGTTCAAGGTGCATGGCAGCGTATCCGAAAGGGAAAGGGGGCCTGAGGTGTTCAGGTACCACCGGGCAATGTTACTGCATTGAGATTGCAGTGGTGGCGCGGCCGCGAAACATTTTTGAAAACAGGCAAAAAAACGGCACCGCCGACAATCGGATTTTAGTCCGCCTGGCAGGGTGCCGTTTACATGTACCGTTGCGCTGCGTACGCACGCGCGCCGGCATTTACTTTTTTGTAGCCAGATCACTCAACCCCGAAGGGGTGAGCGAGGGTGGCCGAGGCCGATAGTGCCGTCAGATACCAACAGAATCGGCAATTTCCTTGAAGTCTTCGATCTGGTCGAAGTTCATATAGCGGTAAATGCTTTCGCTGTTTTTGTCGATGATACCCATGTCGGCCATGTATTCCTCGCGTGTTGGAATTTTGCCAAGACGTGAGCAGATCGCAGCCAGTTCAGCCGATCCCAGATACACGAAGGAATTTTTACCCAGGCGGTTGGGGAAGTTACGGGTACTGGTCGACATGACCGTCGCGCCTTCGCGAACCTGTGCCTGGTTACCCATGCACAATGAGCAGCCTGGCATTTCCATACGGGCACCGGCCACGCCAAGCACGCCGTAATGGCCTTCTTCTGTCAGCTGTTTCTGGTCCATTTTGGTTGGCGGCGCAACCCACAGTTTTACCGGAATATCGCGTTTGCCTTCAAGCAGCTTGGAAGCGGCGCGGAAGTGTCCGATATTGGTCATGCAACTGCCGATAAAGACTTCGTCGATTTTCGCGCCGGCGACATCGGACAGGGTTTTGACGTCATCCGGGTCGTTCGGGCAGGCCACGATAGGCTCGTGTACGTCGGCCAGGTCGATTTCGATGACCGCAGCGTATTCGGCGTCGGCATCGGGTTCGAGCAATTGCGGGTTGGCAAGCCAGGCTTCCATGGCTTTGATACGGCGGCCCAGAGAGCGCTCGTCTTCGTAACCATTGGCGATCATCCATTTGAGCAAGGTGATATTGCTGTTCAGATATTCGATAATGGGTTCTTTGTTCAGACGGACGGTACAACCGGCAGCAGAGCGTTCTGCAGATGCATCTGACAGCTCGAATGCCTGTTCGATTTTCAGATCAGGCAGACCTTCGATTTCCAGAATACGGCCGGAGAAAATATTTTTCTTGCCCTGTTTGGCAACAGTGAGCAGGCCATCCTTGATGGCGTACAGCGGAATGGCATTAACCAGGTCACGCAGGGTCACGCCGGGCTGCATTTTGCCTTTGAAGCGAACCAGTACGGATTCAGGCATATCCAGTGGCATCACGCCGGTGGCTGCGGCAAAGGCGACCAGACCGGAACCGGCAGGGAAGCTGATACCGATAGGGAAGCGGGTGTGCGAGTCACCGCCGGTACCCACTGTGTCGGGCAGCAACATGCGGTTGAGCCATGAGTGGATGATACCGTCGCCGGGACGCAGTGCGATACCGCCACGATCACTGATGAAATCAGGCAGTTCGTGGTGCGTTTTGACGTCTACGGGTTTTGGATAGGCTGCGGTGTGGCAGAAAGACTGCATGACCAGGTCAGCAGAGAAGCCCAGGCAGGCCAGGTCCTTGAGTTCATCACGTGTCATGGGGCCGGTTGTATCCTGGCTGCCTACTGAAGTCATTTTGGGCTCGCAGTAGGTGCCGGGGCGAACACCGGTGCCTTCTGGAAGACCACAGGCACGGCCGACCATTTTCTGGGCCAGTGTGTATCCTTTGCCTGAATTTGCAGGGTCAACCGGCAGGCGGAACAGGGTAGAGGCGGGCAGGCCCAGTGCTTCACGGGCTTTGGCGGTCAGGCCACGGCCGATGATCAATGGAATGCGGCCACCGGCACGCACTTCGTCAAACAGCACTTCAGATTTGACCTTGAATTCGGCGACGACATTGCCGTCTTTCAGGGCTTTGCCTTCGTATGGGCGCAGTTCTACAACGTCACCCATGTTCATGTTGGAAACGTCCAGTTCGATCGGCAGAGCGCCGGCATCTTCCATGGTGTTGTAGAAAATGGGGGCGATTTTGCTGCCCAGACAGACGCCGCCAAAGCGTTTGTTCGGTACAAATGGGATGTCCTGGCCGGTAAACCACAATACTGAGTTGGTAGCCGATTTACGTGATGATCCGGTACCAACAACGTCACCAACGTAGGCGACCAGATTGCCTTTTTCCTTGAGTGCATTCAATTGGCTGATAGGACCGATTTTGCCAGCCTCCTGAGGTTCGATACCTTCACGCGGGTTTTTCAGCATGGCCAGGGCGTGCAGCGGGATGTCCGGACGGCTCCATGCGTCGGGGGCGGGAGACAGATCGTCGGTATTGGTTTCGCCGGTGACTTTGAAAACGGTGATTGTCAGGCTTTCTGGCACTTCAGGGCGGCTGGTAAACCATTCGGCATCGGCCCAGCTTTGCAGTACGGCCTTGGCGTTGGCATTGCCTTTTTCGGCTTTTTCCTGAACGTCGTGGAAGGCATCAAATACCAGCAGGGTTTTTTTCAATGCATCTGCGGCGATGGTACCCAGTTTTTCATTATCCAGCAGCTCGATCAGCGGGCTGATGTTGTAGCCGCCCAGCATGGTGCCGAGCAGTTCAGTGGCTTTTTCTTCGGAAATCAGCGGGCATTTTTTCGGTGCCGAAGGCGACGGCAGCCAGGTACGATGCCTTGACTTTGGCGGCATCGTCAACCCCTGCGGGGACACGGTGGGTCAGCAGGTCTAGCAGAAATGCCTCTTCCCCGGCAGGCGGTGCCTTGAGCAGCTCAATAAGCGCTGCTGTTTGCTGTGCTGAAAGAGGAAGTGGAGGGATGCCGAGCGCATCGCGTTCTGCGGCGTGCTGACGATAGGATTCCAACATGGTAAGACCCTTGAAATAGAGGAGGAGGGAAATGATTTTCGTCTATCATTATAAGGGTTTAGCACTATATTAGCAAATGTCTTATATAAGACATAAGACTGACTTGATCCCACTGCAACAGGGGCAAAACCCGTTACAATCTCCTTCCGCTGGTGCAGGGTTTGCAATTTTGTGTCAGGCTGACGGGAGTCTGTTGCGGTTTGCCGCCGCTTAACGAATCGTAAGGAAACAAAATGGCCGGAAAAAAGTTCCCACTTGCCGTGGGCGTAGTTGCTGTGATCGCCGCAGGCGCCTGGTTTGGTGCTAACTACTATGCCAAAACCCAGGTTGAGGAAAAGCTCAACGCCTATCTGGTTGAAAACGACATGCAGAACAATGTGACCTGGGGTGCGCTGGATGCATCCATACTGGGCAGCGCTTCCCTGCATGACGTTAAAGTTGTGCGCAAAGACGATCCGGCAAAATTTCTGACCATTAAAAATGTCAAAGTGAATGATTTGCAGACCGGCAGCGACGATAAAAAAGTGGATTTTTCCTTCTCGGGTCTGGCCGATGAGACGGGCAATAGTCCGTTTAGCGCTGCCTTGAAGGAAAAGGCAGGCCAGTTGGGCTATGACAGCCTGCCGCTGCTGGACGGACGGGTCAGGGGCACGCTGAATGAGAAACAGGATACCTCCGACTACGATATCACCCTGAATCAGCCCGAAGTGGGTAACTTCAACGTGGTGCTCAAGGCCGACAAAATTGTCGGATTGATCAATACGGTTCGTACCCGTGAAAAAGAACTACAGTCCAACCCGCTGCTGCTGATCAGTGCGCTGTCGCCGGTGACCATAAGAGAATTGAACATCAAGTTTGATGACGCGGGGCTCATGCCACGCGTGGTTAAGGTTCAGCAGGGTGTGGCGCCGGTAGACGGCAATCCGACAGCGCAACAGAAAGAGGCGTTCGAAGCGCGTCTGGCCAAATCGGAAAGCGACTGCCGCCAGCAGGCTCCCACGCTTGGCATTGCGGATGCAGAAGGTGTATGTACGGCGGTCAGCCGTTTTATGAAAAACGAGGCCAGGAGCCTGAATGTGCAGGCCAGTCCCAATCCACCTTTGCAGCTTATGACATTCGTCATGCAAACGCAGATGGGCAATCCTCAGGGCATTCTTAAGGCAGTACAGCAACTGAATCTGAAAATCACCAACTGATCAGCCTCGCACACCGGTCTGTGGTCCGCTGATAATGGCGGTTGTAAAAGGCTACGATCATGAGCGTCGCGCTTGTCGTCGTGGGGGGGCGGTGTTGCGTTGTTGAAGTGAGGACGGGGGGCAGCGCTCCCCCGCTGATTGAATCATCTTGTGGTGAATCATCTCGTAGTGTCAACTCAAGGTGTCAACTCAAGGTGTCAACTCAAGGTGTCAACTCAAGGTGAATCATCTCGTGTCAACTGCCTGAATCAGGTGCGCAGCGGTTCCAGCTGCGGATGGCGCTTGAAGTAAGCGGCCGTGTAGCTACACACAGGATTGATTTTCCAGTTATTGGCACGTGCCAGGTCCAGTGCAAATTCGGTTAGTTTGCCGGCAATACCGCGCCCGCCGACCGCGTCGGGCACAATGGTGTGCAATACATGCATCACCGGCGCCTGCAGTCGATATTCTATATAGCATAGATTGTTGTCAACGTTGGCTTCGATGCGGCCTGTTTCGGGGTGGTGGGTAATCTGTAATGTCATATGCACTCCTTATCTGTGGGGCGACCGCGAACGCAAGGGGCGCTGCGACGCCGTAGCGGGCGGTTACTGGCGGCCCAGCAGCATCATGCTCCAGAAAATAATCATCAGCACGATACCCAGCAGGCATGCGCCCCACAGGCCGAGTAATGGCCAGCGGATGCGTAGCGGAACCGTTTTGGGGTTAACATGTGCCAGCAGGATATTGGCATGGCCGGCCAGCCATACGGTGCTGTTGGGCAGGAACAGACGCAAAAAATAATCCAGCAAAATCGCGCCGCGAATCCCCAGCGGATAGCGGTTAAACGGTTGTTGCGTCAGATAGGGATGTTTAAGCGTGGCATTGGTTTCTTTGAGCGAGACGAATGCCAGATACAAAATAGAGACAGTGGCAATCACAAAACAGGCGACCAGCAGGCTCAGGATAAATGGCAGTGCGGTCGCGATATAAGGATGAAACATGGCAGCAGGATGGGATAACAAAAGTGATGGGCGAATCTGACAATAGTAAGCGAATTTTCCGGTAAGCAGGGTATGCGAAGCCCGCTGTGGCGATATTTCCTGCCAGGGCAGGGTCTTTTCAGAATGCTGCGCAATCGCGGCTCTGGTCTCGGCGCGCCGAAGCACCGGGCAGGCGCACCCTTGTGTTTTATCGCTCCGGTGCCTGCACTGCCTTAAATGACATACAAATCCATATACTCGTGGACCGGCATGGCTTCGAGCGTTTTCTGGTCCAGTGAAACGGCCAGAATGTTCTCCTGTTGTTTGCCCGGAAATGCGCGCGCCAGGTTGACGCGAAACTTGGCCTCCAGCAGTGGAATGCCTTCCTTGCGGCGGCGCTTGTGACCTATCGGATATTCGCAGATCACTTCATCCAGTGTGCTGCCATCGTTCAATTGCACCGTGAGCGCATTGGCAATCGAACGTTTTTCAGGGTCATGATAATCGCGGGTAAACGCCGGATCTTCAACACAATTGATTTTCTCTCGCAAGGCATCAATGCGTGGATCGGCGGCAATCGTGTTTTCGTAGTCGCCCGCCGTGAGGCGACCTAGCAGCAGGGGCACGGCAACCATGTACTGAATGCAGTGATCGCGGTCTGCCGGGTTATTGAGTGGTCCTTTTTTATCGATGATACGGATGCACGCTTCGTGGGTACGGATGGTGATTTGCCTGATATCGTCGGCAGACTTGCCTGCCGCTTTCAGTTGATCGTGAATTTGCATGGCGCATTCAACGGCGGTCTGTGCATGGAATTCGGCCGGGTACGAGATCTTGAACAGTACGTTTTCCATGACGTAACTGCCATAGGGGCGCTGAAAGATAAACGGCTGTCCCTTGAAAAGCACATCATAAAAGCCCCAGGTTCTTGCGGTCAGCACCGATGGGTATCCCATCTCACCTGTTTTGGCCATCAGGGCCAGGCGTACGGCGCGACTGGTGGCATCGCCGGCCGCCCAGGATTTGCGGCTGCCGGCGTTGGGGGCGTGGCGATAGGTGCGCAGGCTTTGACCATCCACCCACGCCAGCGACACGGCGTTAATAATTTCGTCACGACTCAGTCCCAGCATTTGCGCGACCACGGCGGTAGAGGCCACTTTGACCAGCACCACATGATCCAGCCCGACTTTGTTAAACGAGTTCTCAAGGGCAATGCAGCCCTGAATCTCATGCGCCTTGATCATGCCCGTTAGCACCTCGCGCATGGTCAGCGCAGCCTTGCCTGCTGCTACCGCATTGCGTGACAGCCAGTCGGCCGTGGCCAGAATGCCGCCCAGGTTGTCCGAGGGGTGACCCCATTCTGCGGCAAGCCAGGTGTCATTGAAATCGAGCCAGCGAATCATGGCGCCGATATTGAATGCCGCCTGTACCGGATCGAGCTGAAACTGCGTGCCCGGCACTTTGGCGCCATTGGGCACCATGGTGCCCGGTACGATGGGGCCCAGCAGCTTGCGGCATGCCGGGTACTCAAGCGCCTCCAGCCCGCAGCCCAGCGTATCGATCAGGCAGTTGCGTGCCGTTTCATACGCCAGGTCGCTACTGAGTTCCTTGTAGAGAACGTAGTCGACAATATCGACAAGGACCTGATCGGGATCAGGGCGAACAGCAGAAACAGGGCCGGACATAGCGCTCCCCCATAACAAAACAACAAGGTTCAAAACAACAAGGTTTTAACGTCCGCGCTGCCTTTATTTGCGTTTGGACAGCGGCACGAATTTCTGATCGTCCGGGCCGGTGTAATTGGCGGTCGGGCGGATGATCTTGTTGTCGATACGCTGTTCAATGATATGGGCAGACCAGCCCGCGGTACGGGCGATGACGAACAGTGGCGTAAACATGGAAGTGGGAACGCCCATCATGTGATATGACACGGCAGAAAACCAGTCCAGGTTCGGAAACATCTTTTTGATGTCCATCATCACGGTCTCCAGTCTTTCGGCGATATCGAACATTTTGGTTGTGCCGGCGTCCTGGGACAGTTTTTTTCGCGACTCGTTTGATCACGACATTCCGAGGATCAGAAATGGTGTAAACCGGATGACCGAAGCCGATAATGACTTCCTTGTTTTCCACGCGCTTGCGGATATCTGCCTCGGCTTCATCGGGGGTGTCGTAGCGCTTTTGGACTTCGAAAGCCACTTCGTTCGCGCCGCCATGTTTCGGGCCGCGCAGGGCGCCAATCGCACCTGTGATGGCAGAGAACATGTCTGAGCCTGTGCCGGCAACTACGCGGCCGGTAAAGGTGGAGGCATTGAATTCATGTTCTGCGTACAGAATAAGTGAGGTGTGCATGGCGCGAACCCATTCTTTTGATGGTTTTTCGCCGTGCAGCAAATGCAGGAAATGGCCGCCAATGCTGTCATCATCGGTTTGGACGTCAATGATGCGGCCATTGTGGCTGAAGTGATACCAGTAGAGCAGGGCCGAGCCCAGGCTGGCCATCAGTCGATCGGCGATATCACGGGCGTCAGCGATATTGTGATCGTCTTTTTCGGGCAGGGTGCAGCCCAGTACCGACACGGCGGTTCGCATGACATCCATCGGGTGGCTATGGGCAGGCAGCGATTCCAGCACGGTTTGCAGATTGGCTGGCAGGCCGCGATAACGTTTCAGCTTCTGTTTGTAGGCCGTCAGTTCCGCTTGCGTTGGCAGTTTGCCATGGATAAGCAGATGGGCGATTTCTTCAAATTCACTGGAGTCGGCCAGATCGAGAATGTCATAGCCACGGTAGTTCAGGTCGTTGCCGCTGCGTCCCACGGTGCAGATAGCCGTGTTGCCTGCAACCACGCCGGACAGGGCAACGGATTTTTTCGGTTTGAATCCGGCGGGATTGTCCCCGCCGGCCAGTGTTGCGGCAGGGACTGGTGTGCTCGCGGACTTGCTGGCTTTTGCTGCCTTGGTTGATTTTGTAGACATAATGAATAATCTCCTGACGATTGTGAAATGTTATTTTTGCTGATGAACAGGGCGTCAAGCTTCTGTTCGAAATCGTGTTAACCAGTGCGATCATGCGGCTTATCGCGGGGTTGCATCTGGTCGATTATATGACTCAGCAGACCATCGCGAAGGATGGCGGTATAGACGTTCTTTGTCGTCTTCTATGTAGTACGAAAATCACGGCACGAAAAGCCGACAGTGGATACAGTACCACACCCACGTCGTTGCTGCCGGGTTCTGCTGCGCAGAGCAGTCGCGCCTGACCCGTTGGTTCGTGACTGCCTGTAGCAGGCTACAAGTTGTGTAATAGGTAGCAGGTAATGGGTAACGGGTAATAGGGCAAAAAAATAGCCACGACGTCGTGGCTATTTTTTTCAGTGGATTAACCCAGCAGATCGGCAACGCCGTCGCGCTCTTCGAGCAACTCGTTCAGGGTAAAGTCCATGCGTTCACGGGAAAACTCGTTGATTTCCAGGTCTTTTACAACCGTGTATTCACCGTTTTCTGTTGTGACAGGCACGCCGTAGATGATGCCTTCGGGAATGCCATAAGAGCCGTCAGAAGGAACACCCATGGTGACCCATTTGCCATTGCTGCCCAGAACCCAATCACGGACGTGATCAATCGCTGCATTGGCTGCTGAAGCGGCTGAGGAAAGGCCACGTGCGTCAATGATGGCGGCGCCGCGTTTGCCTACGGTAGGAATAAAGGTGTCTTTGTTCCATGCGTCGTCATTGATAAGCTGTTCCAGACCTTCTCCACCAACGGTGGCAAAGCGGATGTCCGGGTACATGGTGGGTGAGTGGTTGCCCCACACGACCAGTTTCTCGATATCTTTAACAGCTTTGCCGGATTTTTGTGCCAGCTGGGTAAGCGCACGGTTATGATCCAGGCGCAGCATGGCGGTGAAGTTTTTAGCAGGCAGATCCGGTGCGGATTTCATAGCGATATAGGCGTTGGTATTGGCAGGGTTGCCAACAACCAGCACTTTTACGTTGCGGCTGGCGACTTCATTCAGTGCCTTGCCCTGTGCTGTGAAAATCTGCGCATTCACTTTAAGCAGATCTTTGCGCTCCATGCCGGGGCCACGCGGACGGGCACCTACCAGCAGAGCAATATCAGCATCTTTGAAGGCTGTTTTCGGATCGCTGTGAGCGGTAATTTCCTGCAGCAATGGGAAAGCGCAGTCATCCAGTTCCATGATGACCCCTTTGAGGGCCTTTTGCGCTTTTTCATCGGGGATTTCCAGCAGTTGCAAAATAACAGGCTGGTCTTTACCGAGCATTTCGCCTGATGCAATGCGGAAAAGCAGAGCGTAGCCGATCTGACCGGCGGCGCCCGTGACGGCGACGCGTACGGCGGGTTTGGACATAGAGATCTCCAATAAATTAGGGGAAAAAAACGAAGGTATTTGAAGAGATTTTAACGCTAAAGCTTAGTAGAAATCTGCGGTATCGTCAAATTGTCTTATAACTTATATCTTATATAAGAATAGACAATTCTGCTTGCAATATGAGATAATAAGCAGGTTTTAATTTGTTCGCCGAACATGTCTGAAATCCCAACCCCTTCGTTGAAATCGCCTGCTGCGGCATTCAGCCCTCTATATAAACAGATCAAGGACCTGCTGGTTCATAGTCTGCACGAAGGCGAATGGAAGCCTGGTGAAAACATTCCCAGCGAGCTCGATCTGGCAGCGCGCTTTCAGGTGAGTCAGGGTACCGTGCGTAAGGCGATAGACGAGCTGGCGGCAGAGAATTTGCTGATCCGTCGTCAGGGCAAGGGAACATTTGTTGCTACGCACCATGAAGCACAGGTTCGCTATCGTTTTTTAAGGTTAAAATCCGATAGCGAAGAAAGTGCGGCGCGCGCCCAAAGCGTCTATTTGCAGTGTGATCGCCAGCGTGCACCGCAGGATGTGGCTCGTGTGCTTATGCTGCGCGGCAGCGATTCGGTGATTTATATCCGGCGTATCATGTCTTTTGGTACGGTACCGACGGTACTGGACGAAATCTGGCTGCCGGGAGATGCGTTCAAAGGCTTGAGTATTGAAAAGCTCCAGGCTCTGAACGGCCCGCTTTACGGTTTTTTTGAAACTGAATTCGGTGTGAATATGGTTCGTGCCGATGAAAAACTCAAGGCCGTATCCTGTGATCCCACGACTGCCGAACTGCTGAAAGTTGAACCGGGTACGCCGCTGCTGCAGGTTAATCGCGTGTCGTTTACCTATGGGGACAGGCCCATGGAGATTCGGCGCGGTTTATATGTAACAGAACATTATCATTATCGAAATGGTTTAAACTAATTCGATCAGAAAGTCAGAAAGAGCGGGGGTCGGCCAGCGACTCTTCGCTTTCGAACGTGCGTTTTTATTTTTTATTTTGTTGTCGTTTGTTTCCTAGAGGCCGTTATGTCAGACACCCCGTCAAAACAGCGCCCGCAATATCGTAATATCGATGTTGCCCAGATCACAAAATACCACCTGCCGGCCGCCGGCAAAGTGTCTATTTTGCATCGAATCAGTGGCGCTCTGCTTTTTCTCAGTCTTCCCATTATATTGATTCCGCTTTTTGCAGCCAGCGTGGCTTCGCCGGAAAGCTTCGCATCATTGGGCAGTGGGGCGGGTGGCTTCATTCTCAAGCTGATCCTGCTGGTTCTGCTGTGGGGTTTCATGCATCACCTGTGTGCCGGTATCCGCTATCTGGTTCTTGATCTGCATATCGGTATCGACAAGGTCTCGGCACAGAAAAGCGCCGCCGTGGTGTTGGGAGTCAGCCTGGCGCTGACCCTGGTGTTCGCCGTTAAAATGTTTGGAGCGATCTGATGGCCAAGGAACTGGTAGGTACAAAACGGCTGGTTGTGGGTGCCGGCTATGGTATTAAGGATTTCATCGTACAGCGTATTACAGCCGTGATTCTGGCTGTGTATTCAGTCATTTTTCTGATTGCAGCGCTGTTTACGCCCATTAACTACGAATCCTGGAAGGGTTTCTTTACGTTCTCCTGTTGGGGCTTGCCCGTGGGGCAGATCGCCGCAACGCTGGCATTTTTCTCGCTTGCCTGGCATGCGTGGATCGGCGTGCGCGATATCTGGATGGATTACGTCAAACCCGTAGGTGTCCGACTGACGTTACAGGTACTCACTATCCTGTGGCTGATTGCCGCCGTCCTGTATTTCGCAAAAATTGTCTGGAGTTTATAAGCCGTGGTCGCTATCAATTCATCATTACCGCGCCGCCAGTTTGATGTAGTGGTTGTAGGTGCCGGCGGGTCCGGTATGCGCTGCTCCCTTCAATTGGCTCAGGCCGGATTATCCGTCGCCGTCCTTTCCAAGGTTTTTCCAACCCGTTCTCATACCGTTGCCGCGCAGGGTGGTATCGGTGCTTCGCTGGGTAACATGAGTGAGGATAACTGGTACTGGCACATGTACGATACCGTCAAGGGATCAGACTGGCTGGGCGACCAGGACGCCATCGAATTCATGTGCCGTCAGGCGCCTCATGCTGTTTACGAGCTCGAACACTTCGGCATGCCGTTCGATCGCAATGCCAACGGCACCATTTATCAGCGTCCTTTCGGCGGACACACTGCCAATTTCGGTGAGAAGCCCGTACAGCGTGCCTGTGCTGCAGCTGACCGTACCGGTCACGCGCTGCTGCATACCCTGTATCAGCGCAACGTCGCTGCGCGTACCCAGTTCTTCGTCGAATGGATGGCGCTGGATCTGCTGCGTAACGATGCCGGCGATGTCGTGGGTGTGACCGCGCTCGAAATGGAAACCGGTGAAGTCTACATTCTGGAAGCCAAGGCTGTGGTGCTGGCTACCGGTGGCGCCGGCCGTATCTGGCAAGCCTCTACCAACGCCTTCATCAATACCGGCGATGGCCTGGGCATGGCTGCCCGTGCAGGTATCTGTTTGCAGGACATGGAATTCTGGCAGTTTCACCCAACCGGCGTGGCCGGTGCCGGCGTGCTCATTACCGAAGGGGTGCGCGGCGAAGGCGGCATCCTGTTGAACAAGGATGGTGAGCGTTTCATGGAACGTTACGCGCCAACCCTGAAAGATCTGGCACCACGCGATTTCGTCTCGCGCTCCATGGACCAGGAAATCAAGGAAGGCCGTGGCTGCGGTCCCGACGGCAGCTATGTGGTGCTCAAACTGGATCACCTGGGTGCGGATGTCATTAACAAACGTCTGCCTTCGATTCGCGAAATTGCTATCAAATTCGGTAACGTGGATCCGATCAAGGAACCGATTCCTGTGGTCCCAACCATTCACTATCAGATGGGCGGCATTCCGGCCAACTATCATGGTGAAGTGGTTACCTGGGAAAATGGCGAAGAAAAAATCGTCAACGGTCTGTATGCCATTGGTGAATGTGCTGCGGTATCGGTTCACGGTGCAAACCGTCTGGGCACAAACTCACTGCTGGATCTGGTGGTGTTTGGCCGCGCTGCAGGCAACCGGATTGTGGAATCGCATCTGGAACGTCAGCTCGCCCATCAGGATCTGCCTAAGGAATCATTGGACTTCTCGCTGGCGCGTATCAATGAACTGGAATCGCGCAAATCAGGCGAGAAAGTTCAGGATGTCGCAAACAGCATCCGTGTTTCCATGCAGCGTCACTGCGGTGTGTTCCGTACGCTCGAACTGCTGAAGGAAGGCGTCGGCCAGATCGACGAGCTGGCTGAGCAGGCCAAGCATGTCAAGTTTGATGACAAATCCAAAGTATTCAATACGGCGCGTGTCGAAGCGCTGGAACTGGCCAATATGACGGAAGTGGCCCGGGCGACGATCAAGTCTGCGGCAAACCGCAATGAAAGCCGTGGCGCCCATGCGTTGAACGATCATCCTGAGCGTGACGATGTGAACTGGCTCAAGCACACCTTGTGGCATTCTGCCGACGGTCGTCTGGAGTACAAACCAGTACATATGAAACCGCTAAGTGTGGAGTCGTTCCCTCCAAAAGCACGTACATTCTAAGCAGGGTATTATGAGTACAAAACGTATCATGAAATTCGAGATTTACCGCTACGATCCTGATAAGGACGAGCGTCCCTACATGCAGAAACTGGAAGTGGAACTGCAACCCACCGACAAGATGCTGCTCGATGCCATTATCCGCATCAAGAATGACGTTGATGACAGTTTTGCCATTCGTCGTTCCTGCCGCGAGGGTGTGTGTGGCTCCGATGCCATGAACATCAATGGCAAGAACGGTCTGGCATGTACAACCAATCTGAATGAGCTGAAGGAGCCTGTGGTTCTGCGTCCGCTGCCTGGTCTGCCGGTTATTCGCGACCTGATCGTTGATATGACGCACTTCTTCAACCAGTATCATTCTGTTCGCCCGTATCTGGTCAACGACACGCCGCCGCCGGAAAAAGAGCGTCTGCAATCGCCGGAAGCCCGCGAAGAGCTCGATGGTTTGTATGAATGTATTCTGTGTGCGTGCTGCTCGACTTCCTGTCCGTCTTTCTGGTGGAATCCTGACAAATTTGTCGGCCCTGCCGGATTGCTTCAGGCTTACCGGTTTATTGCAGACAGTCGTGACGAGGCTACTAACTCCCGTCTTGACAATCTGAATGACCCGTACCGTCTGTTCCGTTGCCATACCATTATGAATTGCGCCGATGTATGTCCTAAAGGGCTGAATCCGACCAAGGCAATTGGCAAGATCAAGGAACTGATGGTTCGTCGCGCGGTCTGATCAAAGATGGCCACACTAACCGAACTGGAACGGGCGCGTCTTCGCTGGCGTGCCCGCCGGGGACTGCTTGAAAACGATCTGATCATTACCAAATTTCTGGATCGTTATGAACAGGAGTTGACTGACGAGGATGTCTCGTCGCTCACTCAGCTTTTTGAACTTGATGACAACAGTCTGCTTGATATTCTTCTTGGTCGTGCCAATCCGGAAGGTATCTATGATACGTCTAATATACAACGCCTTATCGAATTGATGCGGCAGGAATAGCGGGCGGACCGAAGTCTGGTTTTTTCTTAAGGATGTTAAATGAACCTCTCTGACAAGAAAGCGATTCTGAGCTTTTCAGATGATTCGACGAAGATTGAGCTGCCTATCTACAAGGGCACGGTAGGACCGGATGTCATTGACATTCGCAAGCTGTACAGTCAGACCGACATGTTTACCTATGATCCCGGCTTCATGTCCACTGCGGCCTGCGAATCTGCAATCACCTATATTGATGGCGACAAAGGCGAATTGCTGTACCGTGGCTATCCTATCGAGCAACTGGCAGTTAACTGCAGTTTCCTGGATATCTGCTATCTGATTCTGAATGGCGAGTTGCCCAATTCAGCGCAGAAGGAAGAGTTTGACCAGACCGTAACGCATCACACAATGGTCAACGAGCAGATGCATTTTTTCCTGCGCGGCTTTCGTCGTGACGCCCACCCGATGGCTGTGCTGACTGGCCTGGTTGGTGCGCTGTCCGCGTTCTATCACGACTCTACAGATATTACCAACCCAGAGCACCGCCACATTTCTGCCATTCGTCTGATTGCAAAAATGCCGACGCTGGTGGCCATGGCATACAAATACTCTTTGGGTCAGCCTTATATCTATCCGCAGAACAATCTGTCATACACAGGCAACTTCCTGCGCATGATGTTCGGCACTCCTTGCGAAGAGTACAAAGTGAATGATGTGGTAGAGCGCGCGCTTGACCGCATTTTCATTCTGCATGCCGATCACGAGCAAAATGCGTCTACATCAACTGTGCGCCTTTGCGGTTCTTCAGGGACCGATCCGTTTGCTGCGATTGCTGCCGGTGTTGCTTGCCTGTGGGGTCCTGCTCACGGTGGCGCCAACGAAGCTTGCCTGAAAATGCTGGAAGACCTGCAAGCCAATGGCGGTATCGAGAAAGTTGGCGAGTTCATGGAAAAAGTGAAGGACAAAAACTCAGGCGTGCGTCTGATGGGTTTTGGTCATCGCGTTTACAAAAACTACGATCCTCGCGCCAAGCTGATGCAGGAAACCTGCAAGGAAGTGCTCGAATCACTGGGTCTGCAAGACGATCCATTGTTCAAGCTGGCCATGGAAGTGGAACGCATCGCTCTGGAAGATCCTTACTTCGTCGAGCGCAAACTGTACCCGAACGTCGATTTCTACTCAGGCATCGTACAGCGCGCCATTGGTATTCCGACATCACTGTTCACCGCGATTTTCGCATTGGCTCGTACAGTAGGCTGGATTGCACAATGGAACGAAATGTTGTCTGATCCTGATTACAAAATCGGTCGCCCACGTCAGTTGTACACCGGCTATTCAGCTCGTGAAGTAGGCACGATCGATACACGCAAATAATACTAGCGTAACGCTTGTTGAAAAAACCGCAGATCTTTGATTTGCGGTTTTTTTTTGAGTTGTGTGAACCGGCGTAAAATAGCGGGTTGTGACTTCTTCTTCAATCAGGAGATTGAAGTTCCGCAAGCAAGTGAAGATTCCGCATGCTACGGCTTGCTTTCATTTGAGCGGGGCAGGGCTTGAGCAACTAGATCAAGGAGAGTGGAAAGTTGCTTCTGTTCCGTCGTGGAAAGCGTTCCAAATATCCCGGCGATCCAGTGACTATGTTGATTCACAACTGTTTTTGCGAGCTGCTTGCCCTTGCTTGTCAGCACTATAAGGACGCCGCGGCGGTCATGACTATCCAGTTGGCGCTCGATCAGTCCTTCTCGCTCCAGGCCGTCGAGTAAGCCGGTGATCGTCGCTCTTTTTACGCCCGCCTGCTGAGCTAATACATTTGGTGCCAGCCCGTTTTTTGCCGCGTCAAGCAGAAATAGCAGGACAAATCTTCCTTCGGAAAGCCCATGGGGTGCGAGCTGATCAGCACACTCTCTATCTATTGCAGTGGCCAATGATAATGTCTGAAAGCAAACACGCATGCTGTCGACATTCGGAATGTGCCGGCGTTCTGCATCTTGTAGAAGTGCCTGGTATTTTTGCGCTAATTTCATGTTTTAGTGATCTTCTGGTGGGTCTGTATTGCGGGACTGTTTCTATTTCAACGAGCGCAATGCTCTTCTCACAATTCGCGTGGTGCTCTGGTTATCAGGCGCTTCTTCCAGCCACCGCTGGCACAGGCTGCGAACCCAGTTGGGCTGATCTTTTGCTGCATCGTTTAGCCAATTACCAACGGAGTCCTGTACATAGTGTGCTGGATCGGCGTGCAGCGGTTCGAGAATAGGTAACGCCAGATTCGGCTCTTGTTTAAGTGCTGCAATATGCGTACACCAGACACCACGTGGCCGGATTGATTCAGAGGAAAAGCGTCTTATTCTTTCGGAAGGATTGTCTGCCCATTCAGCTAGATAATCGATACTGGGTTGCAGGTCTGCAGCGATATGCCTTCTTACTGCCATCCATGCCCATTCGCGCACACCAAAGTGATGATCGTCGGCCAATGGCGCGATGGCATCAAGACGATCTTCGATTGACATAGTCTCAATCGATCCGATAAGAAAGCAACCCCATCCGCGAACGGTATCTGATGGACAATTGAGTAAATGAGGAAGTGTGGCAGGGCCCACGTGTTCGTATATGAGCTGGCCGGTTACGGTCATGCGTTTGAGAATGCCTGTTTGGCTTTCCTGTTTCAGCATATTGATGGCTTTTGTTCCAATCTCCGGGAGCGTTGCACGCATCAACGTCGCAAAATCCACGGCTAAGCATTCTGTCAAATTGGCCGTTTCAATTGCCCCGTTGTTGAGCAATCGAAGTCGCTCGCCGTCAATTTGGGGTGCGCTTGCCATCTTGTCGGATTTCGCCATCTCAACTTCCTTTGCTTCTTCAATTGCGGTGCTGGTTGCATGTGGGTTTATAGATTATTAGGTGCCTTATAATAAGGCGCCTAATTAAATATTATCAGCAGTATTTGGTCTCTGCAAGACACAAATCCGTACCGCAACTTCTGCTATGAGGTAAGTGAAAGCAACGCCCGCAAGTTGGCAATGAGTTTAACGTTTGGGGTGTTTTGCTGATGGCGGGAACAACGCATGAGCGCGTTCCCGCTGTGTGGATGGATGCTGTCGGAAAAGTCGATTAATCTGTGGACAGGTGCCTGAGCTTTCGGCTATTCACGACAGACTGCTTTAGTTGTTGTACGGGCTATTCATGCTGAAGCGACCCGCGCCACCCAGAAAAACAGCGACGGCGGTAAACAGGAAGAAATACTGCGCTTCCAGCCGCAAGCCGCCATTGCCCGTCAGCATGGCCAGTTGTCCGGTGTGTGCGAGCGCAATGGCGACCAGCATATTGATAATGACCAGGACCGCAGCAACCCGGGTGTATAAACCCACAATAAGCAGTATCGGTGCAATCACTTCACCGATATACACGCCGTAGGCCACGAACCCGGGCAGGCCATGCGAAGCCACCATGCCCATGATGCCGCCGATGCCATTCTGGACCTTGAAGATGCCATGCATGAGCAGGAGAATGCCAAGCGTCAGACGCAGCACGAGTTTTGACAAATCATCCGAACGCATTATTTAGACTCCTCAAGGGTATCAACGACCGCCAGCGCAGTCATGTTGACAATGCGGCGGGTGGTTGTGCTGGTGGTCAGAATGTGCACGGGCTTGGCAGCGCCCAGCAGAATCGGCCCCATGGCAATGCCGTGGCTGCCGGTCATTTTCAGCATATTGTAGGTGATATTGCCGGTATCCAGATTGGGCATGATCAACAGATTGGCGCGACCGGCCAGGGAAGAGTCGGGGTAGGCTTCCAGGCGGATGCGTTCGGATAAGGCCGCATCCGCATGCATTTCGCCATCCACTTCCAGGTCGGGGCGACGCTGCGCGATCAGGCGACGGGCTGAAGCCATCTTGCGAGAAGAGTCTGATGGACGGCTGCCGAAATTGGAGTGCGACAGCAGGGCAATTTTCGGCTGAATGCCAAAGCGGATCATTTCATTGGCTGCCTGAATGGTGATGTCGGCAATCTGTTCGTCAGTCGGGTCTTCGTTCACATGCGTATCACAAATGAACAGGGTCTGGTCCGGCAGGATCAGTACGTTCATGGCGGCATAGGTGGTCACGCCTTCCTTCAGGCCGATCACTTCTGACACATACTTGAGCTGGTTGTCAAAACGGCTGCCCACGCCGCAGATCATTGCATCTGCATCGCCGCGGTCGATCAGCAATACACCGATCAGTGTATTGTGCTTGCGCACCATGGCTTTGGCCACATTGGGTGTGATTCCGTCACGACCTTTGAGTTTATAGTATGCGGTCCAGGTTTCGGTGAAGCGCTCGTCGTCTTCCGGATTGACCACTTCCATGTTGGTGCCGGCAGCCAGACGCAGTCCCAGTTTCTTGATGCGCATCTCGATCACGGCAGGACGTCCGATCAGGATCGGATAGGCCAGTTGCTCGTCGATCACGGTTTGCGCCGCACGCAATACGCGCTCGTCTTCCCCGTCGGCATAGACCACGCGTTTCGGCGGCGTGATGCGGGCCTGTTTGAACAGGGGGCGCATCAATGGGCCGGAGCGGTAGACGAAGCCCAGCAGTTGCTGGCGATAGGCATCCATATCTTCGATGGGGCGCGTAGCGACACCGGAATCCATGGCTGCCTGGGCGATGGCCGGAGAGATCTGCACGATAAGCCGGGGGTCGAAGGGTTTGGGAATAATATATTCAGGACCGAAGCTCAGATCGGCGCCTTCGTAGGCCAGGGCAACTTCATCGCTTGGCTCGGCCTGCGCCAGTTCGGCAATGGCCCTCACGCAAGCCATTTTCATTTCTTCGGTAATGCGAGTCGCGCCCACGTCCAGCGCGCCGCGGAAAATGAAGGGGAAGCACAGAACGTTATTAACCTGGTTAGGATAGTCGGAGCGGCCGGTTGCGATGATGCAGTCCGGGCGTACCGCTTTGGCAACTTCAGGGCGAATCTCGGGATCAGGGTTGGCCAGGGCCAGAATCAGGGGAGACGGTGCCATGGTGGCCACCATGTCCTGTTTCAGCACATCCTTGGCCGAACAACCCAGGAATACGTCGGTGTCGCGCATTACATCAGCCAGCGTCCGGTCTTCTGTTTTTTGTGCGTAACGTGCCTTGTTCGGCTCCATGTTTTCGTCGCGACCTTCCCAGATCACGCCGCGGGAGTCCACAACATAAATGTTCTCGCGCGAGACGCCGAGATTAACCAGCAAGTCCAGGCAGGCAATCGCGGCAGCACCGGCACCGGAGCAGACCAGCTTGATTTTACCGATGTCCTTGCCGACGATTTTCAGGCCATTGAGGATGGCGGCCGAAGAGATGATGGCCGTTCCATGCTGGTCGTCATGGAAAACCGGGATTTTCATGCGTTCGCGCAGTTTTTTCTCAATATAGAAGCATTCGGGCGCCTTGATGTCTTCCAGGTTGACGCCGCCCAGCGTCGGTTCCAGCGCGGCGATAATATCCACGAGCTTATCAGGGTCATTTTCTGCCAGCTCGATATCAAATACATCCACTCCGGCAAATTTCTTGAACAGGCATCCTTTACCTTCCATCACCGGTTTGGAGGCCAGCGGGCCGATATTGCCCAGGCCCAGCACGGCAGTACCATTGGTAATCACGCCAACCAGATTAGAGCGCGAGGTGTATTGTGAGGCGGCCATATCGCCATCGGCAAAAATCGCCATGCATGCCGCTGCCACGCCGGGAGAATAGGCCAGCGACAGGTCGTCCTGGTTAGCCAGCGGTTTGGTTGGCGTAACGGAAATCTTGCCTGGCGTAGGATAGGCGTGGTAATCCAGCGCAAGTTTATTAAGGTCGTGGCTCATGGTTTAAATCCTTAAGGTTCAATAATATTGTTATGTTCATTGCTATGCATGATTTGCAGTTTCGATATGATAACGCCGTTGCCTGTTCTCCGGCGGCAAGTTGCCTCCTTTGGCTGCAGGCGGTTGTCCGGCGGCGCGGTGTCGGGTGAGCTGATTGCCTGATGATCGGTCGCGTGCGCGGCGGTCACTACGCCGATCGTTTCTGAGTCGTCCGTGGGTCGTTAACAACGAAATATCGAAATATATCAATCACAATCGATTGAAACCGGTTATTTCTTTCATAATCGAAAAAGTTCCTTGGATTAAGTCTCACCGATGGTTATACTTTAACGCATTGGCTATCAAGGCTATGTTATGTGCCTTCTGCCCGCTATCCGCAACTCGGTCTAGCCGTAACCCGGAAGGTATACCTGCATCTCAAAGGGTGAAACACCCGCAACGGTGAAGCGATTTATGACAACGGAAACTGAAAAGAAATCTACCTCTTATTTATTCGGGAGTAATGCTCCCTATGTTGAAGAATTGTACGAAGAGTACCTGGCCAATCCGGCCGCCGTGGCTGACCACTGGCGCAACTACTTCGATCAGCTTCAGCATTCGCCTGCGACAGACGGGTCTGAAAGTACCCGTGACCAGAACCATCACTCTGTCGTCACCTCCTTTGCCCAGCGCGCCAAGGCCAATGCCTTTGCCCGGGCGGCCAAAGAAGGGGTGCCAACGCTGGAAGTCGCCAGCAAACAGCTTCACGTACAGTCATTAATCGCTGCCTATCGCTCACTGGGTGTTCGCTGGGCCCAGCTGGACCCGTTGAAACGCCGTGAACGTCCTGAAATCCCCGAACTCGATCCTGCCTTTTACGGCCTGACCGACGCTGATCTGGACCAGGTATACTCTGCTACCAACACGTATTTCACCAAGCAGGGCACCATGACCTTGCGCGAAATCCTTAACTCCCTGCGCGATACCTATTGCGGCGCTGTTGGCGCTGAGTTCATGCATATGTCCGATCCCAAAGCCAAGCGCTGGGTTCAGGAACGCCTGGAGTCTACCCACGCTAACGGTTCCTTCGATAGCGACACCAAAAAACGCATTCTGCAGCAGCTGACCGAAGCCGAAGGGCTGGAGCGTTTCCTGCATACGAAATATGTAGGTCAGAAGCGCTTTTCGCTGGAGGGGGGTGAAAGTTTCATCGCCTCTATGGACGAAGTGGTCAATCACGCCGGTGACCTGGGCGTACAGGAAATCATCGTGGGTATGGCCCACCGTGGTCGCCTGAACATGCTGGTCAACATCATGGGCAAAATGCCCGGCGATCTGTTTGCCGAGTTTGAAGGCAAGCATGCCGAAGGCCTGACCGACGGTGATGTGAAATACCACAACGGTTTCTCCAGTGACCTGTCCACGCGCGGCGGTCCGGTTCACCTGTCTCTGGCGTTTAACCCATCGCATCTGGAAATTGTTAACCCTGTGGTGGAAGGGAGTGTACGTGCCCGTCAGGAGCGTCGCGCCGATCCGCTGGGTCAACAGGTATTGCCTGTGCTGGTACACGGTGATGCCGCCTTTGCCGGCCAGGGCGTGGTCATGGAAACGCTGAATATGGCGCAGACCCGCGGTTACGGTACTGGCGGTACGCTGCACATCGTGATTAACAACCAGATTGGTTTTACCACTTCCGACCCGCGCGACTCACGTTCAACCCTGTATTGTACCGACGTGGTCAAAATGATCGAAGCGCCGGTCTTCCACGTGAACGCCGACGATCCTGAAGCCGTGGTTTTCGCAACGCGCCTGGCGCTTGATTACCGCATGGAATTTAACCACGACGTTGTTGTGGATATCATTTGCTATCGTAAACTGGGCCACAACGAGCAGGACACACCGTCACTCACACAGCCGCTTATGTATAAAAGCATTGGCGCGCACCCCGGCACACGCAAAATCTATGCAGACAAACTGACTGCACAGGGCGTACTGACCGACGGCGAGGGCGACGAGTTCGTCAAGAATTATCGACGACTGATGGAAGATGGCCAGAAAACTGTCGAGCCCGTTCTGACCGACTACAAAAACAAATACTCCATCGACTGGACGCCGTTTCTGGGTGCCAAGTGGACCGACAGCGCCGATACGGCCGTGCCACTGGCTGAACTCAAACGCATCGGTGAACGTATTACCACCGTGCCCGATACCTTCACGCCTCATAATCTGGTGAAAAAACTGCTTGCCGACCGCCGTGCAATGGCCATGGGCGAACAGAATCTTGACTGGGGCATGGGCGAGCATCTGGCCTTTGCGACATTGCTGTCCTCTGGCTACACCATCCGTATCACCGGTCAGGACTCCGGGCGCGGCACGTTTACGCACCGTCATGCCGTATTGCATGATCAGAAGCGCGAGCGCTGGAACGACGGTACTTATGTGCCATTGCAGAATATCTCCGAATCTCAGGCGCCTTTTACTGTGATCGATTCGGTGTTGTCAGAAGAGGCCGTACTGGGCTTTGAGTACGGTTATTCCTGCTCCGAGCCTAACACGCTGGTTATCTGGGAAGCGCAGTTCGGTGACTTCGTCAACGGTGCCCAGGTTGTGATTGACCAGTTCATCAGTTCAGGTGAAGCCAAATGGGGCCGTCAGTCAGGTTTAACACTGATGTTGCCACACGGTTATGAAGGGCAGGGACCAGAGCACTCCTCTGCACGTATCGAGCGCTTCCTGCAACTGTGTGCCGACCATAACATGCAGTGCGTACAGCCAACCAATGCTGCACAGATTTTCCATTTACTGCGTCGTCAGATGATCCGGCCTTTCCGCAAGCCGCTGGTGATCTTTACACCAAAATCACTGTTGCGCAACAAGGATGCCACTTCGCCACTCAGCGATCTGTCATCCGGTGAATTCCAGCCTATCCTGGGTGAAATCGACACCGCACTGGCCGCCAAGAAAGTCAAACGCGTTCTGGTGTGTTCCGGTAAGGTTTACTACGATCTGATGAACGCCCGCAAGGAACGGAAAGACGATCATGTTGCGATCCTGCGGGTAGAGCAGTTGTACCCGTTTGCACACAAATCGTTTGCCACTGAACTGGCCAAGTATCCGAATGCGACGGAAGTTGTATGGGTACAGGACGAGCCTCAGAATCAGGGACCATGGTTCTATATCCAGCACCACCTGTACGAAGACATGTCTTCCGGACAGCGCCTGGGGTATGCCGGCCGTACCGCCTCGTCCTCTCCTGCTGTTGGCTATATGGCCAAACATATTGAGCAGCAAAAGGCATTGGTAGAACAGGCTTTTGCACCCAAGCTCAAAGGATTCATTCTGACCAAGTAAGCGGTCTCATTACAATTTTACGGATTATCGAAAATGGCTATTATTGACGTTGTAGTTCCTCAGCTCTCTGAATCAATCTCCGAAGCGTCCCTGCTTGAGTGGAAAAAGAAAGTAGGCGAAGCAGTCACTCAGGATGAAACACTGATTGAAGTCGAAACCGACAAGGTCGTTCTGGAAGTGCCTGCACCGGCCAATGGCGTATTAACTGAGATCGCCGAAGGCGATGGCAGCACAGTGACGTCTGGTCAGTTGCTGGCAAGAATCGACACCGAAGCCAAAGCCGGTGCTGCTGCTCCGGCAGCCGCTGCCGCGCCTGCTGCTGAACCTGTCGCTGCCGAGCCCGCCAAAGCCGAAGCTGCGCCAGCCAAGGCCGCTGAAGCCAGCAAGGGCAGTGCAGGCGTTGCGTCTCCTGCTGCCAGCAAAATTCTGTCTGAAAAAGGCATCGCGGCTGCCGACGTCGCCGGCTCTGGTCGTGACGGTCGTGTCACCAAGGCGGATGCCGCTGCCGCTACAGCAGCTCCTGCTGCACCCGCCGCTGCAGCCGCCGCACCGGCAACGCTATCGCTTGATGGCCGTCCTGAACAGCGCGTGCCAATGACCCGTCTGCGCGCACGTATCGCCGAGCGTCTGATCCAGTCTCAGCAGGAAAACGCTATCCTCACGACGTTCAACGAAGTGAACATGAAGGCCGTGATTGATCTGCGCAATGCCTATAAAGATCGCTTTGAAAAAGAACACGGCGTGAAACTGGGCTTTATGTCCTTCTTCGTTAAAGCTGCCGTTGCCGCACTGAAAAAATACCCATTGCTGAATGCGTCTGTTGACGGTAAAGATATTATTTACCACGGTTACTTTGACATTGGTATCGCCGTCAGCAGCCCGCGCGGCCTGGTTGTGCCTATCGTGCGCAATGCAGATCAGCTGACATTTGCAGAAATCGAAAAAACCATTGCGGACTACGGTGTTAAAGCCCGCGAAGGCAAAATCAGCCTGGAAGATCTGACTGGCGGTACCTTCTCTATTTCCAACGGTGGTGTTTTCGGTTCCATGCTGTCTACCCCCATTATCAATCCGCCACAATCTGCGATCCTGGGCGTACACGCCACCAAGGACCGTCCTGTGGTAGAGAATGGTCAGGTCGTCATCCGTCCAATCAACTTCCTGGCGATGTCATACGATCACCGTATCATTGACGGCCGCGAAGCGGTGCTGGGTCTGGTTGCCATGAAAGAGGCACTGGAAGATCCACAACGTCTGCTGCTGGACCTGTAAGCAACACAGTCTGAATGCGCCCCTTCACGGGGCGCGCGTTTTTCATAGGATGCGTGTGAGCGCGTCTGCTCTATAGAAATCAAGAGAACATTATGTCTTCACAATTTGACGTTGTCGTAATTGGTGCCGGGCCCGGCGGTTACATTGCAGCTATCCGTGCTGCGCAGCTGGGTAAGAAAGTAGCGTGTATTGATGCCTGGGCCGATGAAGCCGGCAATCCGAAACCGGGTGGTACCTGCACCAATGTAGGCTGCATTCCCTCCAAAGCCCTGCTGCAATCTTCCGAGCATTTTGAACAGGCCAATCACCATTTTGCAGAACACGGCATTGAAGTGGGCAGCGTCAAGCTCAACCTGGACACCCTGATAGGTCGCAAGGACACGGTTGTTAAACAGAACAACGACGGTATTCTGTATCTGTTCAAAAAGAACAAAGTGACTTTCTTTTCGGGCGTGGGCGCCTTTGACGGTAAAGCCGAAGATGGCAGCTGGAAAATCAGCGTCACCGGCAAGAAAGCAGAAAGCCTGACCGCCACGCATGTGATCGTGGCTACCGGTTCGGTTGCGCGTGCACTACCAGGACTGCCGTTCGACGAAAAGCAGGTTCTGTCTAATGATGGCGCCCTGCGAATTGCCGGTGTGCCCAAGAAACTGGGCGTCATTGGCGCCGGCGTGATTGGTCTGGAAATGGGTAGTGTCTGGCGCCGTCTGGGTGCGGAAGTGACCATTCTGGAAGCCATGCCTGAATTTCTGGCAGCGGCCGATGTTCAGGTTGCCAAGGAAGCGCAAAAAGCGTTTGCCAAGCAGGGTCTGAAAATTGAAACCGGCGTTAAAATCGGCGAAATCAAAACCACGGCGCGTACCGTTACCGTACCGTATACCGATGCCAAAGGAGCAGAGCAGTCCCTGGTCGTGGATAAACTGATCGTGTCTATCGGCCGTGTTCCTTTCACGGGCAATCTGAACGCCGACAGCGTTGGCCTGCAACTGGACGAGCGCGGGTTCATCAGCGTCAATGAAGAATGCAAAACCAATCTGCCTAATGTATGGGCGGTAGGTGACGTGGTGCGCGGCCCCATGCTGGCACACAAAGCCGAAGAGGAAGGTGTTGCCGTGGCTGAACGTATTGCCGGTCAGCATGGTCATGTCAACTTCGATACCATTCCATGGGTGATCTATACTTCTCCTGAAATTGCATGGGTGGGTAAAACCGAACAGCAATTGAAAGCAGAAAAGCGCGAAATCCGCACTGGCAGCTTCCCATTCATGGCTAACGGTCGCGCGCGTGCGTTGGGCGATACCACTGGCTTTGCCAAAGTGATTGCCGATGCCAAGACAGACGAAGTGCTGGGCGTGCATATTGTCGGACCTATGGCTTCGGAACTGATTGCCGAAGCGGTAACCATCATGGAATTCAAAGGCGCCGCCGAAGATATCGCGCGCATTTGCCATGCACACCCAACCTTGTCTGAAGCAGTGAAGGAAGCCGCACTGGCCGTTGATAAACGCGCCCTGAACTTCTGATCGACAGCACCATGTTGAATACGGCACGGGCATCTGGTTTGACCGGTGCCTGCCGTCAGTCTGATATTTCTGTATCGGCCAAACCGGGGTGCCACTGGCACCCCGGTTTGTTCCTGCCGTATATCCCTGTCGGCCTGCGAGCACGAACAGTACGTGCCGCTGTCACCTTGCCAGCGCTGGCATCTATCCGAATTTATTCTCACTCATCTGCTCCATGAACGTACTGCAATACTACGAAAAGACTCTTGCTGATCGCGGCTATCGGGCCGATGCGGCCCAGCAGAAGGCGATTGAGCGTTTGCAGGTTTTCGCCGACGAACTGGTTGCCTATCAACAAGAGTTGGCTAAACCTTTTCGCCGGTTTTTCCGCAAGCCGGAGCCGCCGCGTGGCGTTTACATGTGGGGCGGGGTCGGCCGCGGCAAAAGTTTTCTGATGGATTCCTTCTTCATGACGGTGCAGATCGAGAAGAAGACGCGGATTCACTTTCATGAATTTATGCGCAGTGTGCACCATCAGTTACAGGCGCTGCGTGGCAAGAGCGATCCTCTGGACGAAGTGGCGCATATCATCAGCGATAAATACAAGCTGATCTGTTTTGATGAGTTTCACGTCTCCGATATTGCAGATGCCATGATTCTGTACAAGCTGCTGCTCAATCTGTTTGACAACGGCACCAGCTTTATCATGACCTCCAATTATGAGCCATCGACACTGTATCCGGATGGCCTGCACCGTGACCGTATCCTGCCGGCCATTGCCCTGATTGAAAAACGCATGGACGTGGTCAATGTGGATACGGGCGTTGATTATCGGCAGCGCACGCTCGAGCAGGTACGCATGTACTTGACGCCGCTCAATGAGGACACGCAGGCACAGTTGCAGCAGGCATTTGACAGCCTGGCCGAAACGGCTCCGCAGGACACTGATCTGCGGATCGAGAACCGTGTGATCCGGGCCCGTGCGGTTGCCGGATCGGTGGTCTGGTTCACTTTTGCGGAGCTTTGTGGTGGCCCGCGCTCACAGAACGACTATCTGGAACTGGCCAATCGCTATCAGACCATTGTTCTCTCGGATGTGCCGCGCATGATGCCCAGACATTCCTCCGAGGCCCGGCGTTTTACCTGGTTGATCGATGTCCTGTATGATCATCATGTCAAGCTGATCATGTCGGCCGAATGTCCGCCCGAGGAACTGTATACTGAAGGCGTGCTCGCGAATGAATTTCACCGGACCGTATCACGGATTACCGAAATGCAGTCCAAAGAGTATCTTGAGTCCGAAAGACGCTTGTCGGTGAAACTTTAATACTATTGCAGTTGGAAACAGAATATGAGTGTTGAACAAACTTCCCCAGCCGGTGACGCAAGCCGGAATGTGCGCGTATTAACGGGCATTACCACTTCCGGCACACCGCATCTGGGCAATTATGCGGGTGCGATCCGGCCGGCGGTGGCCGCCAGTCGTCAGCCCAACGTTGATGCCTTCTTTTTTCTGGCCGACTATCATGCGCTGATCAAATGTGACGATCCGCAGCGCGTGGCCGCCTCGCGTTTGGAAATTGCCGCAACCTGGCTTGCCGCAGGGCTGGACCCCGAAAAAGTGACCTTTTATCGCCAGTCGGATGTGCCGGAGATTCCGGAACTGAGCTGGATCCTGACCTGCATTACCCCCAAGGGTCTGATGAATCGCGCCCATGCATACAAGGCGTCGGTGGATCAGAATGAGGCGCGCGGCGATGAACCCGATGACGGGGTGAATATGGGGCTTTTCTCCTACCCTGTCCTGATGGCTGCCGATATTCTGATGTTCAATGCCAACCGCGTACCTGTTGGCCGTGACCAGATCCAGCACCTGGAAATGGCGCGCGATATTGCCCAGCGCTTTAATCATCAGTATGGAGCAGGGCGCGATTACTTTGTGCTGCCCGACGTGCAGATTGATGAAGATGTAGCCACCTTGCCTGGCCTGGATGGGCGCAAGATGTCCAAAAGCTATAACAACACCATTCCGCTGTTCGAAGGTGGTGCCAAAGCGTTACCCAATGCGATTGCGCGGATCGTGACCGATTCCCGCGCCCCCGGTGAGGCCAAAGATGCTGAAGCGTCGCATCTGTTTATGATTTACAAGGCTTTCGCCACGCCGCAGGAGACAGACCATTTCCGGCGCGAACTGGCTGACGGCATGGGCTGGGGCGATGCCAAGAAAAAACTGGCGACTCACCTGGAAACCATTCTGGCACCGATGCGCGAGCAATATGTCACTCTCATGGATAATCCTGAAAGGATTGAAGACATTTTGCAGGCGGGCGCCGCCAAGGCACGCAGGCTGGCGACGCCTTTTATGCAGGAGATTCGCGAGGCGGTTGGCCTGCGCAATGGTACCCGCGTAAAAAGTGCGGCGCCGGAGAAAAAGAAAAGCGGTAAGGCGGCCCGGTTTATCAGCTTCCGTGATGATGATGGCACTTTCCGCAGCCGCCTGGTTGCGGCCGATGGCGATACCCTGCTGTTATCGGGCCCCTATACCGAGCCGAAACAGGCCGGACAGTTTGCCACGCAACTGTTATCGCTGGACCTGCGCTCGCTGATCCGTCGCAATCCCGACTACAGCGTTACCGTTCTGCTGGACGAGCAGGAGTTGGGGTCAAGCCCGGCCATGCAATCGGAGATGGAGCGTGAAGCGCTGATTGTACGATTGTTACAGACAGTTGATTCGCTGGCACCTGCCAGCGATGCATAGCCGCCGGGCTGGCGAGGGCCGGCCCGTATTTGGTTCGTCATAGGTTTGTCCCAGGTTCTTAGTAGATCCGTCTTAGGTTCGTATCAGGTTTACGACAATTGCAATGACGCGATGGCAACATTGCCAACCCTTTTAATACAGAGTCAGTATATGGATACACGCGTGACCGATCAGGATTTGCTTGTTATTGATGAAGCACAGTACGGTGTTGTGATTGATCTGGTCTATGCCAGCAGCAATAACATTGCAGGGCGCATCGTGTACCAGACCGCCCGTTGCGCCCTGCACAAAGACGCAGCGCCGCTGTTGCACAGAGCGGCGGAACTGGCTCGTTCTGCCGGTTATACCCTGAAGATTTTCGATGGCTATCGGCCACCTGCGGCACAGCGTATTTTCTGGTCGGCATTGCCCGATGCCCAGTATGTTGCAGATCCGTCACAGGGTTCGCATCATTCTCGCGGTACGGCGGTGGACGTGACGTTATTGGACGAGAATGGTGGCGAACTGGATATGGGCACCGGCTTTGATGCCATGGAAGATGCGTCGCACCACGATTATGCAGATCTGCCTGCTCTGGTGCAGAAAAATCGCTTGTTGTTGCTGGGTATTATGCTGCATGCCGGATTCCGGGGCATCAAGTCGGAATGGTGGCATTATGAATTGCCAAATTCAGTCAGCTACCCGATCATTGAAAGTACGCTGGTTACCGTTTAACGGGCACTGATCAGGTATAGCCAGGTTGAGCAGTCCGGATATAGGGATAGATGACTATTTCCTATTCCTATGACATTTGCTAAGATTTGCTCTTCATGTACAGGTTTGCGATTCACTCAGCCTGCAGCATTTCAGTCATTGTCGCCAATGCCTGCCAGTCGCAATCCGGACGCAGCATGCCTGCGCCGCGTTGACCAGACGGGTGCCTGTCGACGGGACAATCTACCGGAGTCTTACCATGTCAGTTCGCCGTACGTTTATGAAAAACGCATTCGTGGTGGCCTGTGCCACTGCACTGGGATTGTCTGTCAGCGCCGCGGTGCAAGCGGCCACGCCCAAGAATATGCTGGTTATCTCCAAAAGCGCTGATCCGCAAATGCTGGATATCGCCGTGACGATGGACAATAACGACTGGTCTATCACTTACCCCAGCTATCAGCGACTCATCAAATACAAGGCGGGCGGCTCGACCGAGGTGGAAGGCGAACTGGCCAAAAACTGGACCACCTCCGAGGACAAGCTCACCTGGACATTCACCCTGAATGACGGGCAGAAATTCAGCGACGGAACCCCAGTTAATGCGGAAGCGGTCAAGTACAGTTTTGACCGCCTCATGAAGATGAAGCAGGGCCCGTCCGAACCGTTTCCTGCCGGCCTGCAGGTCACGGTCAAGGATCCGCTCACTGTCGAATTTAAACTGGATAAGCCGTTTGCACCGTTTCTGAATATTCTGGCCAACAATGGCGCGGGTATTGTTAATCCGGCAGTTGAGAAGCAGGAAGGGGGTGCAGAGAAATATCTGGCCGGGCATACCGCCGGTTCAGGTCCCTATCAGCTGGCTAAATGGAACAAGGGTCAGAGCCTGATTCTGGAGCGCAATCCGCATTACGGCGGCCAGAAACCGGCACTGGAAAAAGTGGCATTTAAAATCGTACCCGAAGCGTCTGCCCGACGCCTGCAATTGCAGAATGGCGATCTGGATATCGTGGGCAGCATCCAGCCCGATCAGGTGAAAGCCATGCAAAACGCCAAAGGCGTGGTATTCAAAAAAGTGCCATCGCTACTGGTTTCGTATTTGTACCTGAACAATAAAACCGGGCCGCTCACCAATGTCGCACTGCGCAAAGCAATTACCGAGGCAGTTGACTACAACGGTATGATTAACGGGATTATGAATGGCGAGGCAAAACCGCTAAATGGTCCTATTCCCGATGGCATGTGGGGCCACGACGCTGCTGCGCCCGCATTCAAAACCGATGTGGCGGCCGCAAAGGCCAGCATAGGCGACGCTGCGCCGGACAAACCACTGACCTTGCTGTACTCCACCAAAGAGCCGTACTGGGAGCCTATCGTGCTGTCAGTCCAGGCCAGCCTGCAGGCGGTGGGTGTCAAGGTAAGGCTGGAAAAACTGGCCAATGCCACCATGCGTGACCGCTTGGGCAAAGGCGACTTTGATATCTCTATAGGCAACTGGTCCCCCGATTTTGCCGACCCGTTCATGTTCATGAATTACTGGTTTGATTCGTCCAAGCAGGGGCTGCCGGGCAATCGTTCCTTCTATTCCAACTCTGAAGTAGACAAGCTGGTGCGTCAGGCGGCAGAAGAAACCGATCAGGCCAAACGAACCAGCTTGTATCAGGAGGCGCAGAAGCAGGTGATAAAAGACTACGCTTATGTCTACCTGTTCCAGCACAGCAATCAAATGGGCTTGCGCGACAATGTAAAGGGTTATGCCTACAATCCCATGCTGCATGACGTCTATAATGTCGCGGATATCACCAAGGACTGACATCAGCAGGTAATGCCGGGTGCACAGCTTGTGCCTGGCAGGTATCAGCCTGGCTGCCGTCGCATAGCGCGACCTTGTCGTGGTTAACGCAAGCGTCGTGGCTTGAATAATCGGGTGAACGCGGCGTCTTGTCCGTGACAAGGCGCTGTCACCATTTCAAAAAGGCCGGTTTTGTTTTTCCAGATATTGTGTAAGCGGCTGCCCTGGCTCATTGTGGTGATGCTGGGTGTGTCAATAATCACTTTCAGCGTGTCTCATCTGATTCCCGGCGATCCTGCGCGGCTGATTGCCGGCGATCGGGCTACCGACGAAATCGTGGCGGGCATCCGTCACAAGCTGGGACTGGATCTGCCGCTGTATGAGCAGTACTGGCTCTATTTGAAAGGTCTGCTGCATGCAGACCTGGGCACGTCTATTCGTACGGGCCGTCCGGTTGTGGAGGATTTGCTCACGTTTTTTCCGGCTACGCTGGAGCTGGCCGTCGTGGCGCTGCTGTTATCCATGCTGGTGGGCATTCCACTGGGTGTGCTGTCGGCCGTGTACAAAAATTCCTGGATTGACCAACTGGCACGAACCCTGGCAGTAACGGGCATATCCATGCCGGCGTTCTGGCTGGGCCTGGGCTTGCTGATTATTTTCTATGGGCATTTGTCGTGGTTCCCGTCAGGTGGCCGCGTCGACAGCCTGCTGGGTGACCCGCCAACCATCACCGGTTTTTTCCTGATCGATTCGCTTATTGCCGGGGACTGGGACGTCTTTTTCAGCGCGGTTGAACATCTGGTGTTGCCGGCCTTTACCCTGAGCTTTGTGCATCTGGGTGTGGTGGCCAGACAGATTCGTTCTTCCATGCTGGAGCAGCTCTCGGAGGATTACGTGCGTACCGCCAGGGCGTATGGGCTGGGTCGCTGGAAAATCATTCTTGGCCATGCATTGCCCAACGCACTGATTCCGTCTGTGACCGTATTGGGTCTGGCCATGGGGGATCTGCTCTACGGCGCGGTGCTGACCGAGACCGTCTTCGGCTGGCCGGGCATGGGCCTGTATGTAGTCGAATCGATTCAGGCGCTGGATTTTCCTGCTGTGATGGGGTTTGCCGTGCTGGTGTCGTTTGTCTATGTCCTGCTCAATATGCTGGTTGATCTGCTGTACAGCGTGCTGGACCCGCGTATCAAGGATGCAGGATGATGGCAGCCGCTAGTGGAACGTCGCAGCGATCCTATTCGCTTTCCTATTTCTGGTATCAGTTGCGCCGCAGCCCCATGATGCTGCTCGGGCTGGCCCTGATCGCCGTGATGTGTCTGTCCGCATTGCTGGCGCCGCTGCTGGCCGGGTATGCGCCGGATGCCATTGATCTGGGCAGCCGGCTGTTGCCCCCATCGGCCATGCACTTGTTCGGTACCGACGAAGTGGGCCGGGATCTGTTCAGCCGGGTCCTTTACGGAGGGCGTCAATCGATTGGCGTTGGTATTTTCGTTGCAGTGGTGGCCAGCGCGATTGGTGCAGTGATCGGCTGCTTCTCGGGCATTATTGGTCGCACGGTTGATACGCTCATTATGCGTGCGATGGATATCGTGCTGTCGGTTCCCTCGCTGGTGCTGACGATGGCACTGGCCGCCGCGCTGGGGCCGAGTCTGTTCAATGCGATGATTGCCATTACGATCGTGCGTATTCCCTATTATGTCAGGCTGGCACGGGGCCAGACGCTCAGCATCCGCGAGATGGCCTATGTACAGGCCGCCAGAACATTCGGCGCCGGCAGGCGACATCTGGTACGCTGGCATGTCCTGCGTAACGCATTGCCGCCGGTGATTGTCCAGATGACGCTAGATATCGGCAACGCTATCCTCATGGCTGCGGCACTTGGATTTATCGGTCTGGGTGCCCAGCAGCCTACCGCCGAGTGGGGCGCTATGATTGCGTCGGGTCGTAATTTTCTGCTGGATCAGTGGTGGTATTGCACCTTTCCCGGTGTGGCGATCCTGATCACGGCCATCGGCTTCAATCTGGTAGGCGATGGCGTTCGTGATATGCTGGACCCAAAACAGAAGGTGAAATAATGATGTCCAACAGTCAGCTCAATACGCCAGGGCAGCGTGCGACGCAGATAGCGGGTCAGGACACGGTTCCGCCTGTACTGGACATCAATAATCTGCATATTGAATTTCCTGTTTTCCGGGGTGCGGTGCAGGCGCTTAATGGCGTGACCATTCGTGTGCAACCGGGTGAAATCGTGGGGGTGGTTGGCGAGTCGGGTTCAGGAAAATCCGTGACCGCCATGATGAGCATGCGGCTGATTCCGCAACGCGACTATATTGTACGCAAGGGCAGCATTCATAAATCGGGCACGAATATACTGACGGCCTCGGAAAAGCAAATGCGCCGGATTCGTGGTCGTGATATGGCCATGATTTTCCAGGAGCCCATGACCGCACTCAATCCGACCATGCGGGTTGGCCGTCAAATTACAGATGTCATCAGGAAGCACACTGCGCTGTCAGTGAAACAGGCACGTGAGCGCGCCATTGCACTGCTGCGGGACATGCACATTGCAGATCCGCAGTATGTCTTCGATGCCTATCCTTTCGAATTGTCGGGTGGGATGCGGCAGCGAATCATGATTGCGCTGGCCTTTTCCTGTGACCCATCACTGCTGATCGCCGATGAGCCGACCACCGCGCTCGATGTCACGGTGCAAAAGCAGGTGCTGATGCTGTTGCGTGAACGGGCGCAAAAAACCGGTACGGCTATTTTGCTTATTACACATGACATGGCGGTGGTGTCGCAGTTTTGTGAACGGATTTATGTGATGTACGCGGGCAGCGTGGTAGAGCAGGGCACGGCTGCCGACGTGATTCATCGGCCCACCCATCCATACACCCGCGGATTGCTGGGGGCGTTGCCGGAAAACGCCAGTCCGGGTGCGCCGTTACTGGCGATCGCGGGACAGGCGCCGAACCTGGCCGAATTGCCCCAGGGCTGTGTTTTTCGTCATCGCTGCCATCTGCAGACCGAGGCCTGTGCGCAGGTTCCGCCACTGATGCCGCTGTCGCCGGCCCCTGGTTTTGCCGATGCCGTCGACGTCTCAGGACACGCGGCCGCCTGTTGGGTAACCGTCCCGGAGGCCTCCAATGTCTGATCCCGTTCTGACGCTGGAAAATATCCAGGTTCGCTTTCCCGTCAAACGCAACTGGCGTGGCCGGGCACGGGCCTGGGCGCATGCGCTCAATGGCGTCGATCTGAGCGTGATGCGCGGCGAAACGCTGGGTGTAGTGGGTGAATCCGGCTGCGGTAAAACCACGCTGGCACAGGTATTGATGGGCCTGCAACAGCCGGCACAAGGGCAATTGCGCTGGCACAATGAATCCGGCAGGCCCAATGTACAGATTGTTTTCCAGGACCCGCAATCGTCACTTGATCCACGTTTGCCTGTGTGGAAAATTATCACCGAACCCTCCTGCGTCAAGGGTGAAGCGCAGGAGTCGGCCATGCGCTCGCGTGCTGCGCGCTTGGCCGAGCAGGTCGGCCTCTCGCCGGATTATCTGAACCGCTATCCGCATGAGTTTTCGGGTGGGCAGCGTCAGCGCATTGCCATTGCCCGGGCGCTGGCTTCTGACCCTGATGTGATCGTGCTGGACGAACCCACCTCGGCACTGGATATTTCAGTTCAGGCGCAGATTATTAATCTGCTGTTTCAATTGCAGCGGGAGCGCCAGCTCACCTATATTCTTATTTCGCACAACGTCTCGGTCATCCGGCACATGAGTAATCGTATTGCGGTCATGTATCTGGGGCAAATCGTAGAGCTGGGCGACACTGCACAGGTGCTGGCCGGGCAACGCCATCCCTACACCCGGTTATTGCTGGATGCCGTGCCGGTGCTGGGTGCGCCATTGCCGCAGAGCGGGGTACAGGCCATGCCTGAATTGCCAGGTAACCGCGTCTTGCCCACCGGCTGCTTTTTTCTGGATCGTTGCGCTTTTCGCAAGCAAGGCTGTGAGCAACGCCAGCAACTCAAGCCGATAGATACAGAAACGCCGGTGCACCATGTTCGGTGTCACCGTTTTGATCATGATGAAGCCGATGGAAAATAGCAAAATACAGGCAGAGGCATCGCGCGCTGCAAGAAAAAAAGGTTTCGGCGTGATTGTTTCCCTGCTGCCGTATATCTGGATGTTCAAGTGGCGGGTGATCGCTGCGCTTGCCTGCCTGGTGATTGCCAAGGTGGCCAGCGTGATGCTGCCGGTCTATCTCAAGGACATTGTGGACCAGCTCAGTCTGCCAGGGACGGCGCTGGTGTTGCCGGTCGCCGCGCTGCTGGCCTATGGTTTTGCGCGCATCTCCAGCAGTGTTTTTTCGGAGTTGCGTGACGCCCTGTTTTCCAAAGTGACACAGGGATCAATACAGCGGATTGCCGCCACAATCTTTACGCATCTTTTCGGCCTGTCGATTCGTTATCACCTGGAGCGGCAGACCGGTGGTCTGAGTCGCGATATGGATCGTGGCACCAAGGGTATCGGTTTTCTGTTGAACTTCACCCTGTTCAATATTCTGCCGACATTGCTTGAACTCACCATGGTGATGGTGATTCTGCTGGTGCGCTATGACATCTGGTTTGCCGTTGTCATCCTGGCCACCATCGCCGCTTATATCGTCTTCACACTGGTGGTAACAGAGCGGCGCATGGTGATGCGCAGACGCATGAACAGCCTGGACAGCATGGCCAATACGCAGGCGATTGATGCCCTGATCAATTACGAAACCGTTAAATATTTCAATAACGAATCGTATGAAATTGAACGCTACGACAGCAATCTGGGCAAATGGGTAGACTCGGCAGTGCAAAATCAGATTTCACTGAACCTGCTGAATGCCGGTCAGGGCGTCATTATCACGCTTGGCATGGTGGTCCTGTTGTGGATGGCTGCCGGGCGGGTGACCACCGGCCAAATGACCGTGGGTGATATTGTCCTGATTTCAGCATATCTGACGCAACTGTACGCGCCGCTCAATTTTCTGGGATTCATTTATCGCGAAATCAAAAACTCCCTGTCGGATATGGAGCGCATGTTCGGTATTCTGGACCAGCACCAGGAAATTGAGGACCTACCGCAGAGCGTGCCGCTGGACACACGCAGCGCCAGTATTCGCTTCGAACATGTAGGCTTTGCCTACGAGCCGGAACGGCAGATACTGCATGATGTGAGTTTCACGATTGCGGCGGGTGAGACGGTTGCTGTCGTGGGTACGTCGGGAGCGGGTAAATCCACACTGTCGCGACTGCTGTTTCGCTTCTACGACGTGACCTCTGGCCGGATTACGATTAACGGTCGTGATATCCGGGAGTACACGCAACTGAGTCTGCGCCAGCATATCGGGATCGTGCCGCAGGACACGGTGCTGTTCAATAACAGCATCTATTACAACATTGCCTATGGGCGCCCCGATGCGACGCGGGACGACGTCCTGGAGGCCGCCAGAGCTGCCAGCATTCACGAATTCGTTATGTCGCTGCCCGAGGGCTATGACACCGAAGTGGGCGAGCGCGGCCTCAAATTATCAGGTGGCGAGAAGCAGCGCGTGGCCATTGCCCGTACCATTCTGAAAAATCCGCCCATCCTGGTACTGGATGAAGCCACCAGTGCACTGGATACACGTACAGAAAGAGCGATCCAGGATGAACTGTACAAGATCACCGAAGGCCGCACCACCCTGATTATTGCCCATCGCCTGTCCACGATTGTAGAAGCCGACCGGGTTCTGGTCATGGATCGGGGCAGGGTAGTCGAACAGGGTTCGCATATTCAGTTGTTGCAGGCCAACGGCGTTTATGCACGGATGTGGGCCATGCAGTTTGCGGCAACGGACGAAGGGACGGATGTTTGACAGGTGGAATGGCCACCTGGGTGTGGACCTGCTTCAGGTAGTGCCAGCCACTGTAGATGTAATGTAGTGACGGCACATGCGGCGACCGTAAGGCCCGATATGCCGAAAGCACCGATTCGGACAACGAAAATATCGCCTGTCAACGGTCATTGCAGATGCAATACGTCGTGTTATTGCATCTGCTATTAGAGTCTACTGACTCAGTCCGGCCGATTGAATCACGTCCTTCCATTTGGCCACTTCTTCCTTTTGAAACTGGGTAAATTCCTCAGGTGTATTCCCCACGATGGTGAAGCCGAGTTTTTTCATGGTTTCCTGAGCACGCGGCTCTTTCAGACTGGCGCTGACGGCTTCGTGCAGTTTGGCGATGATTTCCCTGGGTGTACCGGCTGGAGCGGCAACACCCTGCCAGGAATACACAACCATATTCTTGATACCGGATTCAGCCATGGTTGGTGTATCGGGCAGCTCGGGAGCACGCTGCTCGCCGGTAATGGCCAGGGCCCTGAGTTTGCCGCTTTGCACGTGTGTTAGGACGGCACCCAGATTCTGGAATGAAACATCAACCTGGGAACCCAGCAGATCGGCAATGGCCGCGCCACCGCCCTTATAGGGAACGTCAATGCCCGTGGTATTGCTGCGCTGTCGGAACATCGCGGCCGACAAATGATCCGATGAACCGGTGCCGGACGACGCATAGGACACCTCGCCAGGGTGTTTGCCGGCGTACTCGATCAGTTCAGCTACGGTTTTGACCGGTATTTTCGAAGAGACAACCAGCACATTCGGGTTGCGGACGAGTTGACTGACGTAATCGAAGTCATTACTGGGGTTGTAGGATAAATTTTTATAAAGCCCTTCGTTAATCGAAAAGGTGCCGATGGAGCCGACCATCAGGGTGTAACCGTCGGGCTTGGATTTCTTCAGTTCCTGTGCCGCGATGGCACCGTTGGCACCCGGTTTGTTTTCAACAATCACCGTCTGACCCAGCACTTTCTCCATTCCTGGTGCGATGGTGCGCGCAGTGATATCTGAAGAACCGCCAGGCACAAAGGGGACAATGATTCTTACTGGTTTGTCCGGATAGGCTGCCTGCGCCGACCCCGCTACCATCGATGCTGTTGTCAGCACGCCCGTAATTACTTTCTTTAGCATACGTTTTGTCTCCGTCTCTACTATTCTGTTAAGATAAGATGTCTGATGTTAAATTGTACTTGTAGGACAACTATATTTAACCATCGGGATAAAGTCAAATGAAATCTCAATACAACATACGGGTTACTTATCTACAGCAGGACGTCAAATGAAAACAACGCCAGTTACATCCCAGGATTTACAACGCTCTGTTATTGCCGTGCCGCCACTGGCGCGCGATGCGGAGTACCGTCTGAACAAAGCGGCTAATCAGGCCTTGTTATCCCATCTTTATGAGGGTGGGGTGCGTACGGTGATGTACGGCGGCAATGCCAATTTTTATCATCTTGGCGTTAACGACTACGCCGATACGGTGGCGCAACTGGCTGATCTGGCCGCCGAAGATATGTGGGTTCTGCCTTCGGTCGGGCCTGATTTTGGGAAAATGAGGGACCAGACCGCGATTCTGCGCGGCTTTGATTTTCCTACGGCCATGCTACTGCCCATGACGTTTCCCTATACGACGCAGGGACTGGCCGATGGCATCCGGTATTTTTCCGATGCGTTCGGCGACAAAATCGTGGTGTATATCAAATCTGATCAATACCTGCCTGCCGAAACCATGGCGCGTCTGGTTGAAGAAGGCAGAATAGTGAGTTTCAAATACGCGGTGGTGCGACCCGACCCCAAGGATGATCCCTATCTGCAATCCATTCTTTCCTGTGTCAGTCCCGAGCTGATTGTCAGCGGTATTGGCGAGACGCCGGCCATTGATCATATGGCGCATTTTGGACTGAAAACCTTCACCAGCGGTTCGGTATGTCTGGCGCCTGCCGGTTCGATGGGGTTGCTGCGCGCCATGCAGGCGAATGACACGGCGGCGGCGCAGGCCCTGCGCGAGCACTATATGGCATTTGAAGCGTTGCGCGACGGCATTAATCCGATCAGAGTCCTGCACGATGGGGTCAGCCTGTCAGGCATTGCGGATATGGGGCCGATATTGCCGATGTTCTCGGGTCTGACCGATAATGAAGCGGAGCACGTCGGCCCGGTAGCGCGTCAACTGGCTACCTGGGGACGCAGTTTGCTGGCAGAAAATAGATAGCTGAATCAACACAACGACGTAACGACACTACGCGGGCACGTCGCCCGCAAACAACGGAGACAAGGATGATACATTTCAGTAAAGCAGTCAGTGCCATGGTTCTGGCGTTGGGGATGGTCGGGAGCGCCAGCGCGGCCTACCCGGAGGCACAGCCGGTCAAGGTATTGGTTGGATACACGCCGGGTGGTACCACAGACCTGGTGGCGCGGATTGTGGCCAAGGGCCTGAGCGATGAGCTCAAGCAAAGTTTCGTGGTGGAAAACAAACCCGGTGCCAGCAACAATATTGCCATGACGGATGTGGCGCGTGCTAAACCGGACGGTTACACGCTGATCGTTACCACCATTGCCAGTTCGGTCAATGCCACGCTGTTCAAAAAACTGAACTACGACCTGAAAAAAGATTTTTCGCCGGTTGCTCTCATTGCCAAAGTGCCCAACGTATTGGTGGTCAATCCCAAACTGCCGGTGAACAATGTGAAAGAACTGGTTGAGTATGTCAAAAAGAACAAGGATAAGGCCACATACGCTTCTTCAGGGATTGGCTCTTCCCAGTTCCTGTGTGGCGAGCAATTGAATCAGGATGCGGACACCCAGATTCTGCATGTGCCGTTCAAGGGCAGTGCGCCAGGACTGACTGCGGTGATGGCAGGTGATGTATTGATGGAGTTTGATAATATGCCGTCGGCCTGGCCGTTTATCAGTTCCGGCAAGCTCAAGGCACTGGCTGTAACCAGCAAGGAAAAATCTGCGGTCGCTCCCCAGTTGCCTACGATGATCGAGTCCGGCTTCAAGGACTTTGATATTTCTTCCTGGTTTGGTGTGTTGGCGCCGGCAGGTATGCCCAAAGAAGATGTTGAGCTGCTTAATAAGGCGATTCTCAAAGTGGTTGCCAAGCCCGAGGTCCAGAAACAGCTGGCCGATCAGGGCGCCATTCCGCAGAATATGACGCCGGAGCAGTTCGGCTCATTTATTAATGATGAAGTGGATCGCTGGGGCGCGCTGATTACCAAGCTGGGTGTAAGCGCCAACTAATAAGAGAAGAGCAATAGAATAAGATAAACAGAACAGCAGAAGAAAACAAGGCGGTCTGCCATAGAATCAGACCGCCTTGTTTTTTATTTTTTTATTTTTTTATTTTTTGAGCTTGGCAAACGCCGCAGCCATGGCGTTCATGGAACTTGCCGCCGGCGCCTGATTGCGCGCCTGCTGCCGCCCCCCACCGTTGCCGCGAGGTGCCGCAGCGCCAGGCCGTGAGTCGCGTCGCGCTACCGGGCCTGTGTCGTCATTCAGCCGCATGGTCAGGCCGATACGGTTACGCGCCACATCCACTTCCTGTACTTTGACTTTAACCGTCTGGCCGACCCGCACCACATCGCGCGGATCTTTCACAAACGTATCGGACAGGGCAGAAATATGCACCAGGCCGTCCTGATGTACGCCGATGTCCACAAACGCGCCAAAATTGGCGACATTGGTCACCACGCCATCCAGAATCATGCCTTCAGATAAATCTTTGATGGTTTCGATACCTTCCTGGAAGGTAACGGTCTTGAATTCAGGACGAGGGTCACGACCGGGTTTTTCCAGTTCGGAAAAAATATCTTTTACGGTAGGCAGGCCGAAGCGCTCGTCGGTGAACTCGCTGGGCGATACCCCACTTAATGCTTCCTTGTTACCGATGACCGCCTTGACGTCCTTGCGGATTTTATCCAGAATGCGCTCCACCAACGGGTATGCTTCGGGGTGAACCGCAGAAGCATCCAGCGGGTTTTCGCCATTCTGGATGCGTAAAAAACCGGCTGCCTGTTCGAAGGCCTTGGCGCCGAAACGCGACACATCCATCAGGGTTTTACGGGTTGGGAATGCACCATTCTGGTCACGCCAATCCACGATATTGCGGGCCAGGGTGGCATTCAGACCCGATACCCGTGAGAGCAGGGCGGCAGAAGCCGTGTTGACATCCACACCCACCGCGTTCACGCAATCCTCGATAACGGTATCGAGCGAACGCGCCAGCTCGCGCTGGTTAATGTCGTGCTGATACTGGCCGACACCAATCGCCTTGGGTTCGATTTTGACCAGTTCGGCCAGTGGATCCTGCAGACGACGGGCAATGGACACCGCGCCGCGCAGGCTCACATCCATATCCGGAAATTCTTTTGCCGCCAGCTCCGAAGCAGAATATACAGACGCACCGGCTTCGGAAACAACGATTTTACGCAGGCCGGCGTTGGGCAGCGCTTCGATGAGTTCGGCTGCCAGCTTCTCGGTCTCGCGCGAGGCGGTGCCGTTACCGATGGCGATCAGTTCAATTTTGTGTTTATTGACCAGCGCCGCCAGGGTGGCCAGCGACCCATTGCGATCACGGCGCGGCTCAAAAGGATAGACGGTGGCGGTATCGAGCACCTTGCCGGTTTTATCGATGGCAGCCACCTTAACGCCGGTGCGGATACCCGGGTCCAGGCCCAGTACTGCTTTGGGGCCGGCGGGCGCCGCCAGCAGCAGATCCTTCAGGTTGGCGGCAAAGACGCGGATTGCCTCGGCCTCGGCTTCTTCGCGCAGTTTGGTAATGAATTCGGATTCGAAGGCAGTCAGCATTTTCACGCGCCAGGTCCAGCGGGCGACATCGGCCAGCCATTTGCCACGGGCATTGGCATTCGCTGAATAATCGGCATCCAGTTCCAGAAAGCGGCTGATGCGTTCAACGCAGGGGTGGGGCACCAGCGTATCCTGTTCATCGCTCAGGCCGATGCGCAAATCCAGCGCGCCTTGCTGGCGACCGCGCAGCAGGGCCAGCACACGATGTGACGGCAGGCTGCGGATAGACTCGCGAAAATCGAACCAGTCGCGGAAATTGGCGCCTTCTTCTTCCTTGCCTTCAATAACCTTGGAGTACAAAAAGCCATGCTGACCCAAATAGTCACGCATATCGGCGACCAGGTCGGCGTTCTCCGAGAACTGTTCTGCCAGAATATCCCTTGCGCCATCCAGGGCGGCGCGGGTGTCCTTGATGCCCAGCTCTTCATTCACAAAGTCCTGTGCGGCAACCTGTGGATCGGCATTGCGCTCAGCCAGCAGCAGGTCGGCCAGGGGCTGCAGTCCGGCTTCACGGGCGATCTGGGCGCGGGTACGACGCTTGGGTTTGAACGGTGCGTACAAGTCTTCCAGGCGCTGTTTGGTGTCGGCCGCCGCGATGGCTTCACTCAGCTCCGGGGTGAGCTTGCCCTGACCGCTGATGGATTCGAGTACGGCAGCGCGGCGGGTTTCCAGTTCTCTGACATAAGCCAGCCGCACTTCCAGGTTACGCAATACGGTATCGTCCAGGCCGCCGGTGGCTTCCTTGCGGTAGCGGGCGATAAACGGGACAGTCGCGCCGTCGTCAAGCAGTGTTACGGTGGCTTCGATCTGGCTGGCCCGAATATTCAGTTCAGCGGCCAGCAATGCGATGATGCGCGCTGGGTCAACCAGCGGGGATGAGGCGGTAACAGAAGGAGAGGATACGTTCATACTTAACGGTAATAATTAAACTTAACGCGACATTGTGCCATAAGCATCGCAGTTGGCGCAGCAGAACTGGAGTATGATGCCACATGTAAATGCCTTCGGGCGAGGTCGTAGGAAACGTTGTGCGAGTACTTGATTTTGATATTTCCGACTGGTTTGGTCAGGAGGGTCCGTTGGCAGCAGCGGTGCCCGGCTATACGCTGCGCGACGCGCAGATTCAACTGGCACAGGCCGTAGACGAGACAATTGCATCGCATTCGGTGCTGGTGGCCGAGGCGGGTACCGGTACCGGCAAAACCTGGGCCTACCTGATTCCTGCGTTCCTGTCGGGCGGTAAAGTACTTATCTCCACCGGAACCCGGACTCTGCAGGATCAATTATTCTCCAAGGATGTTCCGCGTGTGCGCGATGCGCTGGCCCTGCCTGTGCAGGTGGCGCTGCTGAAGGGCCGCAGCAATTACGTCTGTCATTTTCATCTGGACCGGCTGGAGCAGGATGAGCGCGCACTCAAGTCGAGGGATGAAATCGCCCAGTTGCGTCAGATCCGCGTCTTTGCCACGCGCTCGCGTTCCGGCGATAAAACCGACTGCGGCCAGGTGCCGGAAGACGCCGATATCTGGAACCGGGTTACCTCCACCCGGGAGAACTGTCTGGGACAGGATTGTCCTAATGTGAAAGAGTGTTTTCTGCTCAAGGCGCGCAGACAGGCGCAGGAAGCCGATGTCGTGGTTATCAACCATGCCCTGTTTTTTGCCGATCTGGTCCTGCGTGAAGAAGGCATTACCGATCTGCTGCCGGCCGCTGATGCCGTGGTATTTGATGAGGCGCATCAGTTGCCGGATACCGCGACCCGTTTTATGGGCGATGTGGTGTATTCGGGCACCATTACCGATTTTCTGAAAGCTGCCGAGGTGGCAGCGCTGGCGTATGCACGCGATAGCGCCAAGTGGACCGACGCCTGTCAGCGGGTATCGTATTACGTGAAAGATCTACGTCTGGCGGCTGCGCCCATAGAAAATATGCCCGGGCGCAAGGCCACGTTTGAGCAGATTCCCGACGCCGACCGTTTTTTTGAGATTCTGAACAAGCTGTACGACGAACTGGTTACGCTGACGGGTATGCTCACTGCCGTGCAGGAGCGCCATCCCGATCTGGCGGCAGCGGCAAAGTCCGGGACGGAGTTATGTGCTCGCCTGTACCGCTGGTCGCAACCCGTTATTTTGCCCGAAGGCGTTTCCCGTGACAGCGAGCAGGCAGCGGCAGCTGAGCGCGCCGTGCCGGCAGATCCGTCTAAAGCCGTTGCAGGCGTGGCCGAGCAACTGGTCCGCTGGGTGGAAGTCGGGATGCACCATTTTCGTTTGCAGATGGCGCCCCTGTCGGTTGCCGATGCCTTCTCGCGCCAGCGGCGCAAGGATCAGGCCTGGATTTTCACCTCTGCAACCTTATCCCTGTACAAGGATTTCTCGCACTACACCCGCCAGCTCGGGCTCTATGGCGCCCGTACCGAGAAATGGGAATCTCCTTTTGATTATCAGGACCATGCCATGCTCTATGTGCCTGACCACCTGCCCGAACCGCAGTCACCTGATTTTCAGAAGCAGTTCGTGACAACGCTGATTCCCCTGATCCAGGCCAGCCCGGGAGGGGTACTGGTATTGTGTACAACCTTGCGCGCGGTCGATAACCTGTCGGCCCTGCTTCTGGAAGCCTTTGATACGCATTTCATTGAGCGGCCGGTGTTACGCCAGGGAGAAAGCTCGCGGGGTACGCTGCTGGAGCAGTTTCGGCAGTTGAAGAATGCGGTGCTGGTTGGTAGCGCCAGTTTCTGGGAAGGAATTGATCTGCCCGGAGAGATGCTGACGCTGGTGGCCATTGACAAGCTGCCTTTTGCGCCGCCCGATGATCCGGTGCTGGAAGCACGCATCAAAGCCTGTCGCGAGGATGGCGGTAATCCGTTTTTTGAATTTCAATTGCCGAGTGCTGCCATTGCCCTGAAGCAGGGAGCAGGCCGACTGATCCGTACTGAAAAGGATTGGGGATTGCTGGTAGTTGGCGACCGGCGGCTGGTTGAGAAACCCTACGGAAAACTGTTGTGGCGGGGACTGCCGCCATTTCGCCGCACGCGCAAGCTTGACGAAGCCACCGATTTTCTAAAGAGTCATGCAAAGGATATTGCAGTGCCCAAAGACGGTGACGCTGCTGCCTGATCGTCTTCGTAACCCTATTTGATCACCGACATCATTTCATCGGCTAGGTTCCACGTTCGTTAGCCACTCGTAACGTAAATGCATTTGCGACCGATAAAAAAGAGCGACCCATGTAATGAAGTGACCCCACAAAGTTGGACATCAATCCAACCTTTGGAGTCACTTCAGTAATGGAGGTCGCTCTTTTTACCTGAATGAGGCTGTTGAGTCTGTCTTAATTGAAGACGCGTGACGGACTTAACCAGGAGAACCAGCCACCGCTGCCGTCCAGGCCTTGCTCATAGTATTTGCTATTAGGATAGTTCTGATCCAGAACCCGTTTTGCATCATTGGCCTGATCAGGCATGCCAAGCTGCTGGTACGATTGCATCATGATATACAGCGCGGGTTCGGCGGCGGCCACCCCGGAGAAATCCTTAAGTACCGACTGACTGCGGTTGATGGCAGCAACGTAGGCATGACGTGTGTAATAGTACTTGGCGACATTAACTTCGTTGTCGGCAATGGTGCTTACCAGCCATGTCAGGCGCTGGCGGGCGTCGCGGCTGTAGCGGCTTTCCGGAAAGCGCTGAATAAGTTCATTGAAGGCATTGTATGACTGGCGCAGCCCCTTGGGATCGCGCTCACTGGGATCCTGGCCGGTCAGGCTGCGCAAATAGGAGCTGGGGGGCGTAAAGGTAACCAGACCTTTCAGATACAGCATGTAATCGGTACCCGGATGGCTGGGGTACAGGCGCAGAAAGCGGTCAATAACGGCCACTGCCTTTTCTGGCTCGTTGTCTTTCCAGTTCACATAGGCCTGGTCGATCATTGATTGCTGCGCGAAACTGGAGTAGGGATAACGGGCTTCGACGGCTTCCAGATAGGTGCGTGCAGTTTTGTAGTCATTACTGCGCACGTTGTCGCGAGCTTCCTGATATAACTGGGGCGCTGACATACCTGCCGTTCTGTCAGCTTCTCGGGTCATCATGCTGCCGCAGCCGGCCATAGCCAGGCAACCCAGCGCAATAAGAGAAGTTCGAAGCAAACGTTTATGCATAATTTGGTAGTGACTGTAAGTTAAAGTTCAAAAAGCAATCTGATGATAGCATTGCCGCGTTATTATACGAACATTATATGATTTTACAGTGTTTTCTATCGATGTCAGACCCAACTTTGCAGGATGCCGACGAAATTCCCGACAACGAACAGCGGCAGTTCCGTCTTCCCATGACCATGATCGGCGAGCGTCTGGACAAGGTTCTGGCAACGCTCATCCCCGAACATTCGCGCAGCCGGCTACAGGGATGGATCGAAGAGGGGCACGTGCTGGTCAATGGTGTACCCGGCAAAATCCGCCAGAATGTGGGTGCCGACGATCTGCTGGTGGTGACGATGCAGCAGGCGCCCGAACAGACGGCGTTCACCCCGGAACCGGTAGATTTCATGGTCGTGGCTGATTCCGCCGACTGGATTGTGGTGAACAAGCCCGCGGGCCTGGTAACCCATCCCGGTGCCGGCAACTGGTCGGGCACGCTGTTAAATGGCCTGCTGTACCGGTACCCTGAGCTGGCTCATGTGCCGCGGGCAGGGATTGTGCATCGTCTGGACAAAGACACGGACGGGCTGCTGGTTGTGGCCCGTAATGAAGCGGCCCAGACGCATTTTGTCAGGCAATTGCAGGCGCGCACCATGGGCAGGGAATACGAAGCGCTGGTGATGGGACATTGTCCTGGCAGCGGGACGGTGACCCTGCCTATCGGGCGTGATCGTCATGTGCCGGTGCGTATGTCAACTGTTACGCCCATTGCACCTAAAGAAGCCATCACCCACTATGAGCGCCTGGCTTTTGGTTATATAGACGAAGCACCGGTCAGCCATGTGCAATGCCGGCTGGAAACCGGCAGAACGCACCAGATCCGCGTGCATATGCACGCTCTGGGCCATCCCTTGCTGGGCGATACCCTGTATAACGGCAAATCGCTGGGTCAGGCGCAGCGCCAGATGCTGCATGCCCGGCGGCTGGCTTTTCTTGATCCCGCTACGGATCAGCCGCGGTCTTTTAACGCAGCCCGACCAGATGATATGGAACAGGTAATGGCAGCCATTGAATGGGAAGCACAATGAAACCATTAAACGTAACCGGCCAGCGCTGGCCCGGCATTCGCTATTTCTCCACCACGCGACATGGCGGCGTGAGCCTGGCACCCTACGACAGCAATAATTTGGGGCTGCACGTCAACGATGACCCGCAAGCCGTACAGCAAAATCGCGAGCGGTTGCGCGCTTTGTTACCGGGTGAACCGGTCTGGCTCAACCAGGTGCATGGTACAAGCGTCCTGGATGCGGATAGCGAGCCCGATCCGGCCGGTTCAGGTGCCACAGCGCCTTTTGATGCCAGCATGACGGTCACGCCGGGGCGGGTGCTGGCCATTCTGACCGCCGATTGCCTGCCGGTGGTATTGGCTTCGAATACCAGCGATGACGGTGTTAAAGGTATAGCCGCGGCCCATGCGGGTTGGCGTGGCCTGGCCGCAGGAGTGCTGGAAAATACTGTCAAAAAACTGCATATCGCTTGCGGTAAACTGCCTGATTACGCCTGGATCGGCCCTGCCATTTCCTATCAGGTGTTTGAAATCGGTCCACAGGTGCGCGAGGCGTTTCTGGATGTTGACCCTACGGTGGCGGGCTGTTTCATGCCGCATCCGGTCAATGCCGGCAAATGGCTGGCCGATCTCTCGGGGATTGCGGCCCATCGCCTGACTGCGCTGGGAGTGCGGCAGGTAGAACAAAGTGGCCTGTGTACCTATCGGCAGGATGATCTTTTTTATTCCTATCGGCGCAACCCGACGACGGGCCGACTGGCAACGCTCATCTGGATCGAGCGTTGATGCCATCGGGTCGCTGTGAGCGGGCAGAGCCTGGGCTGAAGGGCGCTCAGGGTTTCCCTTAGTGGGGTAGATACCGTCTGACGTACTGTTGGTTTTTATATAGAATGATTTTTATACGGTGAGAGTGCCACGAATGAGCATTAGACAACAGTCGGAGAGACGAGTGACCAACGAGACTGATCAAGCATGGCAAGGCCAGGCAGATCCGGCGCAGGACGCAGCCGTCCCGGGTCAATTGCAGGCCGAGTTTCTCGCTAAATGGCAACAAATTGCCGCTGCCGGGCAGCAGGGTACCCTACCGCCGCTAACAGACAGACGGTTCAGCGATCCGGCCTGGCAGGAAAGCCCGCAGCATTTGCTGATGGCTCACTTCTATCTGCTGTCGGCCAACATCATGCAGAAAATGGTGGATCAGGCAACGGTTCCCGATCAGGTTCGGGAGCGGCTGCGGTTTGCTGTTGAGCAGTGGAACGATGCCATGTCGCCCGCCAATTATTTTCTGACTAATCCCGATGCACTCAAAACCTTTACGGACACCAACGGTGAATCGTTGCAAAAGGGGTTGCTGAACCTGCTGGGCGATTTACGCCGCGGCCAGATTTCCCAGACAGACGCATCCACCTTCGAAGTAGGGCGCAACCTGGCCACGACGCCAGGTTCAGTCGTCTTTGAAAACCCCTGGTTCCAGTTGCTGCAATATGCACCGCAAACCCCCACGGTTTTTCGGCGACCACTGCTGATGGTGCCGCCCTGCATCAACAAATATTACATACTTGATTTGCAGGCGGGCAATTCCCTGGTGGAATACGCAGTGAGTCAGGGCTTTACCGTGTTCATGGTGTCCTGGCGTAACCCGACCGCTACCGATACCGATGGCATACAAAAATCAAGCTGGGACGACTATATTGAAAAAGGTGTACTCACCGCCATTGATACGGTCAGCCAGATTACCGGCCAGCCGCAAATCAATGCACTGGGGTTCTGCGTAGGTGGCACCATGCTTGCCAGCGCCCTGGCGGTTGCACGGGCGCGTGGCGACAACCCGGTAGCCAGTCTGACGCTGCTGACAACCCTGCTCGATTTTGCCGATACCGGCATTCTTGATGTGTTCGTTGATGAGGCGCATGTCGCCTATCGGGAGCAAACGCTGGGGCAGGGCGGGATGATGACGGCCAAAGAGCTGGCCACAACCTTCTCCTTTCTGCGGCCCAATGAACTGGTCTGGAACTATGTTGTCAGCAATTACCTGAAAGGCAAGGCACCACCCGCATTCGACCTGTTGTACTGGAATTCAGACGGCACCAATTTGCCCGGTCCGTTTTTCACCTGGTACTTCCGGAATATGTACCTGGAAAACAGATTGTGTCGCGCGGGCGCGCTGAAAATATGCACTGAATCAGTAGATCTTGCTGATCTGGACATGCCTGCCTATGTTTATGGTTCAAAAGAGGATCACATTGTTCCGTGGAATGCCTCATTCGCCTCAGCCCGTCTGCTGTCGGGCGATGTGAGGTACATCCTGGGGGCGTCCGGCCACATCGCAGGTGTGATCAATCCGCCAGCAAAGAACAAACGCAATTACTGGTCCGGTGATACCATGCAGGTACAGCAGGCCGATGCAGGGCAATGGCTGGAGCACGCACAATCGGTACCTGGCAGCTGGTGGCCAGACTGGGCCAACTGGCTGGCGGGGCACAGCGGGCGCAGGCTGAAAGCCAGGGCAACGCAGGGGAATGCTGCCTATCCGCCGCTGGCGCCGGCACCGGGGCACTATGTGAAAGTTAAAGCCTGATCAGGCCAATACATCGTTTTATTACCGTGAAAGTAGCCTAAGGAGTTCAAAATGACACAAAAAATAGCATATGTTACGGGTGGGATGGGCGGTATCGGGACCGCCATCTGCCAGCGCCTGCACAAGGACGGATTCACGGTTATCGCCGGCTGCGGTCCGCAGCGTAATGCTCAGCAGTGGATCGACGAGCAGGCGGCGCAGGGGTACACCTTCTTCGCTTCGGCAGGGAACGTGTCCGACTGGGAATCGACTGTCTCCGCATTTGACAAGGTCAAGGCCGAACATGGTCCCATCGACGTTTTGGTGAACAACGCCGGCATTACCCGGGACGGGGTCTTCCGTAAAATGTCTATCGATGACTGGCGTGCGGTGATGGACACCAACCTGAACAGCCTGTTCAATGTGACCAAGCAGGTGATTGAGCACATGTATGAAAAGCGCTGGGGGCGTATCATTAACATTAGTTCGGTGAACGGACAGAAAGGGCAGTTTGGCCAGACCAACTACTCCACGGCCAAGGCAGGTATTCATGGTTTTACCATGGCGCTGGCGCAGGAAGTGGCCAGTCGCGGCGTGACCGTCAATACCGTGTCTCCCGGTTATATCGGTACCGACATGGTGCGTGCCATTCGCCCTGAAGTGCTGGAGCAGATCGTTGGTACGATCCCGGTGCGCCGTCTGGGTACGCCCGAAGAAATTGCCTCGATCGTCTCATGGCTGGCTTCAGATGAATCCGGCTTTTCCACTGGTGCAGACTTCTCGGTCAATGGCGGCCTGCACATGGGTTAAGTCCTTCAACCGGACAAAGACAGTTATTTAAAGGTTAAACAGGTAATGGCTAAAGCAACTGAAACGGACACCGTCCGTACAATTAAAAAATATCCCAATCGTCGTCTCTACGATACGCAAACCAGTACGTATATTACGTTGCAGGATGTGAGACAGTTGGTGTTGGACAATGTCCGTTTTCAGGTGCTGGATGCCAAATCGGGCGAAGAACTCACGCGCAGCATCCTGTTGCAGATCATTCTGGAGGCGGAGTCTGGCGGCGTACCCATGTTCAGCTCCAATATGCTGGCGCATATCATCCGTTTTTACGGACATGCCATGCAGGGCGTGATGGGTTCCTATCTTGAAAAGAATATGCAGGCCTTTGTCGATATTCAGGACAAACTGGCCGAGCAGTCTAAAGGTGTCTATACACCCCAATTCGGTGCCGAAGCCTGGTCGCAGTTCATGAATATTCAGGCACCGCTGCTTAACAATATGATGAACAATTACGTTGAGCAGTCCAAGAACATGTTTGTGCAAATGCAGGAGCAAATGCAGAACCAGACCAGCAATATATTCGGTGCGTTCCCGTTCAATCCCGCAGCCGATAACGACAAAGATAAAGAAGACAAATAAGCACAAGGCCTGTTGGCGGTGCGCCGTCACGCTGGGGCAGGCAGCCCTGCCCGGCGAGTGACCCTTGCGCCACGCAGGTGAGCAGATCAGGACATCCGCGGGTCTGTCGGTCTGCCAGGCATGTCCTGTACCTGTGACAGGATGACAGTGCAGGGCGCCCTGTTTTCCTGAGGGTTATTCGGACCGGGATGGGACAGGCCGCGGGAGCGTGGCCTCCTGCTTCCCGTCCTCGTCCTGTTTCCTGAAGGGCGAATGTTCATGCAGCTCGTCCAAGTAAGCCTGCACATGCACGGTTTCCTCATCCAGAAAGCGATGGATGGCATCGGCAAACTCGGGTCGGGCGATCCAGTGTGCCGAATAGGTCGTCTGCGGCAGCAATCCGCGCGACAACTTATGCTCGCCCTGGGCTCCGCCTTCGAACAGAGCAATGCCGTGAGCGATGCAGTAGCGTATACCCTGCATATAACAGGTCTCAAAATGCAATCCGGGTATATATTCGTGTGCACCCCAATAACGACCGTACATTTTATTGTTGCCTATCATATTCATGGCGCAGGCAACCGGGGTGCCCTGGCGCTGCGCGATCACAAGCAGCAGGCTGTCCGGGGCATGCTGCAGCAACTGGCAGAAAAACGCTTCTGACAGATAGGGATGGCGACCCCGTTCGTAATACGTATTGCAATAACAGGAAAAGAAAAACGACAGATCGTCGGCGGTAATCTGCTTGCCGCGTTTATATTCAAATGTAATATCGGCCTGAGCCACCTTGCGCGACTCCTGGCGAATTTTTTTGCGCTTGTCATAGGTAAGACTGGCCAGGAAGGCATCGAAATCGGCGTAGTCGGCGTTTTTCCAGTGAAACTGGACACTTTCGCGCACCATATAGCCGGCCGTACGCAGCAACGCGAGATCGTTTTTCTCGGGAAACAGCACGTGAATGGAAGAGACCTGCAGACGCCGCGCGACCTCAATGGCTGCCCGGGCGAGCACCTGTCTGGCCTGGATATCGCGAGCAATCAGGCGGGGGCCGGTGACCGGCGAAAACGGGGCGGCGCACAGTAGTTTGGGATAGTACTCAAGACCGTACTGGCTGAAGGCGCGGGCCCAGGCCATATCGAAAACGAATTCACCCTGGGAATTTGTTTTCAGATACATGGGCATGAAACCGGCAGGCTGACGATCGTGATCGTATAGAATCAGGTGACATGGTTGCCAGCCGGTTTCCTCGCTGGTGCAGCCGGTTTCTTCCATGGCACGTAAAAATGCCGGTGAGATGAACGGATTATCGTCGGACCAGGCGCGCCAGTCAAAGTCTGGCAGGTCGGCCAGCGAGTGCAGGAGTTCCACCTGCATGTTTTTTACGTCTTCAGATGACACTGCATACCACCGTTTATTGCCACCACCACTTCAGACTCCTTGTATGACGACACCTGTATTTGATTCCGACAAGAGAATGCCGGTTACCGCTGTTACCGGCTTTCTGGGTAGCGGAAAAACCCGTTACATCAACCAGCTCTTACAGCAACCCGGCATGGCCAATACAGTTGTGATCGTAAATGAAATAGGTCAACTGGGGATTGATCAGGCAAACTGGTCATTCGTGCAACCTGCTACTATTCTACTAGAAGGAGGATGCCTGTGTTGTCAGATGCAGGGCTCCATGAGCGCGACATTGCAGCGCCTGTTTACTGATGCCCTGGCGCGAACCATTCCCCGATTCGATCGCATTATGGTAGAGACCAGTGGTCTGGCTGATCCATCCGGATTGCGTTTTACCTTGCACAGCGACTTTTTCCTGAAGGAGCGTTTTTTTTACAATGGCTGCATCGGTATTGTGGATGTGGTCAATGCCAACAGGCAAAGCGCTTATGTTGAATGGTCGCGACAGCTGGTGCAGGCTGATCTGGTGTTGCTGTCCAGGACAGATTGCGTCGCGCAGGATCAGGTGCCCGAGGTGGTGCAACAGATATCCTCCCTGACGGATGCTCCGATCATGCCCATCCCGTCCTTTTTTGAAAACGATAAGGCGCTGATGATGTTATCGACCCTACAGGGTTCGCTAAAGCCTGGCGCCGGGTTTTCCAATTTTCTGACACGGGCGCGTGATCGCGCTACACATACCGCCCGGCAGGATGTGGAGCAGGGTACCCGGCAAGCTGCTGCTCATCGCGCGGGGCGGGCGCCGTTCCATGACCAGCCTCAACCTCAATCTCAATCGCAGTCGATGCTGCGACCGATACAAACGCATTCGACCATCCGGATTATCACACTTGCATTTGACCGGCCACTGCGGCGCAGTGTGTTCAACAGGGTGCTTGATGCAATGCTGTCCGATCTGGGCGGTCAATTGATCCGGGCCAAGGCATTATTGCGTTTTGTCGATGATCCGGATTTATATCTTTTCAATATTGTCCATGCTCAGCGCTATCCTGCTCAGCGATTGCGGGCTTCCCAAGCGCAGGACCCGACAGCAATGGTGTTGTTTCTGGACGATGCTACCGGACAGGCAAGTGTGCCGCAGGCGGACGATTTTTATCGGCTATGAAAGGCATCGGCCTGGCTGCTGACTGCATGGCGTTTGCTCAGCCCTGCCGGTGTGATCGTGTGACCTGCACTGTCCGATACAATGAAAAAAACCGCAAGTGTTGCGCGTCAGTGAACTGGCAGCCAGATGCTTGCGGTTTCGTCGTGGAATGTGCGTATACGCGTCAAAGACGGGATCAAAGGTCGCTATTGTGGCGGGACCAGAAGTCATTCACCTGCCTTTCGGCTTCCTCTTTGGTTCGACCATATTTTTCCTGCAGGATGCCTGCCAGCTTTTGCGCGCTGCCATTGATCTGAGCGACGTCGTCGTCAGTCAGGTCCCCCCACGTTTGTTTCACAGAGCCTTTGATTTGTTCCCATTTACCGGCTGCAATATCTTTATTCATGCTTTGCTCCTGTTTCAGTTAATGTGAAAATCAGCGATTAATACTCTGATACTGAGTCTTCAGCGTAGCACGGGCAAGGCAAGGCCTGCTGTCATGGATGTAACGCACGGTAAAAGGCGCGCGACATGCGCACGCACCTGTCCACCACAAAAACCTGCCGGCCGTCTCTTTGCCTGGGGCCCGTCGATGCCTGCTGCTCACCCGCGCGCCGCGCAATCGGACATTGCAGGCGGGGCGGCCGGGCCGCCTGCAACATAACCGAATATAAATAGTTACAATAATCTGCGATCAGGCCAGCTGGCTTAGCGGGTTCCCTGACATATCGCGCCTGCACGCATGCTGGCATGACGAAATTAGTTTTGCGTGCAGCCAAGTTGTTGCGCCAGGTCATTCATATCCGTGGCGATCACGTCCCAGTTCTGTTCGGGCTTCAGATCTTTTGTTTGCTGGTCGCCGTGTTCGGTCGGTCGTGGAATAAATGCGGTACGCAGGCCACAAAGCCGTGCCGCCGCCAGATCGCTATTATGTGCGGCTACCATGCAAATCTGCTCAGGCGATAAATTCAGAATGTCAGCTGTTCGCAAATAGGCTTGTGGCGCGGGTTTGTATGCCTGGGCAGTTTCCGCCCCAAGGATGGCGTCCCAGGGCAAGCCTGCCCGTTTGGCCATATCAAGCATCAGCCGGATATTGCCGTTAGAGAGCGGCGCGATAATATAACGGCTTTTGAGCCGGCTCAGCCCGGGTACAGAGTCGGCCCACGGATCCAGCCGGTGCCAGGTCAGATTGAGTTCGGTCAGCGCCTGCTCCGGCAGGCTGGCGATGGGCACGCCAAACGTTGTCAGCGTTTTTTCCAGACTTTCTCTGTGCAATACGTCCAGTCGCGTAAATGGACGCCTGCCGCTGCGCACTTCTTCCATTGACGGCGAATAGTGACCGCGCCAGGTATCGGCAAAAGCGGCAGGATCAATATCCTTCAATGCATGCTTGCGGGCAAATTCAGTCACGTCGCGGATGACGCCACTGCGCCAGTCTACGACTGTTCCAAACACATCAAACACCAATGCGTGCAAATCCAGATCTATTGCGTCTGTCATATTTTATTTCCTTTGAAAGAGCCGGGTGGCTGCAAACCGCCCGCGCGTGCTGCCCGTACATGATAACTAATGTACTGGATCAGCATGCGCTGTGCGCTCGAATGGCAATGAATTTGCCGTGACAGTCCGTGCTACCTGACGCCTTCATTCCCTGTTTACCGGGCCGGGTGCATGCAAGCGCTTATGAGCGCGCCGATAGAGCAGGCTGGCTGGAAAGCAGGCTGTGGTGTGAGTGGCGATGCGTTACAGGACGCTGTGCTAAATACATCTCGCTCTCACGGGGTAAATTGCCCCGACTTTCGGCATCTACGGATTTTTTCATCGGCTTCAAATCTCTAGAATATTTTTGCTGCCGCAGAGTCTGAAACCGGCTTCCGATGACTGGTTCAGTTCTCTGCACGCAGGCGTATATGTTGATTCAATCAGAGAGAAAAATTGTATGTGTAGACTCAAGAGAACAATACCGCAAGTGACCTTCGTTACGCTTGCTTGCATGCTGCTTTTTTGCCGGCAGGCGGGCGCAGAGCAGGGCGAGCCGCTCTCAACCCAGCTGGGTCACGAGGCCGAGGCCTCTGGCACGGGAGCTGTGGCTATTGGCTGGGGCGCACACGCGCTGGGGAAGGATAGCATTGCCATTGGTTCAAAGACGCAAATAATCGGCCCCGGCACCACATTTGCTACGAACGGAGGCATCGCTATCGGCACGGGGTCTCAATCCCGAAGTGCTGGCGATGTCAATTTCGGTTCGCGCAAACTGTCGGGGTTGCGTGATGCCACCAGCGACGATGAAGCGGTGACCATGCGTCAAATGAAAGCGGCGAAAGCTTATACAGAAACCGTGAAAAGTGATCTGCTCAGGGCGATCGATTCGGCTGGCGCGCCGGTGCTGTCTGAAGCCAGGGCCTATTCCGATCTTTCCAAAACCCAGGCCATTGCTGCTGCCAATACTTATAGCAACACGACAAAGAACGAAGCCATTGCTGCTGCCAATGCATATAGCGATGCTGCGATGAACGACACCCTTGAGCGGGGGAAACACTATGCCGAGCAGATCATTGCCGCCAGTCGTGCGCAGTACGATACAAGCTTGTTGTCGCAGGCAAGATCGTACTCCGACAGGGAAAGCCGCAAGACCCTGGAAAACGCCCATTTATATAGCGAGGAAGTAGGGCGTTCCGTGCTCTCCAGTGCGAACGCGTTTACTGAAATGCGCAGCCGGCAGGCGCGGGACAGCGCGGTTGATCTGTCCAGGCAATATACGGATCGGCGTGTTAACCAGTTGCAGTCACAAATAAAGAAATTCCGCCGACGCGCCAATGCGGGTATTTCCGGCGCAATGGCCATGACGACCTTAACTCCGCCACCGGCTAACGCGAATACTTCTTTTGGTATGGCGCTGGCAACTTACAGGAATCAAATGGCGCTGGCGTCGGGCGTCAGCTTCAGGACCGGAAAAAACAGCAATTTCCGCCTGAATACCTCGTGGGATTCTGCTGGTGGCATTGGCGCGGCTGCCGGCTTTAATATGGCCTGGTAACCGGCACTTCGCTCCCTGAGGGCGGTTCCGGCAGGCGCGCGCAACAGTATTGCATTCTGTTTGCCTCTGTGCTTCCGCTGGTTTCGGGGCATGGTATTGCTGTCGGTGGTGGTGTCAACGTGAACCCCAGGAGGCATCACCGCTGGCAATAAACATGTGTGCCAGCAGATAACGTTCGCGTAGATGGCATTCATACAGATGGCCTGCCCATCACGGCGGGCTTTTGCGATTGTAAAGCGGCCAGATTGTGGTGTTTTCACCAAGAAGCTGTCCACTGTATATCAGTGAAATCAAAATTACATTTATGATATCAACAGTGACAGCTTCGTTGGTAACATACTGCTATTTAATCCATGGGGAATCCATAATGAAAAAAATGATTGCGTTTCTTGGCCTTTCTATTGTATTTCTGGCTGGCTGTACGGCACGGGGCCCATCGGTTTCAGTAGATCCCGGCGGTATTTATCCCTACGGCTATGATGGTGGCGGTTATCACCGCGGCGGCGGTGGCCGTTTTTGCCCTCCGGGACAAGCCAAAAAAGGCAACTGTTAACTGGCGCGCGCGTCTGGCGCTCACATAAGGCCCAATTGCAGGATGGGCTTTTTCCGATTTATTCCTGAGCGAGTATGAATAGCCTTGGGGGCGGCTGGTATCCAGTCTATCCCTGTCTGTTCATTTTGCTATGGTATTGCTGTATGTGCTGGCGCTGCAGCGTAGTTACAACGCAGGCGCCATCAAAATAAAAAAACATGTGCCATCAAAATAAAAAGCATGTGTCATTAAAAGCACGAAAAAACGAAGGCTTGAAACCCCTGCCTCTGGCGAATATTCTTTACCTATGCTACGTCGCTCCATCGCACATGAGCTATTCATCCCCGGGTTCAACGAGGCGTTCAATATCCTGAAAGATTGCCTGCCATTCCCGCGGCGATAAATCGAAGAAATTGAAACTGCGCAGCAGGAAGGCGCCTTCGTTGGCGATAAATGCCAGCCGCGCATTGCGTCCCTGTTCTGTGGAAAAATCCAGCCCCTGCAATTGTTTTGCATACCAGGCGCGTGTCTCGACCAACTGGTCCGAGTTCGGAATCAGCCCGGCCAGCATGGCGGCAAAACGCGACTCGTCCTGCACATCACTTTCTTTGGTCACCTTTATATGCGCACGCACATGGGCGAGGGCCTCGGATTTGCCACCTGCTGCCCGCGCCACCTCGGCGTCGAAATGATCGCTCCAACGCATAATCATCGCCTTGATCAGGCCTTCTTTATTACCGAAGCAATACTGCACACCGCCTTTGGTTATATTTGCAGCTTTGGCCAGCGCATCCATGGTCAAACCGGCAACACCATGTTGTGCAACGATTTTCTCTGCGATACCCAGCAGCTTCTCGCGATCAATTGAGCGGGGTCTGCCCGTGGGCTGAGGTTTATTGTGTTTCATATCAATAATTACTTTCCATACGTATGGAATTATACTATAGTACGCATTCGATTCCCACAAGGAATAAATGAAGTGTAACCCTTTCGGCTGGCGTGGCCAGCGTGATGCTACCGGTATATCACTCGCAACGCGCCGGACCATTATGCATGGTTGTCGGTGCGAATGGATTATTTATCATGACTGCAACCCACGAACAATCCCGTAACCGGTGGCTGGTATTGGCTATCGTATCCAGCGCCCTGTTACTTATCGTTATTGACATGACGGTGCTGTACACAGCCTTGCCGCGTTTGACGCATGAGCTGCAGGCCAGTGCATCGCAAAAACTGTGGATCATCAATGCTTATCCCCTGGTCGTTGCCGGTCTGCTGCCCGGCCTGGGTGCGTTGGGTGACCGCATTGGACACAAGCAGCTTTTTCTTAGTGGTTTGCTGGTGTTTGGCCTGGCATCCGTTATTGCTGCCTTCGCGCCCGGCGCCGAAGTGCTGATCGCAAGCCGGGTATTGCTTGCCATGGGTGCTGCCATGATGATGCCGGCGACCTTGTCTATTATTCGTTTGACCTTTGAAGACGATAAAGAGCGGGCGTTTGCCATTGGCATCTGGGCTGCCGTCGCCTCTGGCGGCGCGGCTTTCGGTCCGGTGGTCGGCGGCATCTTGCTGGAATTTTTCTGGTGGGGTTCGGTCTTTCTGATCAATGTGCCGGTGGTCGTACTCGCTTTTGTCGTGGGTGCGCGGATTCTGAAAAAACACGCAGGCAATAAAGCGCAAAAGTGGGATCTGATCGGCTCCGCCCAAATTATGGTTGCATTGATTGCACTGACCTACGCGATCAAGGAACTGGGAAAACCGCAGGCAGACTGGATGACATGTGTCATCACGCTGTTGCTGGGCACTGGCGCTCTGGTCATTTTTGTGCGTCGGCAAAAACGTAGTGCAGCGCCCCTGATTGATTTTGCCTTGTTCCGCAATAAACAATTTCTGCTTGGTGTCGTGGCGGCATCGGTGATGTCCGCGACCCTGATTGGTTTCGAGCTCGTTTTCAGTCAGCGGCTGCAACTGGTCAGCGGATACTCGCCCCTGCAAGCCGGTTTGCTCATTTTGCCAATCCCTCTGGCGGCTTTTTTTGCCGGGCCGCTGACGGGGTCATTGCAGCCCAGGCTGGGCACTGCTCGTCTGTTATGGCTTTCTCTGCTGGTCGCGGGCGTCGGCTCGCTTACCTATTTATTTATCTTCGATGGCGATGTCTTATGGTGGTCAGTGGCCCTGGCGGTCTTCGGTTTTGGCGCAGGTGCGGCCATTACCGGCTCGTCTACGGCCATTATCAATAACGCACCTGCAAGCCGGGCCGGCATGGCCGCTTCTATAGAAGAGGTGGCCTATGAGCTGGGCGGGGCGATGGGGGTGACCATCCTTGGCAGTATCATGTCTGTGATTTATACAATGAAGCTGGTGCTGCCAGCCGATACTACGTTGCCGGGCATCGTGCACGACAGCCTGGACCAGGCGCGTCTGGTGGCAGAGCAATTGCCGCCAGCACAGGCCGAACGTCTGCTGTCGCTTGCATTTGCTTCGTTTGACGATGCATTTATTGGTGTGATCATCGGTGTGACCGCGATGCTGTTTGTGACAGCCGGCGTTGTGTACGGCGTGAGCTTGCGTTCAGCCGCCAGTGCAGGGCATGGCCTGAACCCGGGCCATTGAGTGCAGGCGCAAGCGCGGCGCGGCACAGTGCGCGCTTGCGTCCTGCGTCGGCAAAAATTGGGTATGCGGCTTGGCTCGGAAGTGAGAGCCATAATGCCTGGCGTGGTTGCGACGCCTTCAATGGCTACGTTGCGGCGTAGCAATCGGCCCAGCAATTGGGGGTTTCGTACAGTCTGGCGTGCGTCAGCTTCAGTCGATCTCCGTACTGTGCCTGATAAGCGGCGGCCAGGGTATCGAATGCGATCCGGACCAGGTTTTCGGCGGTCGGGATGCGATCCAGCACAACGGTTTTATGATCGCCCAGCGAATCCAGAAAGTTGCGTACGACCGTATCTCCACTGTAGACCAGGAAAGCGTGATCCCAGACGTCGACGATCAGCGCCTTGGCGATGGCTTTGACATCGGAAAAATCCAGCACCATGCCGCGATCAGGTGCGCCATCAACCGTTGAGACGGGTCCTGAGAGCGTGATTTCAAGTGTGTAGCGGTGGCCGTGCATATTACGGCACTGGCTCTGGTGATCGGGTATGCGGTGGCCGGCATCAAAATGCAGCGCGCGGGTTACGGTAATCATGGAATGCCTATGTATTTATGGGTTTGTACGCTCAGGCGCCATTTGGGGTGATCCATACAGTACTGAACTGCACGCTCGGTTGCGGCCAGGCGATCCGGCCCGTCCATGGGCTGCAGGAAAAAGTGTGAAAAATCCAGCGCTTCGAATTGTTCGGGCAGCGCATCGGACTGGCGAAAGACTAGTTTAAGTTCATCGCCTCGCGTTTGCACCAGTGTGTTATTTCCCTTTGGACTAACACAAATCCAATCGATGCCGGCCGGTGCGGCAAGGGTGCCATTGGTTTCGATAGCTATCTCAAAGCCTTCGGCATGCACCGCTTCGATCAGTGCTGTATCCAGTTGCAGCAGCGGCTCACCTCCGGTAAACACAACATAACGCGAAGCCTGATCTGGCCCCCAGGTCTTGCCCAGTGTCATGGCCAGCTCAGCAGCAGTATTAAACTTACCACCGCCTATGCCGTTAGTCCCGACAAAATCGGTATCGCAAAATGTACAGGCGGCAGAGGCGCGATCAGCTTCGCGCCCGGACCATAAATTGCATCCGGCAAAGCGGCAGAATACCGCCGCGCGCCCCGCCTGCGCCCCTTCGCCTTGCAGCGTTTTGAATATTTCTTTTACAGCATATGTCATGACTTCGGCCAAAATGGAGCTAATGCATCATTTTAGCGAATCGGCTCACGCAGGTGGGGGAATGGTCGGGCAATCAGCCAAAGGCTGCGATTACCGTTATTTCCCCACGCGTGCCTGCAGCGCGGCTGGATAGCGGTCACCCTGAATCTCAATTGCGGCCAGTGCCTGCGCGATCTTTTTCAGGTCGGCTGACGACAGATCGATCTGCACAGCATCCAGGTTTTCCTGCAGTCGATGCAGTTTGGTCGTCCCTGGAATAGGCACGATCCAGGGGTGTTGAGCCAGCAGCCATGCCAGTGCGATCTGCGCGGGTGTCACGCCTTTATCTGTGGCAATCTGGTCGAGCACATCTACCAGGATCTGGTTCGCCTGTATTGCTTCCGGAGCGAAGCGCGGCACGATGCTTCGGAAATCGTCACTGCCAAAGGTTGTTCCTGCCTTAATGGCTCCAGTCAGAAAACCCTTGCCCAGCGGACTGAAAGGAACAAAGCCGATGCACAGTTCTTTCAGCGTCGGCAGGATTTCCTGTTCGGGTTCGCGCCACCACAGCGAGTACTCACTCTGTAAAGCGGTGACCGGTTGCACGGCATGCGCGCGACGGATGGTTTGTGCACCGGCTTCGGATAAGCCAAAGTGTTTAACCTTGCCCTCTGCAATCAGTGTCTGAACTGTGCCGGCGACGTCTTCTATTGGTACATTGGGGTCAACGCGATGTTGGTACAGCAAGTCGATCACATCTGTTTTCAGGCGTCTAAGCGATCCTTCTACTGCCTGGCGGATATGTTCGGGCCGGCTATTGAGAATTTGCTGTTTGTTGTCATCTCCAAAGGTGAACCCAAATTTAGTGGCGATCACGACTTTGTCGCGCACGGGTGCCAGTGCTTCACCAACTACTTCCTCGTTAAGATAGGGGCCATACACCTCGGCCGTATCAAAAAACGTGACACCCTGATCGACCGCGGCCCGGATCAAAGCGATTGCCTGACTGGTATCGGTGGCTGGTCCATAGCCATGGCTCAGGCCCATGCAGCCTAAGCCCAGGGCTGAGACCTCCAGATTGCTATTTCCTAATTTGCGTTTTTGCATAGATCAAATTCCTTCAAGTAGTGGGTGATTCGGTGGCCTGCCAACTGTCGCTTGCCGGTTGTCATTGAACGCCGGCCGCTTGTATGGGCCGATCTCTTCGACTTTTTATGTGACGCCTGTATACAAACCGGCACGATCGCGGCGTAGTGGTTGCATCGCGGATTTGTGTTATTGAGTAATATAACGATCACACTTGTGTTCGACTAGATAGTAAAATCGGCAAATACTTGTGAAGTGAACTCATATATGACGAAAAACAGCTATAACGATCTTCTGGCGTTTCTTGCCGTTGCACGTGAGCAGAGCTTCACGCGTGCGGCGGCGCAACTGGGCGTATCGCAATCGGCGCTCAGTCATTTGATTCGCGCGCTAGAGGCCAGAATGGGCGTACGGCTGCTCACACGCACGACTCGCAGTGTGTCGCTGACCGAAGCAGGGGAGCGGCTCATGCGCAATATCGCCCCGCGCTTTCAGGAAATCACGGCTGAATTAGAGGCGGTCAGAGAGTTGCGTGATCAACCTGCCGGCACCATTCGCATTACTGCTACAGAGAATGCAGCCGAGACCGTTTTGTGGCCCAGGCTCGCGCAAGTGCTTCCCCGGCACCCGCTGATCAAGGTAGAGATAACCGCGGAGTCGCGTTTCGTTGATCTTGTTGAAGAGCGGTACGATATGGGGGTGCGTCTTGGGGACTCATTGGGCCGGGACATGACCTCCGTTCGTATCGGCCCGGATATCCGCTTCACGATTGTTGGTTCGCCCGCCTATCTGGCGCAGCACCCGCCACCTCGCAGGCCGCAGGATCTGGTTGACCACGATTGTATTAATCTGCGGCTGATGAGTCATGGAGAGCTTTACGCATGGGAGCTCAAAAAGGGAAAGCACGCCATCAATGTGCGGGTTGAGGGGCAACTGGTGTTCAACCGAACTGCGCCCATTCTTCAGGCCGCGCTGGCCGGCTTCGGGCTGGCCTATATTCCGCATGAGATGGCGCAATCATTCCTTGCCACCGGGCAACTTAAGGCCGTTTTACAGGATTGGGGCGCAACCTTTCCCGGATACTACCTCTATTACCCGAGCAGGCGTCAACTGTCCCGCGCAATGAGCGTGCTGATAGATGCGTTGCGATACCCGGCGCAGGAGCATTGATCTATGGCGATGGAAACGTTTAACGATGTGCTTGCTTTCGTACATGTTGCGCGCGAAGGCAGTTTTACCAAAGCCTCTGCGCAGCTTGGCGTCTCCCCATCTGCGTTGAGCCATGCGGTTCGGGGCCTGGAAACCCGCCTGGGCGTGCAACTGCTGACGCGCACGACACGCAGTATTGCCACCACCGAAGCGGGTGAACGTCTGTTCGCCAGCGTGGCGCCCAGGTTCGACGATATTGATGCCGAGGTCGCTGCAGTGAAGGATTTGCGCGATAAGCCGGTTGGGAGCATTCGCATCACCTCAGCCGAACATGCGGCAACGACTGTACTTTGGCCAAAATTGTCCAAAGTCATGCGCGATTATCCGGATATTCATGTTGAAATCATGGTTGACTACATGCTGGGAGACATTGTGTCTCAGCGCTTTGATGCGGGTGTGCGTATGGGGGACCAGATCGCAAAAGACATGATCGCAGTACGCATCGGCCCCGATTTACGTATGGCAGTAGTGGGTACCCCGCGCTATTTTGCTAAGCGAACACGGCCCCGTTCTCCACAGGAGCTGACCGGGCACGATTGCATCCGGCTCAGATTGGCAACACATGGTCGGATTCTGTCATGGGACTTTGATAAAAATGGCCGGGAAATCAAATGTGCCGTGCGCGGCCAGTGGGTGTTCAACAATAGTTCGTCTATATGTCGGGCTACGCTGGCCGGGTATGGCCTGGCCTATCTGCCCGAGGATATGGTGCAGGAAGATATCGCTGCAGGAAGGCTGGTCCGTGTACTGGAAGACTGGTGCAGCCTCTACCCGGGATACCATCTTTATTACCCCAGCAGACGTCAGGCATCCGGGGCGATGTCTGTCATTGTGGACGCCTTGCGCTATCGCGTGTAGCGGTCGTCCCGCTGTCGGCATACGTTCTCATATTCCCCCAGCGTCATACTAATTAATGAGTATAGCTCAGTAGTGAATGCGGATTTAGGGGCTTAATCGAATCGTTCTCATCCCGTAAGATTCAGGTATTCGAAAGGAATGGCAGCGGCCAGTCGCTATTGGGCGCTCTTTTTTCCATTGTCGATATCCTTGCCACTGACCGGCACCAGGCCGATTCGCGTGTGGCTGAAACAAGCACTGGATGGAGATGCTACTCGATGAGCCATACCTACACCGAAATGGATCGGAAGATCCGCGCACTAACCGCCGTACTGGCCGTAAGCCTTGGCTTAATGCTTACCCAGAGCCAGACCGCTGCAAATACCGAGGCGTCGCCAGGTACGACCCAGCAACCGAATACCGACGCGTTATCGAACAAGCAGCAGACGATTCCATTGATCGCCGCCTTTATGGCTTCGAGCGATATGCCGGGGCTGAACGCAGCTCTGAACCAGGGACTGGACGCCAGCCTGACTATCAGCGAAGCCAGGGAAATTCTGGTGCAACTGTACGCGTATGTCGGTTTTCCGAAAAGTCTTAATGCGCTTGGCGAACTATTGAAGGTCGTTGAAGCGCGCAAGCAACGTGGCATTCAGGACGAGCCTGGTCGGGAACCTGAACGCGCCATTCCTGTTGGCGAAGAACTGCTCGCAGCGGGTACCGCTAACCAGACCAAAATTTCCGGTGCACCTGTGAAGAACGCAGTGACAGATTTTGCGCCTGTCATCAATCAATACCTTCAGGCCCATCTGTTCGGCGCCATCTTCGAGCGTGACAATCTTGACTGGCAAAGCCGTGAACTCGCCACGGTGGGCGCACTGGCTGCAACCCCGGGTGTAGAGGCGCAACTGCTGTCGCATATGCGCGCCAGTATGCGAGTGGGTATCGGCGCAGCGCAGTTGCGCCAGGTCACGACAATTTTGGCCGAACGAGGGGATAAACAGGCTGCCGAGCGAGCGCGCACGGCACTGACCCAGGCGCTTGCGGCCTCAGGGAGTTAAATATGAGTAAAACGTTGTTGGCCATGATGGCCGTGGCTTCGCTGACTGCGTGCACCGCCTTTCATGCAGGTTCAAATGCGTCCAGCGGGCCTTTGGTCATTCAGGAACAGGGAAGCTTTGCTGTGGGCGGAAAAGTTGCCAGTACGCCCGGCGCGTACGATAACGATAACCCCACATCACGCGGGCAGACATTCCATGGAGATCACCTCTATGCTTTCTATCAAGTTCCGCGTAACCCCAAACCACTGCCTATCGTGATGTTACATGGCGCTTATCAGTCTGCACGTAGTTGGGAAACCACGTCGGATGGCCGGGAAGGATTTCAAACGATTTTCCTGCGCCGGGGCTTTCCGGTCTATCTGGTCGATCAGCCGCGTCGTGGTCGTGCAGGCAACAGCACGGTCGCGACGGCGATCGAACCGACCCCATACGATCAACTTTTCTTCGACCAATTTCGTCTTGGCAAATGGCCGAATTATTTCGAAAACGTGCAGTTCGATCGCAAGCCTGAGACTCTGGATCAATTTTTCAGATCGGTCACGCCGAACACCGGCCCGTACGATGCCGGCGTGATTTCGGACGCAATGGCAGCGCTGTTCGACAAGACGGGGCCTGGTATTTTGTTTTCTCACTCGCAGGCAGGCGGGCCAGGCTGGCTGACGGCCATCAAGAACCCGAACGTCAAGGCCATCGTTGCGCTTGAACCAGGTAGCGGATTCATCTTTCCAGAGGGAGAAATGCCAAATGACATGCCCAGTGCTGCAGGGACGCTGAAGCCTGAGGTGGTGTCTTTGACGGACTTCACGAAATTAACCCGTATTCCAATTGTGATTTATTACGGTGACAACTTTCCGGTTACGCCGACCACCGAACGTGGCCAGGACAACTGGCGGGTACGTCTGGCGATGGCCAAACTCTGGGTAGATGCCATCAACCGCCATGGGGGCGACGCCAGACTTGTGCATTTGCCAGACATCGGCATAAAGGGCAACACGCACTTCCTGATGTCTGATCTGAATAATGTGCAGATAGCGGACCTGGTGGCAAAGTTCCTTGCGGAGAAACATCTGGATTAAATCAAGCTGCGCATGGGCGGGATGTCGGACGTGCTTCCGCCGCTTCTGTTAATTAACTTTCGGGAAAAAATGAAATCAATCAATAACGTGTTTGCGCGACCTCTACGTGCAGCAACTGTGGCTGTTTCCGTGTTGGCAGGCATGCTGACCGTGGGTTCCGCGTTCGGACAGCATTTACAGGACATCGCCCGCGCTGAGAGCCCACTGGTGCTTCAATCGCGTGGAAGTTTCTTTGTCGGGGGTGAGCAGGTTGAACGGTCCGCGACTGAACTTGGCAGTTTCGGCCCGGATGACCGGATCTCCGTCAATCAGATGTATGTTGAGTATATGGTTCCGGATGGGAAGACCAAAGTGCCGGTAGTCATGGTGCACGGCGCCACGCTCAGCGGAAAAACCTACGATACGACGCCGGACGGCCGCATGGGCTGGTACGAGTATTTTGTTCGCAAGAGCCATCCCGTTTATGTTGTTGATCAGATTGGCCGAGCTCGCTCGGGGTTTGACCAGTCGGTTTTCAACAGTGTTCGCGCTGGCAAGTTATCGCCTGACCAGCAGCCGAGTATGCTACGGCTGGCTGACCGTTTCGGCGCATGGACCAATTTCCGTTTCGGGCCCGAGCCTGGCAAGCCATTTCCGGATACGCAGTTTCCTATAGAGGCAGCCGATAAGCTCTCCAGGCAAAGTGTGCCCGATCTTCGCGGGGCCTCGCGTGCAGAGAACCCGAACTGGAAGGGGTTGGCTGATCTCGCGCTGCAACTGAATGGTGCTGTGTTGCTCAGCCACTCTCAGTCCGGCTCGTATCCGCTGCAATCTGCACTGATCAATGCAAAAGGTATTCGTGGCATCGTCATGATAGAACCGGGCACCTGCAATGCGCAGGTTCATACCGGCGATGAAATCGCGGTTCTTGCGAAAACGCCGATTTTTATCCTTTTCGGCGATCACCTCGCTTCGCCAACAGGAATGCCGGGGCCAACCTGGGAAGATCGCTTCAACGACTGCAAAGCTTTTAAAAAACGTGTCGATGCGGCAAGGGGCAATATCCGGCTTATAACCACCGCAGAAACCGGCGTTCGTGGTAACAGTCACATGATGATGATGGACCGAAATAATTTGCAAATTGCTGATTTGATTCTCGAGTGGATCGATGAGCAAGCTGGCCGCTGATTGCGGTCGCGTCCAAAAGGAAAAAAATGAATCGCTTTACCATACATTTACTTTTAACGTTTCTACTTGCTCCGTCATTGCTGCCGGAAACGGCGATTGCACAGTCACCGCAACGGGCGGCAGTGCAATCGGCAGATAGCAAGCCCGCTCCTGAGAGCGAACCAGAAAAGGAAGATACCATGAGTAGTGAGAATCCGGTTGTATTGTTCGTTGGTGCCAGCGGCAGCGTTGGCCGGCTGGCCGTCGCGGAAGCTTTCAGGAGAGGGTATAAAACCAAAGCCCTGGTGCGCGATCCGGCGCAGGCCAGATTGTTTCCTGAGGGTGTGCAGATTATTGTTGGTGAACTGACTCGAGCGGAGACGCTACGCGAGGCGGTCGATGGCGTGACCGGCATCGTCTTTACTCATGGAGTCGGTGGTAATGATGCAAAAGCGGCGGAGGCGGTCAATTATGGCGCCGTCCGTAACGTTCTGAGTGTGCTGAAAGCGCCCGCACACATTGCTTTGATGACCGCCGTTGGTGTCACGAAACCTACCGTCGGGCACGACTGGAAGCGGCGCGGGGAGCGACTTGTACGCGCCAGCGGTTTACCTTACACCATTGTGCGCCCGGGATGGTTTGACTATAACGCGCCTGATCAGCTCCGGCTCGTGTTGCGCCAGGGCGATACCCACTGGGCGGGCTCGCCGTCTGACGGCGTGATCGCTCGCGCCCAGATTGCTCAGGTTCTTGTGGGCTCGCTGACGTCACCTGCAGCGAACCGTAAAACCTTTGAACTGGTGAGCGAAAAAGGCAGTGCACAATCTGATCTGGAACCGCTTTTCTCGGCCCTGCCTGCTGATCCGGCTAACGGAATTGATGGCATTCGTGATCGGGATAATCTGTCTTTGGCCAACGAGCCGGCTGTGTTTACAGACGACCTTGAAGCTATCCGCGGGCGCTTTAAAGACTGAAGACATCATAGTGACAACTTCGATATCAGTTTCAGGGCCGAATAATACCTATGGTCGACTCGGCGAGGGCTTGCGGAAAATCGTTCAAATTCATCCAGGAGAAGGGAAAGCGCTGGCCTGGTCCTGGCTCTATGTATTTTCACTTTTTCTTGCGTATTACATATTACGACCCATACGTGAAGAATTGGGCGTTGCTGGAGGGGTGAATAATCTGCCCTGGCTTTTTACGGGGACGTTGATCGCCATGACCGTGATCAACCCCTTGTTTGCCTGGGTCGTCAAACGCTGGCCACGAGAGCGCTTCATTGCGATTGCCTACCGCTTCTTCATGCTTAATCTGGTGGCGTTTATGCTGCTATTGATGAATGCGACGCCAGAACAACATGTATGGATTGGCAGGGCATTCTTTATCTGGGTGTCCGTCTTCAATCTTTTCGTCATCTCCGTTTTTTGGTCATTCATGGTTGACGTCTTCAGCGGGGAGCAGGCGAAACGAGTTTTCGGCTTTCTGGCTACCGGCGCGACCGTAGGTGGTATTGCCGGCTCCGCGCTGACTTCCGGACTGGTAGAGCGATTGGGGCAAACCTGGCTGTTGCTGATTTCTATCGTGTTGCTCGAAGTAGCCGTGTTTGCGACACGACGCTTATCAGGTATCAGCGATGCCTTTAAACGCCCCATCGAACGAAGGGAAGGGCACGAACCAGTAGGCGGTGGCTTGCTGGCCGGCATTACACACACCTTTCGGTCGCCCTATTTATTGGGTATCGCCATTTTTATCCTGTGTTATGCCGTTACGTCTACCATCCTGTACTTTCAGCAGGCGACGATCGCAGAGCAATATTTTGCCGATAGGGCCGCGCGTACCGCGTTCTTCGCTGATATCAGCTTGTGGGTCAATTGCATTACATTAGGTGTTCAGTTATTTCTGACTGGACGTATCATGCAGTGGCTCGGTGTCGCATTGACACTGTGCGCAATGCCCATGATGAGCATGCTGGGGTTTGCCGGATTGGCAACGTTCCCTGGTATCGGACTGTTTGTTGTATTTCAGGTCGTGCGTAATGTGAGTAATTATGCCCTCACCAGGCCTGCCCGTGAAGTGCTTTTTACGGCTGTGTCGCGTGAGGACAGATACAAGACCAAGAACTTCATCGATACGGTAGTTTATCGTGGCGGTGACCAGATAGCCGCATGGAGCTACGCCGGACTGCTGGCAATCGGGCTGAGTTTGACGGGGATCGCAGCCATTGCGGTACCTTTGTCGGCTATTTGGCTGATATTGGGAGTCTGGTTAGGACGTCGGCAGCAGCGCTGGGAAAGTACCGGGTTGGTAACGGTGGAAGGTAAATAACATGTGCAATAGCGTCTGGCCAGCTGCACCGGGCAGTGGTGATGGAAAATCAGCACGACACAATTGATGAGTAAATTTCAATAAGCCTTCCGCAATTTGCTACTTAATGCAAGGCCCATGCGTCTGTAGAATGTTGTTTATGCAGACGAATATGAGCAGGCAAATCAGAGCCGAGTCAGGTACGGGTAAATAGCGGGGATGAGCAAGAGCTCGGTAACCTAATGTGCGTTGCTCAGTTGCAGGCTGATGACGGTCTGTTCTATGTGTCCGCGCTACTAGATGATAAACCGAGACAATCATGCAAAAAAGGCTTTATTTTTCAAGAATCCGAATGGTTCTGTCGCCCTGGTGTCATACAGGGTATGTGAAGTCCAGGCGTTTTTATTCATTCTATTTAGTATTTTTATTGCTTGCAGGTTCTGTTTTTTCGGGTCATGCCATTGCACGGCAAACTGCGGTTGCCGAAAAAAGAGCAGTCGGGTCTGCCGATACAAAAGTACTGATCGTGTATTTATCCCGAACACGCAATACAAAAGCGATTGCTGAGCTGATTCAGCAGCAAACCCAGGGCGAATTGGTCAGTATTGAAACACAAGTGCCGTACCCTGAAAATTATCAGGCGACGGTGGATCAGGTCAGTCGGGAGAATAAAGCCGGGTTTTTACCAAAGTTAAAAACGCAGATCAATAACATCGCGCAGTACGATGTGATCTTTTTGGGGTTTCCCACCTGGGGGATGCAAATGCCGCCGCCGATGAAAAGTTTTATCAAGCAATACGGGTTGAGCGGCAAAACGGTGATCCCATTCAATACCAATGCGGGGTACGGGGTAGGCAGCGGCTTTGACGATGTTCAGCGATATTGCAGTGGTTGTACCGTTCTGCCAGGCCTGCAGCTCAAAGGCGGTAAGGAACGAGATGGCATTCTCTTTGTCATGGAAGGACAGCGAGCCATCGAAGCCAAAGCGCAGTTGAGTCAATGGCTGATTAAATTGGGCAAGGATAATGCTTTATTAAATAGCGTGTTGAGCCGACAGCAGCTTCAGGCGCAATAACGACGATATTGTCAAATCGATTAGATAAATTTCTTAGAAATAGGTTTTATCCTGGTACGCAATAGCGGCCACGAAAACGAGGGCTTGAAGTAATCGCAAAAGCGACCGGGCCGATTGAACATACAGGAAAAGTAAATGAATACGATTACTCTTAATAATGGTGTCTCAATGCCGATTCTCGGTTTTGGGGTATTTCAGATAAGTGATACAGCCGAGTGTGAGCGCTCTGTAATCGATGCGATTGAATCCGGTTACCGCCTCATCGACACTGCAGCGTCTTATCTGAACGAGACCCAGGTTGGCAATGCAATAAAAAGCGCAGGCATTGACCGTAATGAATTATTCATTACGACCAAGTTGTGGTTGCAGGATACAAACTATGAAGGTGCCAAAGCGCAATTTCAGCGGTCGCTGAATCGTCTGCAAATGGATTATGTGGATTTGTACCTTATCCATCAGCCGTTTGGGGATGTTCATGGGGCATGGCGAGCCATGGAAGAATTACTGGCTGAGGGTAAAGTTCGCGCTATCGGCGTCAGCAACTTTCATCCCGATAGAATCGCGGACTTGATTGCGTTCAATAAGGTAAACCCGGCGGTTAATCAAATCGAAGTGAATCCCTTTAATCAGCAGCTGCATGCAGTACCCTGGCTGCAAACCAAGGAAGTGCAACCGGAAGCCTGGGCGCCGTTTGCGGAAGGCCGCAATAATCTTTTCAATCATCCAACGCTCATTGATATTGGAAAAAAATACGGCAAATCAGTGGGGCAGGTCGTATTGCGCTGGCTGACTCAACGCGGAATCATCGCATTGGCAAAATCGGTTCGAAAAGAACGCATGCAGGAAAATATCGATATTTTTGATTTCGAACTTTCTGATGAGGATATGAATAAAATCACTGCCATGGACACGGCAACAAGCGCATTCTTTTCTCATCGGGATCCGGCAATGGTCGAGTGGCTGACCGGGCGGAAACTGGATGTCTGATCCGACAGTAAATCGGTCAGACGTTTTAACACCTAATCAAATGAAACAGGTCCGGCGCAGCCGGATCATGCCAAAATCACAATTTGGCACCCATTATCATCCTTCAAAATGACACTCTCACCCAAGCAGTCCGGCCAGAATAAGCTGCAACACAGCAGTTGGCTTTTTCTGGCCATATTAGGCGCGTTAATGGCGTTTACGTCGCTGTCCACGGACATTTATCTGCCCGCCATGCCGCAAATGCGGCGTGATTTACAAGGCGATGTGGAACTCACCATTACCGGCTTCCTTGTTGGTTTTGCCGTCGCTCAGTTAATCTGGGGACCCATCAGCGATCGCATTGGTCGGCGTATTCCATTATTTATCGGTATGATCCTTTTTATTGTCGGATCAATCGGCTGTGCCTTATCCCAAAATATCGAACAGATTGTGTTCTGGCGCGTCTTCCAGGCGCTGGGCGCCTGTACCGGCCCCATGCTGGCACGCGCCATTATTCGGGATCTTTATGCAAGAACCAAAGCCGCGCAAATGCTCTCAACCCTGACGATTATCATGGCGATCGCGCCGATCGTCGGCCCGTTACTTGGTGGTCAAATCATCAGAATCAGTTCATGGCACAGCATTTTCTGGCTGCTGACTGTCATTGGCGCGCTGATGTTTTTCTCTCTTTTTCTATTACCTGAAACGCATCCCGCTGAGAAACGTGCCAGAACATCTGTGTTCGGCGCATTTGGCAGCTACCGAAAACTACTGAGTAACCGACAGTTTATGCGTTATACGTTATGTATCGCGTTCTTCTATGTCAGCGCCTATGCATTTATTGCCGGTTCACCCTTTGTGTATATCACATATTATGGTGTTGGAACCCAATACTATGGTGCGCTTTTTGCTATTAATCTGTTAGGTGTTATCGGACTGAGCTTTGCCAACCGTTCTCTGGTGAAAAAAATCGACCTGGATATCTTATTGCGTATTGCAACCGTGATTGCCATGATGGCGATGATTGTCCTCGCCTTGCTGGTATGGTTCAAAATCGGTGGAATTTATAGCATCGTGATCACTGTTTTCATATTCTTCTCTATGAATGCGATGATTGCTGCCAGCGCAACAGCGGCCGCTTTAGATGGCGTACCTGAACTGGCCGGATCCGCTTCGGCCTTAATAGGTTCATTGCAGTATGGCAGTGGCATTATCTCTTCAATCCTTCTGGCCAGACTCAGTGACGGTACTCCCTGGACCATGGCGTGGATTATGGCGGTGTTTACGATAGCGAGTGCTGCGATGGCGTTGACGTCGGCGGGGAAGGGGAAGCGGTGAGGGTATTTCGAAGCACCGGGTTCGCTGGACCGTAGGCAGCATTAGTTAATGGTTCTGTACTAAAGCAAAATTCATCCTCACCCAACATATCTCTGAATTTATGGTCGTAAGGGCGTGATGTCCTAGCCTACGATAGGTATCGCTACAGCGAAATAGTGCGAGGGGCTGATAGCCCGTTCGCTGCTATTGCGAAAATAGGCATAATTCTAAAAAAGTGGTGTCATTCAGTCTATGCGTATTTTTCAGTGACGACGTCCCGATATTCTGATCGATTCCGTTCTGATTGAAGAGGTGATTTTTTTTCTTCAAAAAAAACAATTGCTTGGATATTTTCTTCAACTGTTTCCAACCTGAAACGTTTGGAATCGTGGTTTACCCGGTCTTGACTATAGTTACCACAAAACGCATATTCGAAGCCGCACTGATTTCTGGTTTTTGTGATGGCCTCGCGACAAATCTCGTCCTGTTTACGATGCGTACGATGTTTGAGAAATATTTGAAGTGGGGCAGGCCGCCAGGAATTCCCTCTGAACGGCTGCTGTGCTGATTACAGCCTGCTTGCCGATATTCGAAGAATTCTATTGAAAGGACGTTCATGAAAATAAAACGTAGAGCTCTCTTGCTGGGCGCAACTGCGCTCCCACTTTCGGGCCATTATCCAGCTGTCGCGCAGGCAGTAAAACGGAATGGATTGCGATCGGAAGAAACAGGAGAAACACGGATCAAATCAGGCAGGAACGCGACGGTTACAGGCATGATGCTCGATGCTATTGAGCGGCGAAGGTTTGAGCAAGTGCCTGCTGCAATCATATACGAAAGTAAGCGGGCATTAGTAAACTGGTTTGGTTGTGTATTGGGAGCAGCACAGTCCGATCCGGTGAATAGGGCCGCACAAACAGTGGGTTCCGGAACAGTGCCAATATATGGAACAACACAGAACGCACAAGCAAAGGACGCGGCATTCCTGACATGCCTGAGTTCTGCGGTTTATGCCTTTGACGATACACATGTGCCCACGATCACCCATCCTACAGGGCCGATAGCATCTGTGTTACTTGCGCTGGCGCACAGTGAGCACAAACTGTCAGGACAGCAATTTTTGTCAGCTTTGATTGCGGGAATAGAATTTTCTTGTAAGCTGGCCAATGCTTTGACACGTTATGCGCCAGAACCCAACTTCGGTTTGTATTTGACAGGAGTAACTGGACCGATAGGTGCTGCTGCGGCTGGAGCTATAGCATTGGGATTGGATCGAGCATCGACAGGATGGGCTATAGGCCTTGCGGCCACTCAGGCGGCAGGCTTGCGAGCGACGCACGGCGCCATGTCCGGAATGGTTGTACCGGCATTTTCTGCCAGTGCCGGTTTGCAGGCAGTATTGCTTGCTCAAGCTGGCTTTACAAGCACTGCAGAAGTAATAAGTGGTGAGCGTGGTCTGATTGCCGCCTATGCCCCCGGTGCTGATTGGGATGCTGCATTTTCAGGCCTGGGCGAAGATTTTGAGATACGCCGTGTTTCATATAAGCCTTATCCTTGTGGCGTGGTAATTCATCCTCTGTTGAATGTTCTTAAAAGTGCTGCGTTGTCAGACTTGACGAATACGAACGTTCAAGGAGTAGAGGTGCGTGTGAGTAAGCGTACTAAAACGTTGACTGATAACGCAGCTCCCACGGACATGTTTGCAGCAATCGTCAGCGCCCAGCATTGGGTTGCTCTTGCTATTCTGGGTCACCCTTTGGGAGTGAACGGGTTACAACAGGAGCAGATTGATGATCCAGAGGTTTCCAAAATGCGTAAAAAAATTAAATTGGTGTCAGACGACGCGTTGGAGGTCACCGATTGTGTTATCACGCTACAGATGAATGAGCATGCTCCAGTTACTCTGCATGGAAACAAAGTCGATCAGGCAGAAATGACGCTTAACGATGTCGCGCTTAAGGAGAAATACATGAACCAGGGTCGCGGGACAATGGATCAATTCCAGCTGGAAAAATTATTGGCCTTGCTTTTAAATATTGAGCAATCAAAGGATATTGGTCGGGATATTAGTGCTATTTTTCGTCCTGTTAGCTGAATCAATAAATTCCTGCACCTACCATTCAGATGTGATTTATCAAAATCACAGACGGCGTTAGTTGTCACCCGGCTCGTATGCTCATATCCCCAAAAGCGAAACGCGGCGTCCCTAAAATCAACATGGACGGTCCTTCCTTGTACTACCTATAATTTTGACAAATATGCATTGCGATGAGAGCTCCACTTCAGGAATGTCTGAACATTTTTGGATCAAATCGGTAATGCGCGCACGATAACAGGGTATTACGCACAAAGGATCACCGCATGAGCAGCCAGAAACTGAAATTGAACGAGACACAACGGGCATTGATCGGCACTGTCCGGGATCTGGCGCGGGATAAGCACTGGCGTACCAATTCGATCAATTACATGGACGGCACGTTTCCTCATGAAAATTTGCGGGAACTTGCCAAACTTGGCGTAATGGGGATGTCGGTACCCGAAGAATACGGTGGCCTGGCGTTGCCCGTATTCGATACTGCACTGGTGCTGGAAGAAATTGCCAAGTATTGCTACGCGACCGCCATGGGCGTTATGAGTTCTGTGGGCGTCCAGACCAGGGTCATCAGCAAATACGCCCCAGAGAGCCTGAAGCAGAAAATTCTGCCCGGGGTGTGTACCGGTGAAGTCAATATGGCCGTGGGGATGACCGAGCCGCACGCCGGCACAGACGTACCCAACTACAAAACCAATACGGTCATCAAGAACGATTGCGCTGTAGTGAATGGCATTAAGACCCTGATCAGCAAGGTGGATGAGGCAGAGTGGTTCGTCGTCTTTACCCGAATCAACGGTACACCTGGTCGTGATGGTATTGGCTGTGTGCTGGTTAATCGGAATACGCCCGGATTTGAAGTGACTGCACGCTACCATACGATGGGCGGCGAGTTTCTTGGTGAGATTCAGTTCAACGACGTTCAGGTGCCACTGGAAAATGTGATTCTGCGTGAGGGCGCTTTCAAGAAACTGCTCACGGCCTTTAATACCCAGCGCTGCCTGAATCCTAGCGTCTCGCTTGGGCTGGCCGAGGCGGCCTTCGAAGAGGCGATCAATTACGTGAGAGACCGTACGATTCGCGGCCAGCGCGTGGCAGATTTTCAGGGGATTCAGTGGAAGCTGGCTGAGATGTATCGCGATATTGAAGCGGGCCGTGCACTGTTGTATCAGGCCGCCTTGTCGGCGGACCCGTTTCCCAATCCGCATCAGGCGGCGGTTGCCAAGATGTACAACAACGAAATGGCCATACGCGTTAGCAGCGAAGCACTGCAGGTGCATGGTGGCTATGGCTTTACCGATGATTACCCGATTTCCCGCATTTACCGTGCTGTGCGCTACGGGACACTGGGTGGCGGCACCGTGGAGACGCTAAAAGACCTGGTCGGTAAAAAACTGGTTAGTGATTTTGAACCGGTGGATGGTTTTCTATCGATGGGGAATTTTTAAGTACAGGTGCCCAGAGTCACGATACGCTGGTTCTGATTAAGACTGGACGAATCCCGGAGAGCAAACGATCATGCAGGATGTGAATGCCAGAGCGACCCTGTTTAACGCAAAAATTACGTATGAATTGCAATGATTGATAAAATTGCGGCGCGACAAGGCGCGCCGACAAAACAGATATTGCAGGTGTTATTCAACAGTTGGCTTAATTCCAGGCCACACCTGCCGTGCTGCTTCCATGAAGGCAACGATAAGCGGATCATTTTTGCGGCACACCTGATGCGCTATAAACAGTGGAAGCTGTGTGATGCCCAGTGGCGCGATAGCCAGGATACCGCTTTTTTCGTCCTCGAGCGCATGTTCTTCGCGCATCAGCATGAGGCCCATGCCGGACAGGAGCATGGAGCGCGCCAACGATGAATTATCAAAGCGGACAGCAGTATTGGGTTTCAGGCCTCGCGTTTCGAACAGGCCCGCAAGCATGTCCGAATATGCCTTGCTGCTATCCATGGGAGCAATCCATGGCATGGCGGCCAGCGCTTTCCAGTCCGCGTTCTCTATCTGCTCTTTCCAGTCTATCGGGCCCACGATACGAAACGTAATTTTTGTCAGCTCGTAATGAATCAGGCCAGGGTCCAGAGAAGGGCCGAGCATGACGCCGACATCCAGTTCTCCGGTTTTCAGCTCCTGCCGGGTTCCGGCTGACTGGCGAGCACGCAGGTCGATCTTGACCAGTGGGTGCATGCGATGCATGGCCGCCACGATTTGCGCGACGCGGCTGATGCTGGGATCGCTGCTTGAACTGACCACGAGTGCGCCTTCGATTTTGCCCCGTAGCTCACGTGCGAAAGAAGTGAATGCATTTGCTTCATTCAGAAGATCACGCGCGCGTTCAAGCAACAGCTCGCCTGCTGTCGTTAGTTTGAGACTGCGGTTGGTGCGTATAAACAGCTCTATATCGAGGTTTTCCTCGATGGCACGCACATGGGCGCTGGCGGCAGATTGGCTCATATGTAAACGTTCCGCAGCACGGGTAAGATGCTCTTCCTCTGCGACACCAACGAATGTGCGCAGCTGAGCGAGATCAATCAGCATGAAGCAATGTCTCCTGTACTTATTCTAATGATTTTTGTGAATATGAATACAGATCACGTTGTCCCTGATTCTTGAGCGCTACCTGCCGAAAGACAGGTATTTTTCTTGGTTCTGAAAACAAGGACACGGCGTCCTAAAAATCGCCATGGACCAGTATGCGAACTTGATTCTACACTAACTTGAACTTGCAAACGACCGGATTCCGTCTTCGTAGTAGATGCGACTGCCAGCCTTTGCTTATCGTTCCATTATTGGTATTTATTGAGTCAATATGTCACAGGAAATCCGTAGCGTCACCTCCATGCAATCGCCTAGTCAGCTTTTGGCGCAGTTGCGTTTCGCTGACTATATCCAGCCGGGCGACGTGATTGGCTGGCCTCAGGGACCTGGCGAACCACTGGCATTGACGCAGAAGCTGGTTGAACAACGTGCCGCGCTTCCCCCATGTGCCTTGTTGTTCGGACTGAGCGTGTCAAATACCTTGCAGCCGGAGCTGTCTGCCCATTTTCAATTTCATGCGCTCAATGGCGCGGGCACGGCGCGTAAGGTAACCGCTAGTGCAGCCATCTTTCCGTCGCATGTCAGTACGATTCCAAGGCTTTTCCGATCAGGGAAATTACGGATCGACATTGCGCTCATTCAGGTTGTTCCAGTATCTGCCGGGAAGTATTCGCTTGGTGTTATCGCCGATTTTACCCAGGCCATGATCGACAGCGCGCGCGTGGTTATTGCGATCATTAATCCGGCGTTGCCCAGGCTGGGTGCGGACGCACTGGTAGACGCAGCGGATATAGATGTTCTGGTGGAAGGTGATGATCGCATCCTGGATATGCCCGATGCACAGCCATCCGACGTAGAGCGTCAGGTGGCGCGGCAGGTTGCTGCGCTGATCCCGGATCGGGCAACGGTGCAATTGGGCGTAGGAACATTGCCGACAGCGGTCGCCGAGGCGCTTGTAGATCACCGGGAACTGGGTGTTCACAGTGGAGTGGTGTCGGATGTATTGGTTTCATTGGTTGAAAAGGGCGTTGTAAGCAACGCGCACAAGGGCCTGGATGCTGGATTGACGGTAACGGGTGGTTTGTTTGGCACTCAACGTTTGCGTGAATTCGCGGCGCAGCACAATCTTGTGTCACTGCGTTGCGCGGACTATACCCATAGTCTGGCGACGGCTTCGGCATTGCAGTGTTTTCATACCGTTAACTCGGCCATTGAGATTGATTTAACCGGGCAGGTCAATGCCGAGGTGGCGGGAGGTCGTTACCTGGGCGCATTAGGTGGACATGCCGATTTCGTACGGGCGGGCACATTATCGCCAGGCGGGCGCTCCATCATTGCGATTCCGTCGGCGACAGCAGATGGCAAGCATTCGCGGCTGGTGGCTTCGCTGGGCATGCGCCCTGTGACCACTTCACGGGGAGATGTGGATATTGTGGTTACCGAATATGGGGTTGCCCATTTGCAGGGATGTTCACTGAACGAACGAATACGACAACTGATCGCGATCGCCCATCCTGATCATCGCGAGACCTTGGAAAAACAGGCGCAGGACATCAAAAAAGCACAGGGATTTCAATGAGTAACGAAATTGTAGTTAAAAATCTGGGAGAGCACGTTTTCGAGATCTGGATGAACCGGCCCGATCGCATGAATGCGCTGGGACGGGAAACCGTTATCGAATTTCTTCAGGCGATTCGTGATGTGGCAGCCAGCCCGGCACGCGTGGTGCTGATCCGTGGCAGCGGTCGTGGCTTTTGCGCCGGTGCCGATCTCAAGCAGCGTGCCCAAATGACATTTCACGAACGTCTTGAGCACAACGCGGGTATTAATGATGTGGTCAATGCCATCGCCGATGCGCGCTTTGTCAGTATTGCCGTGATGAACGGCGTGGCGCTTGGTGGCGGGCTGGAGCTGGCCATGGCCTGCGACTTGCGCTTTGCCGCCAGCGGGATTTCACTGGGTCTGACCGAAAGCCGGGTTGGTGCCTTTCCTGGTGCTGGCGGTACACAAAGGCTGCCTCGGCTGGTGGGCGTGAGTCGCGCGTTGCATATGATGCTCAGCGGTGAACCCGTGATAAGTGATTACGCTTTATCCATCGGATTGGTGAACGAAGTCATGCCGCAGGATCAACTTGAAACACGAGCCCACGAATTTGCCACTCTCCTGGCAGGACGGTCGGCGCCGGCTATGGCGCATATCAAACGGCTGGTGTATCGCGGGGTAGAACGTCCTCTGGAAGATGCCTTGCGCATGGAGCGAGCAGCCTTGCCGGCCATTCTGGGTTCGGCCGATTATGCCGAAGGCCTGGCTGCCTTTGCAGAGAAGCGGCCACCCCGTTTCACCGGCGTAGCAGAGTGAACCATAACTGCAGACTAAACGCCACCACGTGGGCAACAAACATTTTAAATTCTATTTCTAAGCAGGGGAGTACAACATGACAAATCCAAAATTGCAATTGACATCTGAACAGCGGGCGCTGGTGGGTACGGTGCGGGAACTGGCTCGCGATAAATTCCAGGGCCGGGCCATGGACTATCTGGACGGAACCTTTCCCATGCAGAACATGAAGGATCTGGCCGATATTGGTGTTCTGGGGATGTCGATTCCCGAGCAGTACGGTGGTTCGGATATGTCTGTGTTTGACACCGCCCTGGTGATCGAGGAAGTGTCCAAGGTATGTTATGTAACAGCGATGGCTTTAATGGGCGAAGTCGGGGTGCAGGTGCGGGTGATTTCCAATTTCGCACCGGAAAGCATGAAGCAGGATATCCTGCCTAAAGTTTGTACTGGCGAAGCCCTGCTGGCAGTGTGCATGACCGAACCGCACGCCGGTACGGATGTGCCCAACTACAAGACCAACACCACGATCAAGGGCGATCGGGCGGTCGTCAATGGCGTGAAAACCCTGATCAGTCGTGCTGATGAGGCCGAGTGGTTCGTCGTCTTCAGCCGTATCGATAATCAGCCTGGTCGCGACGGCATCGGTTGCGTGCTGGTTAATCGTCATACCCCTGGATTTGAAGTGACGGCAAGGTATCACACCATGGGCGGAGAAAATCTGGCCGAGATCCGTTTCGAGAACTGTGAAGTACCGGTGGAGAACGTTATTTTGCGCGAGGGTGGATTCAAGAAGCTGCTTTCCGCGTTCAATACACAGCGTTGCCTTAATCCCAGCGTATCGCTGGGTCTGGCAGAAGGTGCCTTCGAGGCAGCGATTAAGTATGTACGCGAGCGTACGATTTTCGGCAAAACCGTCGGCCAATTTCAGGGCATACGCTGGAAGCTGGCCGAGATGTACCGGGATATCGAAGCTGGGCGAAGCCTGCTGTATCGTGCCTGCCTGACGGCGAATCCGTTCCCGAATCCGCATGAAGCGGCGATTGCCAAGATGTTTGTCAACGAGATGGCCATTCGGGTGACCAGTGAAGCCCTGCAGGTACACGGAGGCTATGGATTTACCGATGAATATCCGGTTTCCCGTTTTTATCGTGGGGTTCGTTACGGAACACTGGGCGGTGGCGCGACGGAGACGTTGAAGGACCTGGTCGGTAAAAAGCTAATGGAAGATTTCGATCCGGTGGACGGCTTTCTCTCTCAGGGAACGTTCTGATATGCGCTCACTGCTTTTCGTTCCTGGACATGACGAACGCAAACTGACGAAAGGACTCGGCTGCGGGGCCGATGCACTGATCCTTGATTTAGAGGACGCCGTTCCCCCAGCCCAAAAGACCCGGGCACGTGAGGTCACTGCGGCTTTTGTCGCCGCACATCGTGACCTGCCGCTTTTTGTACGGGTCAATTCCCTGGAGTCGGGGTTGCTGCATGATGACCTGGCGGCGGTCATAGGAGCAAAACCCTACGGCATCATGCTGCCCAAATGTGAAGGCGGGCAGGATCTGGTAAAGCTGGAAGACTGCCTCGCCGACCTGGAGGCGAAGGAAAATATTGAGATTGGTACCACTCGAATCCTGCCGGTTGTCACCGAAAGCGCAGCAGCCGTGCTCAATTTGTCTTCGTATCCACGACAAGAAAACGGGCGTCTGTGGGGCATGTTATGGGGCGGCGAAGACCTGGCTACCGATATGGGTGTGCCTGCTAATCGCTCCGAGACGGGTCAGTACACCGCCCTGTTTCAAATGGTGCGGTCAATGACGCTGCTGACCGCTGCCGCAGCGCGCGTTACCGCGGTGGACGCAGTCTATACCAATTTTCGTGATGCGCAGGGACTGCGTGCCGAAGCCGAACAGGCCCGGAGGGATGGGTTTATGGCCAAGGCTGCCATCCATCCCGACCAGATTGCGATTATTAACGAAGTATTTCAAGTGTCATCGACAGAACTGCACCACGCCCGGCAGGTGGTAGCCGCTTTCGAGGCGGAGCCGCAAGCCGGGTCGGTCTCCATAGAGGGTCGGATGTATGACCGTCCGCATTTGCTGGCGGCCTGTCGCCTTCTGAAAATGGCAACAGGGGAAATTGAATAATGAAGGAGAGAGCAAGCATGCAAAAAGAACAAAATAAACTACCCCTGGACGGTATTGTCGTTATCGATCTTTCGCACGTGTACAACGGCCCCTATGCGACATTTTTGATGGCAATGGCCGGCGCGCAAGTAATCAAGGTTGAGCCCTTGCATGGCGAACATCTGCGCAGTCGTGGTGATATGGGTGGCGCGGATCTGCCTTTTGCCATGCTCAATTCCAATAAACAACCCGTCACGCTCAATCTGAAGGAAGAGGCGGGGCGTAATTTATTGATTGAGCTGGTACAGCGTGCCGATATCCTGGTCGAGAATTTTGCACCCGGCGTCATGGAGCGATTAGGTGTTGGCGCAGAGCAATTGCACAAGATCAATCCGCGGCTTATTTACGGATCAAGCTCGGGCTACGGTAAATCCGGCCCTTACCGTGATTACCCGGCAATGGATCTGGTCATGCAAGCGATGTGCGGTGTCATTGACTCCACGGGCTATCCGGATCAGCCACCGGTTAAGTCGGGTGCGGCAATTTGTGATTTCATGGCGGGCATCCATCTGTATGGTGCAATCATGACAGCCTTGTATGAGCGAAGCAGGACTGGCGTTGGACGAGTGGTTGAGGTGTCCATGCAGGATGCCACCTTTGCTTCGCTTGCGTCCAATTTGGGGATGTTACACGCCAGAGGTGATGCAGCGCCGGCCCGTACAGGAAATCGCCACGGCGGC